>JAUOZS010000003.1 GCA_032334055.1 Selenomonadales bacterium 4137-cl | reverse complement strand
GCTGTGAAATCGCGGCCGAGGATATTCGGATACCGGTGCAGTTGACCGCTCATCTGCCGGTACTTTTTTCTGCGCCGGATTTGCGCCAGCAACCCGTACTTGTTCATGATGCGCAGCACCGCCTTATGGTTTTTCTTAATGCCTCGCCTCTCAAGCCATATCCCCACACGCCTATAACCGTAAGTTCCATTAGTCTGCCGCTGGCATTTTTGAATCAAGGCGGCCAACTTCTCCTCGGCGGATGACCGGTCTTTCCGTTTGAGATACGCGTAGTAGCCGCTTCTTGATACCTCAAAGAAATTACACATGACCGCAACCGGATGCTTGCCGGCATTTTGCGCTATGGCTATGTACTTAACCTGTGCTCTCACATCCTTCCAGCAGCGTGAAGAAAAGACCGGTATAGTTCCACTTCTCTTTCAAGTTCCCGTATCCGCAGCTCCATCGCGTGGTGTGCAGTTATCGGGCTTTTTCTGGGGCGGCCTTTCTTCTTGGGGGATGCCGGAAGGGTGGTCTGTCTCCGATTGTACCGGTTAATCCAGTTCTTGATTTGTACTTTTTCAAGACCCAAGGCATCTGCTATCTCCCGCCTGGTTCTTCCATCTTGTCGCATTTGCAGGATAATCCGCTCAGCCGATTGCATATCTGTCCATTTCCGTGACATACAAAACCTCCTATCGTAGTTATCCTACAACAGGAGGCTTTTTTGCTCAATGTCCGTTTTTTCGGGTTCAGTTCA
>JAUOZS010000002.1 GCA_032334055.1 Selenomonadales bacterium 4137-cl | reverse complement strand
TGCGGCCCCGCAAGGTCATCCAGGGTTTAGGAGTAGTCGCAGTGAACCTTATCCCTCTGAGTGTAACGGTACGCTGGGTTTGGATAGAACAATGAATGGGATTAGCTGAATATTACTCCTCAAGAAGCCAAAGGGAGACGGTTAACGTCTCCCCTTTTGATGCGTATTTCTTATACATCCTACCAAATGGCAAGATCTTACTATTTAGGTAAAACCCCATTGCTTTTGTTCGGAATCCCGTATATACTGTGCATGTCGAACCGTACCAGTTAGGGAGTAATGTTGTATGGATTATATTACAGCAAAAGAAGCAGCCCAAAAATGGAGTATATCCGAGCGTCGGGTACAAGTCCTTTGCGAACAAGGGCGCATTGAAGGCGTCCAACGCCTTGGCAAGTCATGGGCGATACCTAGAAATGCCAAGAAACCTCTCGATAAAAGGAGTCATAAGAGCCATTGACTTTGTAAACGGGGGATGGCAGTTGAGTACATTACAGGATTTATTTAAAAAAGAGGGCGCTATGCTGTTTCAAAACGAAAGCATAGCTTTAGATCGTTATTATTTGGAGCCATATCAGGACGCAAACGATGATGACGCTGATTCTTATGATTTATCGAAAATATTTGAAACGGCTCCTATAAAGACAAAAAAACACTTAGACATTATAGATATTCCCTTCTCCCTGTTCCATTTCTTTATGGATGGTTCGCGTAGAACTTATAAAATTGGCGATTTGGTTATCTCCGGCAAAAAAATCTATCCTGTTATTGCTGCTCAAATTAGAGCTGGATGCGCTCGACGTCATGCAAGTAAAATCTCTAAACATACCATACTAGCGCAAAATTATCTGCTTATTAGCAGTAGCTTTAATGATGTTAATTTCGATGTACTCAAAATGAGAGTAAGAAAGTGTTCTCATTTGGCCCATCCATTTATGGTGGAGAAATATACTTTCAATAAGATGAAAGATTCTGCTCCAAATAATGCTGCTATTGCTAAGTCAAATAGTCTGATGCATCGCTTAGAAATTGATATTTTAACTGAAATGGTCAAAACAAAGGTATTAGATACCGACAAAATGTTAATTGTTGATGGCCCATTACAATTTCTTGCAGAAGATACCGGTAAAGATGACTTTGCAGACTTATTTTATAATGTAGTTGGTGTGTCAAAGAGCTTTGATCCAAATCTTTCTATGTCTGATAGACGTGGTGGGCCCCATATCGGTGCGCAAATTCTCGGATTAAATTACGGTGAGCGAACGCCAGTATTTCATAAACGCAATTCGCGCGGACGAGAATTTGGATTCTGGTATTTAAGAATTCGCCACAAATATAATGTTCGAAATCCTTTGGATGGCATTATCAAGGTTGAAAAAATGGCAACAAAAGAAGATAAGGAAAATGGGCTTGATTCAGATGTAGTAGACAATATTTCATTGTCACTAATAGCGGAAAGCATCCCTACTTGCCATGGCAAGGATGATAGATGGCCCAATCACTTATATCCAATTTACCTCACAGAGACCATGATAAAGTCCACATATGCAAGTGATGTTGCATTTATAAATCAGTTTCAACGTGACGCATTTTGAATGGGAGGGTTTACAATGGGTAATATCGACATAATCGGAAAGGTATCTGCGACCGAGCGCAATCCTAACTCATGTGATGAGTTTAATTTCTGGTTAAAGGACGATATTATCCTCGGTCCCTTTGATATAGTGAAAGTCCCAAATAAAATGGATGGTTCTACAACCTTCGGCGTCGTACAGGATATATTTCATATTACGGATAGTCCGGGACACATTAGTAATTTCGTGTCATCGGATTTTGGTGATGTTGAGGCGAAGCCCATGACTTCCAGGTTGGCACTTTCATATGCTAAGGCTTCAGTTGTCCACAATGATAAGGAAAACTATATGCCGGTTCTGGAAGGAACTCCCGTATATACCTGTAGTGCTGATGACATAAGAGTCGCTTTGGGATTGAATGATATAAAAAAGGAGTCTGCTATTTCTGCAGGCATATTGAAGACTTCAAATGGTGTTGTAGTGCCAATTGATTATAATGGAGATTTTCTTATTGGCCCGGAGGGAGCACATCTAAATGTTTCAGGTATATCTGGTCTTGCGACAAAAACAAGCTATATAATGTTTTTACTCAAGGCCATTCAGGAAAAGCTTGGTGATGAAGTTGCGATTATCGTTATGAATGTGAAAGGCGACGATCTTCTGCATCTTGATGAAAAAAACACTAAGATTACAGAAGAACAAATATATGACTGGAACACATTAAGTGTTCCGTGTGAGCCATTCAAAAATGTTACCTATTATTATCCTTTTGCTCATGTTCGAGGAACTGATGTGTATTCTAATACATCTCTCTCGAAAGAAGATTTACTTGAACAGTATGAAGCCGGTAGAGCATTTAACTATATCTATACTTTTGATCATGACATCAAGAAAATCGACATGCTCTTTTCTAATGTTGACGACCCCAATTTTACTATAGAATCTATTCTGAATTTCATTGAAACAAGTAGGGAATTCGGCGGAGAAATGAGTTGGAGCGATTTCAAGCAAACCGTCCGGGATTATACCAATAAAGTAAAATCGAATCAGGATATATTAGTACAGTCGTGGCGCAAATTCAGTAGGTTGATCAACAATTCTATAGACAACAGCATTTTTGTAAACTCAAAATCATCCGACAAAAAACAACGTCACTGCCATCTATCTGACGCAGTTAAGAATATTAACGGCGGGGATATGATGGTTATTGACATTGCAAGTTTAGATGAGCAAATGCAGTGCTTGGTGTTTGGGGATACGATTCGCGCTGTATATGACTTGAAGCATGGAGATTACGACGATATTGAGCGAAAATCTAAAAAGCCGGTACCAAAAAAAATAGTTGTTTTTGTGGACGAGTTAAATAAATATGCCCCTTCCACATCGCCTAAGGGCTCCCCGTTGCTTGCGAATCTCCTTGATATTACAGAACGTGGTCGTCAGGAAGGTATCATACTCTTCTCTGCCGAGCAATTCAAGAGCTCAATCCATGACCGCGTAAAAGGTAATTGTGGAACGAATATATATGGTCGCACTAATGCAATAGAAGTTTCAAAGCCCGACTATCGATATATTCCAAACGTTTATGCCAACATGATGACACGTTTAGGTAAGGGCGACTTGATCATCCAACATCCTGTTTTCAAGACACTTCTGAAAGTTAAATTCCCTTATCCCTGCTATCATCAAGGGGGCACGAAAAAATAATGGGCGACATAATTGTTGGAAAGCATGTTTTAGAATCGCTATCTCTCGGAATGTACTCAAATCCTTTTGATATTTTTCGTGAGTATATTCAAAATGCAACAGACTCGATTGACAATGCCTATGCCCAAGGTTTATTGAGCCCTGATGGAGGTGAGATTACTTTAACAGTTAATGAGAATTCGAAATCAGTTTCAATCCGTGATAATGGGACAGGCATATCAATACACAGTGCCGTTAAGAAGCTTACAGATGTCGGAAATTCAGATAAAGACTACGAAGAAAACCGAGGGTTCAGGGGAATTGGTCGCCTCGGTGGACTTGGTTATGCTAATGCTCTATATTTCATCACTTCAGTCCAAGGGGAAGCAGTGCGCACTGTTATTAAGTGGGATTGTGTACGTCTTAAGCAACTTCTTTCCCCCAGCAATACAGAAAAGGAAGATATTATCGACGTAATTGAAGAAGTAATGAGTTCTTATCAAGAAGATGATGACACTCAATCTCACTATTTTGAGGTTAGGCTCGAAGGAATCAGTGATACATTTAGCGACCTTTATAATTCTGAAAAGATCGATCGTTATTTGTCTGCTGTCGCTCCAGTAGATTTTGATGGCCAGCGTTTTCAGGTTAGTTCAATAATCAAAGAACACTTTACAGCGAAAGGTCATCCTATTCCCACCTACAAGATATGTCATACACGTCGCCATAAACCCATTTATAAACCATATACCAGAACGCTAAGTACGGGGTTACAAAAAAGAACACATAATAAGGACTATGTAAAGGATGTAGAGTTTGTCTACGAAATTGCCAGTGATGGAACCCCTTTGTACATCGGTTGGCTTGCCATTACGGATTTTTCTGGGCAGATTCGAGATGAAATTTTGCAAGGTATCCGTTTGAGAAAAGGAAACATCCTCGTCGGAGACAATACAACTTTTTCCCGGTTCTTTCCCTCGGAAGGGGCTGTAGCAAACAAAATGTTTGCTGCAGAAATTCATATTTTGCATCCTGACGTCATTCCCAACGCCAAAAGAGATGATTTTGAGCCGGGAAAAGTATATCAAGAACTTGCGACCAAACTATCTACCTGGGCAGAACATCTTAATAGGACGTATCGTCGTGGCTCATCCAAAATAATTTCTGCAATCCGTAATATTGATAAAGCTTTCACGGAACTAAGTGATTTGGAGAGACAGATTGATACGGGTTCAATTTCCTCAGATGTAAAAAGAGATAAATATATTAGTGATTTAAACAAAATACAAAAGAGTATATTAACTCCCAAAAAAGAGTTAGATGTTGCTATACGCAAAGGCAATATTGATCCAGATAAGAAAGATACTGTTACGAAACGAATCAAGCAAGCCGAAGAAAGCGAAAAGACCCTTATACACATAAGTAACAAGATAATAAACGCTGACTATGCTACCAAGCGAGACTTACCTACAAGTTATTCAAAAGATGAACGCCAAATATACCAACGCATAATAGCCGTTATTGATAATTTCTTTGCACATGATTTAGATATTGCAAATAAACTTCGTGAAGCTATAAAAATTGAACTGAGTGTGAAGAAAAAATGAAAAACATTCTCCTTGTGGAACCAGCATATAAAAATAAGTATCCGCCGATGGGACTAATGAAAATTAGTACATATCACAAACAAAAAGGAGATGAAGTAGTATTTGTCAAGGGAATTGATAAATCGGTAGAAAATCGGTTATGGGATAAAATCTATATAACAACTCTATTCACCTTCGATTTTGATCTCTCAGTAAAAACCATAAATCATTATAAATCTTTGGTTTCTAATAGTTCTGATATCTTTGTTGGTGGAATTATGGCTTCGCTGATGAAAGAGAAGGTGATTGAAGAAACTGGGTTACCTGAAAGTAATGTTATCACCGGATTATTAACGGATTCATCTGTCATCGGAGATGAGAAGTCTGTAAACGTCGATATTTTGCCTTTGGATTACGATATTCTTGACATGGTGGATTATAAATATCCTGCAGGGGATAATTATTTCGCATATATGACAAGAGGTTGCCCAAATCAATGTCCGTTTTGCGCAGTTCCAATACTAGAGCCTGAATTTCAAGTAACTAATAACATTGTATCTCAATTGCGCACAATTAATGATATGTATGGCGAGAAACAAAATCTTTTGCTTCTCGACAATAACATATTAACTGCTCCCAACTTGGCTGAACTAATTGATGACCTTTGCAATGCTGGGTTCGGAAAAGGGGCTTCTTTTGTTAATCCTGGAATTTATGATGTTGTCATGCGGAGATATCATCGTGGAGACCGTAGTATTTATCTTGACAAAAAGTTGGTTAACTATCTTGATGGAATGAAGAAGAGAATTCCAAAAGGAAATAAGCGCGATGCTTATTTAGAGCTTCTTTTAGACGCAGAAGCTGCAGATGATTATTCCGCTTATATGTTACAAGTTGAAGACCAACTTCGTCCTTTTATTGAGAAGTATAAAAATAAAGCAAGGAAAATGCGTAGTGTTGATTTTAACCAAGGCGTCGATGCTCGGCGTATCAACGATGATAATATGCGGTTGCTCGCAAAACTTGCTATAAAGCCATTGCGAATAGCTTTTGATAATATTGCCTTTGAAGAAACATATATTAGAGCAGTTAGGCTCGCTCATGAGCACGGGATAGAAGAAATATCAAATTATATCCTTTTTAATTTTGAAGATAAACCGGAAGATTTACACAGACGATTAGAATGCAACATTAAACTCAATCAAGAATTGGGAATTAAGATTTTCTCTTTCCCAATGAAATATTCTCCCATCGGAAGAACAGATCGTCTACATATAGGAAAGCATTGGAATCAGAAATATCTCCGGGCGATATCGGCTATACTGCATGTTACACAAGGCGTTGTAGCTGCTGGAAATTCTTTCTTTTATAAGGCATTTGGCAACAATATTGATGAGTTCTTTGAAATACTTTCCATGCCAAGGGATATGATCATGTATCGATTTTATTATGAGGGAACGGGCCAAACCAACGAATGGAAACAATTATTCCATTCGCTCTCATCTGCAGATAAAGATGAATTGATGGATATTGTTTCCCATACTGTTACAGAAATAAAACAAATGGATTGCCCAGAAAAGTTTAAAGACATCCTACCTTTTTACTTCTTGAAACATCAAGAAGATGCGGTTTACGCTGAAGAATAGGGCCAGTTTTGAAGAAGGATTTACTCTTTATTAGCTATCAAGCCTGCCGGCCGGTGACGATACGCGAAAAAGCCCCGCCCCGTGGAAAAAAGACGTCGTTACTTACATCGAATAAGCGCAAAAACCGCCGCCGGTCACCCGGCGGCGGTCGTCTTTCGTATCGATTGTTCAGCGGAGATTCCCGGCGACATCGAAAGGCAGCGCGTACGGCCCGCCCGCCGCCGTCATGTAGCGGCTCGCCGCCACCTCGCCCAGCAGGCTCTCCGACACCTCGATCTCGTCCAGCGCCACCGTGTTTTTGATCCTCACCAGCCGCACCGTGCCCTTGTCGGCGATGTTGCACGTCTTGATCGCCGCCTGGATGGCCTGGCGGTCGCTCCCCAGCACCATCGGGATCTTCACGCTCGCCGTCGCCGTCGTCGTCAGCGAATTCGGATACGTATTCGCAAAATCGAACTTGTCGAAAACCCGCCGGGTCGTAAAATCGGCCAGTCCGAGCCCGTTGGCGTTGCCGTGGGTCCGCTCCGTCAGATCGAGCACCGCCATCCTCGCGATGCGCGGGCCGCCGCTGATATTCGGCGTATGATAGCGCCCCACGATATTGGTATCGAAACCGGTGCCGCTGATATCCTTGCCGATCTCGTCGATCACCAGCACATCCAGGCTGTCGAAGTAAAGACGTGGGCAAAGCCGCCGCGCCTCCTCCAACAGCGCCGGCTCCCCGGCCATTATCTCGCTCCCGGCCAGCACCGCCAGCCGGCTCGTCTCATGATATGCGTTCTCGATGATCGCCACCCCGGCGATGATATTGGCCTTGGCGAGCGTCACCGCCGCCATCGCCGGGATATTCTCCGCCATCATCCCGGCGCCCAGTTCGTGGCAGGTATCCGCCCCCTTCTGCTTGCCCAGCCCGATCACGATCATCTTCGCCAGACCGCTCTCGTACGGGCCGCGGAACGACACATGCGGCTTGAGGCGGTTGATAACCAGTATCCCGTCCGCCTCATGGGCGTACTTATCGAGATAAACGGGGTTGCCGGCCGCCGTGCGCCCGATCTCCACCGTCTCCATCGTCGCCCTGATCGGGGCCCCCACCGCATCCTCGGTGATGCCCATCCCGATCAGCATATTCCGCTGCCCTTCGGCCGTCGCGCCGCCGTGGCTGCCCATCGCCGGCACCAGGAAAGGCTCCGCTCCCGCCTCCCTCACCGCCGCCGCCAACGTCCGCAGCATCTCCGGCAGCGCCGTTATCCCCCGGCTGCCGGCGGTTATCGCGATCCGATGGCCGCGCTTCACGCCTGTCAGCGTCCCCTTGGCCTTCAACTGGGCCGCCAGCTCGGCCACCGGGTCCTCCAGCCGCGGGCGCTCGAAAGTCTGCCGCACCCGCACGACAGCAGGAACGGCGATGCCGTCCAGCAACCTGTCTATTGCACTCACAGTCATTTCCTCCCCCGAAACACTTCCTTCGCGGCGCGCCCTCCTAAGCCTTGCGCACCGTCACCTTGCCCAGGTCCATCTGCCCGACGCCAAGCTCGGTCGCGATGCGGATATAATCCACCTCGGCCGGCTTCATCCCGAACAGCGTCGCCCCGTAGGCGTCCACCGCCACCGGATCGGTGCCGAACACCAGCTTGTTATACTCGCGGATCGGCCCCGGACCCATCGGCCCGTTGTCCGTGATGCCGCGCAGCGCGTCCATAATGGTCAGGTGCGGCTTTTTGAACGCCGCCGTCTCGGCGATGCAGCGGTGCAGATCGGTGCGGTGGAAATAGCCGCGGTCCCACACCAGCCCCATCAGATTCTTCATCCCCAGCGTCAGCCGCGTGCCGTTGTGGTGCTTGAGAATCGGCATATTGATAAAAACGTCCGCCTCCAGCACATCCTTGCTGTACTCGGCCGCCGCCAGCGTCTGGCCGCCGACCTGCACCGGCTTGAAATACTTGTCGCGGCCGCCGTTCAGCGTATAAACCCGGCCGCCCGCCGCCGCCACCGCCGCCTTCATTCCCGTCTTCTCCAGACAGATGACCGGATTGGTGAACGGATAATCGATGACCTTCACCGTCTTGGCTCCGGCGGCCAGACACGAGCGCACCAGCGCCCCCACCAGCGCGACATTGGTCGTCGCCGCCTCCTCCGGCGTGCGCGGCACACTGAAATTCGGCTTCAGCACCACCGTCGCCCCCGGCTTCACAAACGTCCCGATGCCGCCCAGCGCCGCCAGGCCACGTGCCAGCATATCGGCAGGGTCGGTGCCCTCGGCCACCACCAGACCGCTTCCCCCCGGCGGCGCGGCTGCCGCCGGCGTCCGGCCCACTCCCGCGTCGGCGCGGGGCGCCGGCTTGGCCGGCGTCGGCGCGCAGCCGGGCAGCAGAGCCGCTCCCAGTCCCGCCAGAGCCGTCATCCTCAGGAAATCCCTGCGGTTCATCCTTTTCTCTCCCTGTCGGTTTCTCGCCTATTTCCGGGAAATATCGTCAAGCCTGCCCGTATATCAGACCGATGACAGAGCTAATGTCAGAGTTTATGTCTGATTTTTGCCGGATTTTGTCCGTCTTTTGCCAGAACCCTGCGGCCGCTTGCGCTGCGTGCCGGCCGGCTGCTTCCCCGCAGCCTCCCCGGCCGCCTTGCCGGCTGCCCCGGTCCCGGCGGGCTTCATTCCGCCGTCCTTGGCCTTGCGCCCCTGGCCGCCGCTCCCGGTTTTCTTCCCCGACCCGCCGCTCCTGGCGCCTTGGCTCGTCGCGCGTTCGCCCGTCTTGCGGCCCCGGCCGCCGCCTCTGCCCTTGCGGCCCGCGGGCCGGAGGGCCGCGTCGCCGGCCAGCGTGAAATCGATCGTCCGCTCCGCCGGGTTAACCTTAACCAGCGTCACCGTCGTCGCGTCGCCCAGCCGGTACACCTTGCCGGTCCGCTGGCCGATAAGCGAATAGCGGTCCTCGTCGTAGCGGTAATAGTCGTCATCCATGCTCGACACATGGACAAGGCCCTCGATGCCGTTCTCCAGCTCGACGAACAGCCCGAAAGCCGTAACGCCGCTGATTGCCCCGGCGAACTCGTCGCCGAGAAACTGGGCCATATACTCGACCTTTTTGAGGTCGACCGTCTCCCGTTCCGCCTCGGCTGCCGCCCGTTCGCGCTGCGAGGCGTGAAGGGATATTTCCGGCAGGATGGCGGCCAGCTTCTGGCGGCGACGGGCGGAAATGCTGCCGGATGAAAACGTCTCGCGCAGGATGCGGTGGACGATGAGGTCGGGATAGCGCCTGATCGGCGAGGTGAAGTGAGTGTAGTACGTGGCGGCCAGGCCGAAATGGCCGAGATTCTCCGCCTCGTAGCGCGCCTGCTTGAGCGATCTGAGCATCACCGTGCTTATCAGTCGCTCCTCCGGCCGGCCGGCCACCCGGCCCAGCACTTTCTGCAAAGCCTTGGGGCGGATGTTGTCGGGCTTGGAAAGCGCCTGGCCGAAGTTGTGGAGCAGGTTGTTGAGCTTGGTCATTTTTTCCGGGTCGGGCTCCTCGTGGACGCGGAAGACGAAAGGCACGCCCAGCTTGTCCATATGCTCGGCCACCGTCTCGTTGGCCGCCAGCATGAACTCCTCGACAATCGATTCGGCGATGCTGCGCACCCGCTTCTCTATCGCCACCGGCCGCCCCTTATCGTCCAGCTTCACCTTAAGCTCGGGAAAATCGAAGTCGATCGCCCCGCGGTTCAGCCGCCGCTGGCGAAGGATGTTGCACAGGCGCTCCATCTCGGCCAGCATGCCGACAAGCGGACGGTATTCGTCCTTCAGGTGCTCGTCGTCCTCGGCGAGGATGCGGCGGACGATGTTGTATGAAAGCCGGGTGTGGACGCGGATAACGCTCGGGAAAAGCTCATAGCTAACCACCCGGCCGCGGGCGTCGATCTCCATATGCGCCGACATCGCCAGCCGGTCGACGCCGGCGTTCAGGCTGCAGATGCCGTTCGAAAGGCGGTGAGGCAGCATCGGCAGCACGCGGTCCACCAAATAGACGCTTGTGCCCCGCTCCCTGGCCTCCTCATCGAGAGGGCTATTCTCCTTTACATAATGGCTGACGTCGGCGATATGCACGCCAAGCAGCCAACGGCCATTGGCGCGCCGCTCCACGTACACGGCGTCGTCGAGGTCCTTGGCATCCTCGGAGTCGATGGTCACGACCGGCAAGTCGCGCAGGTCGCGCCGCCCCTTCAGTTCGTCCGGCCCCACCGTCTCGCGGCAGCGGGCGGCGGCGGCCTCCACCTCGGGCGGAAAAGCGGTCGCAAGGTTGTGGTTCCTGATGATGGCCAGTATCTCGATGCCAGGGTCGCCCTTGAGGCCCAGCACCTCCGTCACCCGGCCCTCGGCGCTGCGCTTGCCCTCCGGCCACTTGGTAATCTCCACGACCACCTTCGCGCCGTTCTCCGCCCCGCCCCATTCGTCCCGCGGCACGAAAACATCCTGGCGCAGGCGGGCATCGTCAGGGGTTACGAACGCGTAGTGGCGGCTCGCCTCGAACGTGCCGACAACCTTGGTGTTGGCACGCTTGACGATCCTGATTATCTCCCCCTCGCGGGCCTTGCCGCCCGGCCGCTGGCCGTGCACCCGCGCGACCACCCGGTCGCGGTGCATCGCGCCGGCCAGCGCGTCGTGGGGTATGTACACATCGGCCTCGTCGGGGTTATCGGGGATTACGAACCCGAAGCCTTTCTCGCTCGCCGCCAGCATCCCCACCACCAGGTTCATGCGCTCGGGCACGCCGAACTTGCCGAACCTGGTCTTGATAACCTCGGCGTTTTCCTCCAAAGCCGCCAGCAGCGGCCAAAAATCGGCCAGCTCTTGCGCCTTCAGGTCCAGCCCGGCGGCCAGGTCGTCCGGCGCCAGCGGCTTGTAGGCCTCCTCGCGCATAAAGGCGAGGACTCTATCTCTAAGGGTCATCGATTCACTTCCTTACAGCCATCACTGTGGCCTTGCCCTCGGCGGTGACGGTGCCGTCCGCCAGCGCCACCGTGCCGGCCATCTCGTATATCCTGCCCCGCTTGCCCACGATCCATCCGGACACGGTCAGCTCCTGCCCCACCGGGGTCGGCTGGCGGTACCTTATCTCCAGGCGGGCGGTTACCGTGTCGTCGCCCTTGGCGTACGGGTAACGGGCCATGATCTCGTCCAGCAGCGTGCTCACGATGCCGCCGTGAACGATGCCGTCGTAGCCCTGATGCTCCGGACCGGCGGTAAAGCGGGCCACATACTTGTCCCCCTCTTCGGCGAAATCGAGCTTCAGGCCGATCGGATTATCCGGCCCGCAGGCAAAACACCACGTGTTGCGTTCGTCTCCCATATTTTCGTCTCCCTTCAGTCGTCTATTGATCTTGGCGTCAAAAAGCTGTCGATATAGCGGAAGACCCGCTCGTGCTCCACGTCGATCGTGGCGACGTGGCCCGAACGCTCCAGCCAGATTATCCTCTTGCTCCGGCCGCCGAGGCGGCGGTGGATATGCTGAACGCTCTCCGGCCGCACCGTCCGGTCGTGTCGCGACTGGACCAGCAGGGCCGGCCGGGTGACGAGCGGCAGCAGGCCGTCCACATGCCTGATAAGCTCCAGCAGGCTGACCAGGCAGCGCAGCGGCATATAATCATAGGAAACGTTATACGGCTCGTTGACCGTCAGCCGGCGCTTCTCCTGGCGCTGGTACTTGCGGAACAGGCGGAAGAAGGGCAGCAGCGGCAGACGCCTGTCAAGGAGGAATATGGGCGCGTTTATAGCGGTCACCCTGGCCACCGGGTGCTCGGCAGCCAGCTTCAGAGCCAGCAGCCCGCCCATCGACAGACCCACCACCGACACCTCCCGGCACATTCCCTTCAGCAGGTGGTAGCCGTCCTCCGCATCGCCGTACCAATGGGGCCACCTGGTGCCCGCCATCTCCGCCGGGCTGCTCCCGTGCCCCGCCAGGCGCGGCCCCAGGACGGTGTAGCCCTCGCCGTGCAGGCGCTCGCCCAGCAGGCGCATCTCGGCCGGCGCGCCGGTGAACCCATGGATGAGCAGCACGCCCCGGTCGCCGCCGGGCAGCAGAAACGGCTCGGCCCCGCGCATGATCGCCACCAGGCATTCCTCCATTTCCTTGGTAACATCAATTATACCATTTTCCGGCATGCCCAGGCAAAGCGACGATCGGCCCCCTGCTCTGGAATAATGTGGCTGTCCAAGCCCTGACCGGGTTATAATAAACTTAGTAATCAGACAGGAGCGTGACAAGGATGGCTGACAATATCAACCCGGTGATCTGGTTCGAAATCCCCGTTACGGATATGCCGCGTGGCAAAGCCTTCTACGAGGCGGTTTTCGGCCATAAGCTCGAAATTGTCGACATGGGCGAACGGCAGATGGCCATGTTCCCGATGGCGATGAACGCGATCGGCGCCGGCGGCGCGCTGGTGAAGGCGGAGCATTACGTGCCGTCCTATACCGGCGCGATCATCTACTTCGCCGTAGCCGACATCGCCGCCACGCTTGACAAAGTCGCCGCCAGCAAAGGCAAAACGCTTGTCCCCAAAACCGACATCGGCCAGTACGGCTTCTTCGGCCTTTTCGAAGACAGCGAAGGCAACTGCATCGGCCTCCATTCGATGTAGCGGCGATATTGCCCGGCGCTCAGCCTACGCTTCCCCGCCGTAAAGCCCCAGCCGCAAAACATCAAAAGGCACCGGCCATAGCCGGTGCCTTTTTGACAATCCTGGAATCAGCCTTTGCCTTTCCTCTTCTCGCCGGGGGCGGCGGCGAAATCCGCCGGCTCGTGGTCGAGGTTGCCGTTCCAGAGGTATTCGCGAGTCTCGGCAACAAGCACACCGCTCAGTAGCAGCAGGGAAACGAGGTTGGGGACGGCCATCAGGCCGTTGGCGGCGTCGGCGAAGTTCCACACCGCCGGCAGGGAGGCCACCGCGCCGATGAAAACGGCGATGACCCACAGGTAGCGGTACGGCTTGATCACCTTTTTGCCGAACAGGTACTCGGCCGCCTTCTCGCCGTAATAGGACCAGCCGAGGATGGTGGAAAAGACGAAGGTCAGCAGGCCGACCGCCAGCACCAGCGGGCCGACGACAGGGATGGTGGAAAAGGCGGATTTCGTCAGGGCGGCGCCTTTCAGGCCGCTCTGCCACACGCCGGTGTTGACGAGCACCAGGCCGGTCATGGCGCACACCACCACCGTGTCCCAGAAGGTGCCGGTGCTGGAAACGAGCGCCTGGCGGACGGGGTTCTTCGTCTGAGCCGCCGCCGCCACGATCGGGGCGCTGCCGAGGCCGGATTCGTTCGAGAACAGGCCGCGGGCGATGCCGAACCGCATCGCTTCCTTCAGGCCTGCCCCCAGGAAGCCGCCCATCGCCGCCTTACCGCTGAAGGCGCTGCTGACGATGAGATAGATCGAATCGAGGATGGTGGAGAAGCCGGACAGTAGAATAATCGCGCAGCCGGCCACATAGAAGATCGCCATGAAGGGCACCAGCGCCTCGCACACGCGGGCGATCGACTTGATGCCGCCGAGGATGACCAGGGCGGTCAGCATTGTCAGGACGATACCGGAAACATACGGCGAAACATTATAGGTCTCCTTGAGCATCGAAGCGATGGAGTTGGCCTGCACGGTGTTGCCGATGCCGAAGGCGGCGATGGCGGTCAGGCCGGCGAACACGACGGCCAGCCACTTCATATTGAGGCCGCGCTCCAGGACGTACATCGGTCCGCCGGCCATCTGGCCGTCCGCGGTCTGGATGCGGTACTTCACGGACAGCAACGCCTCCGCGTATTTGGTGGCGATGCCGAACACGCCGGTCAGCCACATCCACAGTATCGCCCCCGGACCGCCGGCGGCCACGGCGGTGGCCACGCCAACGATGTTGCCTGTGCCGATGGTCGCGGCCAGCGCGGTCGTCAGCGCGCCGAACTGGCTGACATCCCCCCGTCCTTCGGTGGAGCGGGTCAGCGAGAGCTTGATCGCCTTGCCCATATATCTCTGAATAAAGCCCAGTCTAAAAGTCAAAAACAAGTGCGTTCCGAACAGCAGGATTATAAGCGGCAGGCCCCAGACAAAATCGGCCATGTCGGCAATGAACTTCTCGATACCTTGCATGGGAATACTCCTTTCTGAATTCGAGTCACCAAGGGCACCAGCATCCGTTGCCGCGACCACCCTCTTCACGTTTTTTCGGTTAAGCTAATTATTCTTCCCCTATTCGCCGCTTTTATGTTTATTCCTTCCATTTATTCCATAATTATGATGGCAATACCCATCTGTGAAAAAACATGGCCGCAGCCGATAATTCCGGCTGCGGCCCCATTGTCGCAAGTCGTTATTTGAGAAGGTGGCTGACCAGTCCGCCGTATTTGACGAACACGGGCGCGAACACCAGGGAGACGATGGTCATCAGCTTGATGAGGATGTTCATCGCCGGGCCGGAGGTGTCCTTGAAGGGGTCGCCGACCGTGTCGCCGACGACTGCGGCCTTGTGGGTGTTGCTGCCCTTGCCGCCGTATTCGCCGCCTTCGATGTACTTCTTGGCGTTGTCCCAGGCGCCGCCGGCGTTGGCCATGAAGACGGCCATGAGGACGCCGGTCACCAGCGCGCCGGCCACGAAACCGGCCAGGCTCTCGGTGCCGAGGATGAGGCCCACGGCGAGAGGCAGAACTACGGCCAGCGTGCCGGGCACGACCATCTTGTGCAGGGCGGCGCCGGTGGCGATATCGACGCAGGTGGCGTACTCGGCCTTGGCTTTGCCCTCCATCAGGCCGGGGATCTCGCGGAACTGGCGGCGCACTTCCTCGATCATCTCGTTAGCCGCCTTGCCGACTGCTTCCATCGTCAGAGCGCCGAACAGGAAGGGCACCATCGCGCCGAGGAACAGGCCGGCGAGGGTGAGCGGATCGAGGAGGTCGATGGCGTCGAGCTTGACGGACTGGGCGTAGGAAGCGAACAGGGCCAGGGCGGTGAGGGCCGCCGAGCCGATGGCGAAGCCTTTGGCGATCGCCGCGGTGGTGTTGCCGACCGCGTCGAGCTTGTCGGTTACTTCGCGGACCGAGTGGGGCAGTTCCGACATCTCGGCGATGCCGCCGGCGTTGTCGGAGATGGGGCCGTAGGCGTCAACAGCCACGGTGATGCCGGTGGTCGACAGCATGCCTACCGCCGCCAGCGCGATGCCGTAGAGGCCTTTCAGGCCGCCGCCCATGACGAAGTAGGATACCAGCATGCCGGCGGTGATGAACAGCATCGGCCACATGGTGGAGTACATGCCGACCGCCATGCCGGAGATGATGGTGGTCGCCGGGCCGGTCTGCGATTGCTCGGCGATCTTCTTGACAGAGCCGTAATCGCCGGAGGTGTATATTTCCGTTACCTTGCCGATCGCCAGGCCGGCGATAAGGCCGGCGGTGAGCGCGAGGAAGGCTTTGAGGTCGCCGAACAGCCACATGCTGAGTACGCCTGCGGCCACCACGGTGATGCCGCCGGCGACATAGGTGCCCATGTTGAGGGCCGCCTGGGGATTGTCGGCGTTGCTGCCGCGGCCGACGAGTATACCGATGATCGAGGCGATAATGCCCAGGGCGCAGAGGGCGATGGGGAAGAGCACGCCTTCGCCGCCCTTGAAGATCAGAACGCCGAGGGTGAAAGCGGAGATCAGCGAGCCGACGTAAGATTCGAACAGATCGGCGCCCATGCCGGCCACGTCGCCGACGTTGTCGCCGACATTGTCGGCGATGACCGCCGGGTTGCGCGGATCGTCCTCGGGGATGCCGGCCTCGACCTTGCCGACGAGGTCGGCGCCGACGTCGGCCGCTTTAGTGTAAATACCGCCGCCGACACGGGCGAACAAGGCGATGGAGCTGGCCCCCAGGCCGAAGCCGGCGATATAGTTGACATCCTTGGCGAACAGCAGGAACATCGCTCCGAGACCAAGTACGCCCAGGCCGGCCACCGACATGCCCATGACGGCGCCGCCGGAGAAAGCGATCTTGATGGCCTGTCCCATGCCGTTACGGGCGGCTTCGGTCGTGCGGACGTTGGCCTTGGTGGCCACCTGCATGCCGATATAGCCGGCCAGCACCGAGCACAGTGCGCCGGCGATGTAGCAGACGGCGGTCTGCCAGTTGATGAAAATCGATAAAATTATGAAGACGGCAATGGCAAAAATAACCAGATAACGGTATTCACGATACAGGAAGGCCATAGCTCCCTCGTGAATGTAGCCGGCAATTTCGCGCATCCTCTCGTTGCCGGCGTTGGCCTTGCTGATGCTGCTGGCCAGAAAGAAGGCGAACAGCAGCGCCACTACGCCCGCCAGCGCGGATAAAATAAGATAGGTATCCAAACTTTCATTCCTCCTTAAGACAATAAATTACGGGAAATGGATTACATTTCCCGGAATCACCGAAGAACAATTTTCCCCGGGACAGTAGCCCCGGCACAGAGCTACAGCGTCATCCTGGCCAGAGCCAGAGTAACAAAGCCGAAAAGAAGGCCGAGCACCATGGTAGCCTTGGAGAGGAGCTCGTCCAGGCCTTTTTTCTTGCCGCCGAAAATCGTTTCGGCCCCGCCGGCGATCGCTCCGGACATCCCGGCGCTCTTGCCGGACTGCAGCACCACGACGGCGATTATCGCAATCGAGAGGATGGCATCGAGAATCATGAGCGCAGTGTACACGTGCTTAAAACCCCCTACCCGTTTTATACCACTTTATTTTACCAAATAGCCATTGGCTTGACAATCGCCTTTTGCGATATATTTTTGCTATTTTATATAAATAATATACACCGATTGGTAAAATGTGTTGCATTATTTGGCAATATTTACGAAAAGCGAAGGCCATCGCCCGCTATTTTTTTGTTGTCTTATTACAGTCAAACAGGCCGGTACTCAAGTACCGTTCCCCCGTATCCGGCAGTACCGTCACCACGCTCTTGCCGGGACCGAGCTTCTGCGCCACCTTGATGGCGGCGCAGGCGTTGGTGCCGCTCGACACGCCGCAGAGGATGCCTTCCTCGCGGGCGAGGCGGCGGGAAGTCTCGCAGGCCTCGTCATCGCTGACCTGCACGAGGTCGTCGATGAGGTCGCGGTTGAGGATGGGCGGGATGACGCCGTCGCCGATGCCCTGCTGGATATGGTGGCCGACCGGCTTGCCGGCGAGAATGGCGGCGTTCTTGGGTTCGGCGGCGAAGATCCTGACGTCGGGATAAGCCTTCTTCAGCACTTCGCCCACGCCGGTGATGGTGCCGCCGGTGCCGAAGCCGGCCACGAACGCGTCGACGGGGCCCGGCATCTGGGCGAGAATCTCCTGTCCGGTGGTACGGCGATGGATGTCGGGGTTGTTGACGTTCTCGAACTGCCTGGGCAGGAAAACGCGGCTGTCTTTGGCGGCCATATCGTCAGCCACCGCCAGCGCTTTTTCGATCGCTTCGGTGATGCTGGCGCCGGCCGGGGTAAGGATGATTTCCGCGCCATAGGCCCTGATGAGCTTTTGCCGCTCCACGCTCATGTTTTCGGGCATGACGATGCGGACCGCGTAGCCCTTGACGGCGCCGATCATGGCCATCGCGATCCCCTGGTTGCCGCTCGTCACCTCGACGATTATCGCACCCGGCTTTAGCTGACCGGTGCGCTCAGCCGCCTCGATCATGGCGAAGGCGGTCCGGGTCTTGACGCTGCCGCCGGGATTGACGCCTTCGACCTTGGCGTAAATCTTCGCCCCGCCTGCGGGTGAGATGCGCCCAAGGAGGACCAGCGGCGTTTTCCCGACCGCGTCGAGGATGGTGTCGCACCATTTCTGCATGCCTAATTCCCCCCGTCAGTAGGTTGTGTACTATATATTATATTGACCCGGCTATTTTTCCTCTGCGGCGCGATATAAAGGGAATAAAGTCCCGGCGATGGCTGCTGTTAGTCTTCCGGCGGAGAGCGCATTGTATGCGCCGCCTGCCCCGGCGGCCATCCGCCGAAGCAGGGCCCCCTACCCGCCGTCCCCAAACGCAAAAGCCCCGGCTTTCGCCGAGGCTTTCCGTGTCTGAAGGTTATTATTTGCGGTTGTAGAATACGTCGCCGCCCCGGAACCTGGCCGTCTCGCCCAGCTCTTCCTCGATGCGCAGCAGCTGGTTGTACTTGGCCACCCGGTCGGTGCGGGCCGGGGCGCCGGTCTTGATCTGGCCGGCGTTCACGGCCACGGCGATGTCGGCGATGGTGGCGTCCTCCGTCTCGCCCGAGCGGTGGGAGATGACGCAGGTATAGCCGGCCCGCTTGGCCATTTCGATGGTGTCGAAGGTCTCGGTGAGGGTGCCGATCTGGTTGACCTTGACGAGGATGGAGTTGGCCGTGTGCGCTTTGATGCCGCGCGCCAGGCGCTCGGTGTTGGTGACGAACAGATCGTCGCCGACCAGTTGGATTTTGCCGCCGAGCTTGTCGGTCAGCAGCTTCCAGCCGTCCCAATCGTCCTCGCTCATGCCGTCCTCGATCGATATGATCGGGTACTTGGCGACCAGGCTCTCGTAGTAAGCGACCATTTCGGCCGGCGTCTTGACGATCCCCTCGCCGGCGAGGTTGTACTTGCCGTTCTCATAAAGCTCGGTCGCGGCGACGTCCAGCGCCAGCGCCACCTGCCCGCCCGGCTTGTAGCCGGCCTGTTCGATCGCGGCCACGATCACCTTGAGGGCCTCCTCGTTCGAAGCCAGGTTGGGGGCGAAGCCGCCCTCGTCGCCGATGGCGGTCGCCAGGCCCTTGTCCTTGAGCACCTTCTTGAGGGTGTGGTAAATCTCGGCGCACATTCTGAGCGCTTCGGCGAACGACACGGCACCGATCGGCATGACCATGAATTCCTGGATGTCGACGTTGTTGTCGGCGTGCTTGCCGCCGTTCATGATGTTCATCATCGGCACAGGCAGTTCCTTGGCGTTGATGCCGCCGAGGTACTTATAGAGCGGCATGCCCAAAGACACGGCCGCGGCCTTGGCCACCGCCATCGACACGCCGAGGATGGCGTTGGCGCCCAGCTTAGCCTTGTTGGGCGTGCCGTCGAGCTTGAGCATGATGGTGTCGATGTCGGTCTGGTCGAGGGCGTCGAGGCCGATTATTTCGTTGGCGATGATGTTGTTGACGTTTTCGACCGCCTGCAGCACCCCTTTGCCCTGGTAGCGGCCCTTGTCGCCGTCGCGCAACTCGACAGCCTCGTACGCGCCGGTGGAAGCCCCCGATGGCACGGCGGCGCGGCCCAGCGAGCCGTCCTCCAGCAGCACGTCTACCTCCACGGTGGGGTTGCCGCGCGAATCCATGATCTCGCGGGCAAATACATCGGTGATGGTCGTCATTATTTTCCCTCCTTGATTATGAGCGTGCGGCCGGTCATTTCCGCCGGCGCAGCGATCGACGCAAGGTCGAGGACCGTCGGCGCGATATCGGCGAGGATGCCGGGGCGGAGCTTGGCCTGGCGGTGCTTCTCGGAAACGAGGATGAAAGGCACGGGGTTGAGGGTGTGGGCGGTAAGCGCCTCACCGCTCTCGTGATCGACCATGCAGTCGGCGTTGCCGTGGTCGGCCGTGATGCAGGCGATTCCGCCACGGTCGCGGATGGCGTCCGTCACCCGGCCCACGCAGTTGTCGACGACCCCCACCGCCTTGATGGCGGCGTCCAGGTCGCCGGTGTGGCCGACCATGTCGCCGTTGGCGAAGTTCATCACGATCAGGTCGTACTTGCCGGAACGGATCTCCGCCACCGCCCGGTCGGCAACCTCCACGGCGCTCATCTCCGGCTTAAGGTCGTAGGTCGCCACCTTGGGCGACGGGATAAGCGCCCGCTCCTCGCCGGGCAACGGTTTCTCCTCGCCGCCGTTGAAGAAATAAGTCACGTGGGCGTATTTCTCGGTCTCGGCGATACGCAGCTGGGTTAGGCCGGCGGCGCTGAAGACCTCGCCGAGGGTGTTGCCGATAAACTGGGGCGGGAAGGCGGCCGGCACCGGCAGCGTTTCGTCGTACTGGGTAAAGGTGGCGAAATGGAGCGGCATATAGGTGCGCGGAAAAGCCGCGAAATCCTTGTCGGTGAACACGCGGGTAAGCTGGCGGGCCCGGTCGGGGCGGAAGTTGAAAAAGATGACGCCGTCGCCGGCCTTGATGGCGCAGTCGCCACAGCTTTCCACCACCGTCGGCGACACGAATTCGTCCGTCTCGCCGCGCGCGTAGGCCTGCTCCACCGCCGCTCTGGCGGTGGGAGCGCGCTCGCCTTCGCCGCGAACCAGGGCGGCGTAAGCCTTCTCGATACGGTCCCAGCGCTTGTCGCGGTCCATGGCGAAGTAGCGACCGGCAACGGTGGCGATGCGGCCGACGCCCAGCTCGGCCGCCTTGGCCTCAAGAGCGTCGATATACTGCAGGGCGCTCGACGGCGGCACGTCGCGGCCGTCCAGATAGGTGTGGATATGGACCCGCTGCACGCCGCCGCGCTTGGCCAGCTCCAGCAGGCCGTAGATATGCTCGATGTGGCTGTGGACGCCGCCGTCGGACACCAGGCCCATAATGTGGAGGGCGGAGCCGCTCTCCTTGACCGCCGACAAAACCCCGCCCAATACGGGGTTGGCGAAAAAGTCGCCGTCGCGGATAGCTTTCGAAATACGGGTCAGATCCTGGTAAACGACGCGGCCGGCGCCGATGTTGAGATGGCCCACCTCGGAGTTGCCCATCTGCCCTTCAGGCAGGCCGACGGCCTCGCCGGCGCAGGCCAGCACGGTGTTGGGGTACAGCTCGGACAGGAGGGTCATATGGGGGGTTTTGGCGCGGGCGATGGCGTTGCTGGCGTCGCACGCGTCGCCCACTCCCCAGCCGTCGAGGATGATCAGAGCGATCGGAACGGTAAGTTTGCTCACATTATCAACTCGCTTCAGTAATTGACGATTTTGGCGAAAGTAGCGGCCTCCAGGCTGGCGCCGCCCACCAGCGCGCCGTCGATGTCGGCCTTGGCCATCAGTTCGGCGATGTTGTCCGGCTTCACGCTGCCGCCGTATTGGATGCGCATGGCCCCGGCCGCATCCTTGCCGAACAGCTCGGCCGCCAGGCGGCGGATAAAGGCGCACACCGCGGCGGCGTCCTCGGCGGAGGCGGTGCGGCCGGTGCCGATGGCCCACACCGGCTCATAGGCGACGACCAGCGCCGCCGCCTGCCCGGCGGTCAGCCCGGCCAGGCCCTGCCTGACCTGCCGGTCCACCACCCGCTCGGTCTCGCCCGCTTCGCGTTCGGCCAGCGTTTCGCCGACGCACACGATTGGGGCAAGGCCGCCCGCCAAGGCGGCGTGAAGTTTTTTATTAACGGTTTCGTCCTTCTCGGCGAAGTACTGGCGCCTCTCCGAGTGGCCGATAATAACACAGTCGCAGCCGGCGTCCTTGAGCATCGCCGCCGAAACCTCGCCTGTATAGGCCCCCTGCTTCTCCCAGTGCATATCCTGGGCGCCGAGCTTTATGGCGGTTCCGGCGATCGCCGCCTTGGCAGCCGCCAGCGCGGTGAAGGGCGGGCAGACGACCACCTCCGCCGCCGCGCCGCCCACGAGGGGCGCAAGCTCATTAACCAGAGCCACAGTTTCGGCGATGGTTTTGTGCATTTTCCAGTTGCCGGCTATTATTGGTTTCCGCATACTATATACCTCCCGGCGGCCGTTCAGAAGTCCCCGCCAAACGCAGACGGGAGCTTATCAACGGATGCCACGTTATTTATCGGCGAGCGCCGCTACGCCGGGTAGAACCTTGCCTTCCAAAAACTCCAGCGACGCGCCGCCGCCGGTCGATATATGGCTGATCTTATCCTGGAGGCCGGCCTTCTCGATCGCTGCCACCGAATCGCCGCCGCCCACAACGCTCACCGCGCCTGAGGCGGCCACCGCTTCAGCCACGGCGACCGTGCCCTTGGCGAACGCATCCATCTCGAACACGCCCATCGGGCCGTTCCAGACGATCAGCCTGGCGCCGGCAAGGGCGGCTGCGAAAGCTGCGGCGGATGCCGGGCCGATATCGAGGGCCATCCAGTCGGCGGGAATGGCGTCGACACCTACCGTTTTGACGGCCGCGTCGGCGGCGAAGCGGTCGGCCACCGTCACGTCGGCCGGCAGCAGCAGCTTGACGTCCCGCTCGGCCGCCTGCTTGATCAGCGAACCGGCCAGTTCGATCTTGTCCTGCTCCACCAGCGACTTGCCGGTGGCGTATCCCTGGGCGGCGAGGAAGGTGTTGGCCATGCCGCCGCCGATGATGAGCGTGTCGACCTTGGTCAGCAGGTTGGCGATCACGCCGATCTTGTCAGAGACCTTGGCGCCACCGATGATGGCGACGTACGGATGGGGAGGATCGCCCACCGCCCGGCTGAGGAAGTCGATCTCCTTCTCCAGCAGGAAACCGGCCGCCGCCGGCAGGTATTTGGTTATGCCCTCGACCGAAGCGTGGGCCCTGTGGGAAACGCCGAAGGCGTCGTTTACGTAAGTATCGGCCAGAGCCGCGAGCCTGCGGGCGAACTCGGGGTCGTTCTTCTCCTCTTCCTTGTGGAAACGGAGGTTCTCCAGCATCAGCACCTGGCCGGGTTTAAGGGCCTTGGCCGGTCCCTCGGCCGCCTCGCCTACGCAGTCAGGGGCGAACAGCACCTCGCGGCCGAGCAGGCCGGACAGCCGTTCGGCCACCGGTTTGAGCGAGAATTCGACCGCCGGGGCGCCTTTCGGCCGGCCCAGGTGGCTGGCAAGAATTACGGCTGCCCCCTGCTCCAGCAGATAACGCAGGGTCGGCAGCGTCGCCCTGACGCGGGTATCGTCGGTGATCGCCCCGCCGTCCATGGGAACGTTGTAGTCCACCCGCACCAGCACCTTCTTGCCGGCGAGATCGACATCGCGGATGGTTTTCTTGTTCATTCGCACACCTCCACAGAACCCTTAAGGTTGGCATCGCCGAAAAGAAAACTCGGCTTGCGCCGGCCCCCAGGCGCAGGCGTAAGCCTAGTTTTACCATTATCCTATCAGAAATTTGCCCTTTCCGAAAGGAAATATTTGGTTAATTTTCCGTTAAATACCCTTTTTGGCGATGAGGCCGACCAGGTCGACGACCCTGTTCGAATAACCCCACTCGTTATCGTACCAGGAAATGACCTTGACAAGCGACCCGTCGACCACCATGGTGGAAAGCGCGTCGATTATCGAGGAACGGGGGTCGCCGTTGTAGTCGCGGGACACGAGCGGTTTGTCGGAGTAGCCGAGGATGCCCTTCAGCTCGTTTTCACTGGCCGCCTTGAGCGCGGCGTTGACCTCCTCGACAGTGGTGGCCTTCTCCACCTCGACCACCAGGTCGGTGATCGACACGTTGGGGGTCGGAACCCGGAGCGAGAAGCCGTTGAGTTTGCCCTTGAGCTCGGGCAGCACCAGCGCGACGGCCTTCGCGGCGCCGGTCGTCGTCGGGATGATCGACATCGCCGCCGCCCGCGCCCGGCGCAGGTCCTTATGCGGCAGATCGAGGATCTGCTGGTCGTTGGTATAGGAATGGACGGTCGTCATCATGCCGTGCTTGATGCCGAATTTCTCGTGCAGCACCTTGGCGAACGGCGCCAGGCAGTTGGTCGTGCAGGAAGCGTTGGAAACGATGTGATGCTTGGCGGGGTCGTATTTGTCGTCGTTTACGCCCATGACGACGGTGATATCTTCGCCCTTTGCCGGGGCGGAGATAATGACCTTCTTGGCGCCGGCCCCGAGGTGGGCGGCTGCCTTCGTCGCGTCGGTGAAGCGGCCGGTCGATTCGACCACCACGCTCACCCCGAGGGCGCCCCAGGGGAGATTGGCGGGGTCGCGCTCGGCGAGCACCTTGATCGTCTTGCCGTTGACGACGATATCGCCGTCCTTTGCTTCGACCTCGGCGCCCAGCGTCCCGTGGACCGAGTCGTACTTGAGGAGATGGGCCAGGGTCTCGGCGTCGGTCAAGTCGTTTACGGCCACGATTTCCAATCCCGGATTGCCGAGCGCCGCCCGGAAAACGTTGCGGCCGATGCGGCCAAAACCGTTGATCCCTACTTTAATTGCCATGATATATTCCTCCTTATTAGTCAGCGCTTAATAATATCCTGGATGGCCCGGGCCGCCGCCTCGTCGGTTACAAGGACGTCGCGGCTGCCGGCGGCGGTCACCGCCACGATTGCGGCCGCCTTCCTGCGGCCGCCGGCCACGGCTATCACCCGGCCCACGCCGCCGAGATCATCCAGGCGCAAACCGATGCTGTCGGTCGTATATACGATCTCGCCGCCGATGGTAGCATACTGGCCGAGGGCTTCACCGGCCGCCCCCCGCGCCCTGAGCTCGTTTATCAGCGCCGGGGCGATGACGCGCCTTGCCGCCATGGCCTCGGCCAGTCCGATACCGTGAAGAACGACATCCGCCCGGCGGATAAGCTCGTCGACGGACCGCAGATTGGCGTCATGGGCGAGCAGCACGTCGAGGGCCTCGCCGCCTACGCCGTCCGGCAGGTGGAGCAACCGGTAGCGGCCGCCCAGCTTGCCGGCCATAACGGCGGCGATGGTATTGGCCTGGTACTCCACCTTTTCGCCCAGGCCGCCGCGGGCGGGCACGATCGTCACATCCCGCGCCGCTGCGGACGCGGCCTCGGCCACCCAGGCCATCGTAGACCCGCCGCTCACGGCGACGGTCATATTATCTCCCAGATACCCGCCGAGTACTCCGGCGGCGGCCCGCCCCAACTCGCGAAGCGATGCCGGGTCGGTGTCGACGTCGCCGCGGGTGATAACCACCCGCCGTACGCCCAGGCGGTCGGCAAGCTCCTCCTCCAGGGCGGAAAACCCGTGGAGGACCCGCACATACCCGGCCAACTCGCTGAGCAGCGCCTGCCCCTCCTCGGTGATCGACATCCCCAGGGGCGTGAGATCGATCAGCCCGGCTGTTTTTAGAAAATCCACCTGGGCCCGCACCACCCGCTCGCCCATTCCCAGAGCTACGGCGAGAGCCCGCCGTCCGACCGGCTGTGCGAACTGGATCTGACGGAGAATATTGAACCGGTCTTCAATCACGCCAATCAGCTCGGGAGCGATCTTACGGTGCAAGGCGACGGTTTTTTCCACTGGCGCCCTCCTGCGGGATCAAATTTGTCCCTCTGGTACATTATATGTCCCGCCGCAGATAAACTACTCTGTTTATTTGATTATTATTCGCCTGTTATCCTTTTATTCCTGCTAAAAAAAGGATAATTTTTCTTCAGAAAGGAAATTATTCCCGGACGCTTGCCGCTAGAACGGCGTCGCCCGCCAGCCAATGGCCAGGAACCGTCAAAGGCCCGTACCCCCTTAGGGGTTCGGGCCTTTGACGGCAACCTATGCTATACCCTGAACTTGCTCACCGCGGCCTGCAACTCCTCGGCCAGCTTCGCCAGCGCCTGGCTCGACGAGGCGACCTCCTCCATCGACGCCAGCTGCTCCTCGGCCGCAGCCGACACGCTCTGCGCCTCGCCGGCCGATGTTTTGCTCAAAGCGTCAATCGTCCGCACCAGCCCGACGATCCGCTCGCTGCCGACCGCCATCTGCTGCATGCCGCCCGATGCCTCCTGCACCTGATCCGATACCCGGGTGACCAGCGCCACGATCTCCCCGAAAGCCGCCCCGGCGACGGTAACAGCCTCGGTGCCGGCCTTCACCTCGCGGGCCCCGGTATCCATCGCCGCGACCGCCTTGTCGGTATCCCGCTGGATGTTCTCGATCAGATCAGCGATCTGCCCGGCCGCCGCCTGCGACTGCTCGGCCAGCTTCCTGACCTCCTCGGCCACCACCGCGAAGCCGCGGCCCTGTTCCCCGGCCCGCGCCGCCTCGATCGCCGCGTTAAGGGCCAGCAGGTTGGTCTGTCCGGCGATACCGGCTATCGTCCCGACGATCTGGCCGATCTCCTTCGATTGCTCGCCCAGCTTGGCGACAGCGGCGGCAACCGTTTGGGCGGAACTCTCGATCTGGCCCATCTGCCTGACGGCCTTGTCCACCTGCTGGCCGCCGTTCTTGGCTTTCTCGGCCGCCTGAGTCGTCTGTCCGGCCACCTGGTTGCCGTTGGCCGCCACCTGCTGGATGCCGGCCGACATCTGTGTAACAACCGCCGACGCCTCGTCGGCCGCCGTCAACTGTTCATTCGCCGCGCCGGCCACGCCGGTTATCGACGCCGCGATCTGGTTGGCCGCCTGGGCCGACTGCTCGGCGCTCGCCGTCAGTTCCTCGGCCGAGGCCGCCACCTGGTCGGCGCTGGCGTTTATCTGCCTTACCAGGGCGCGCAAATTGTCCCTCATCCGGAACATTGCGTCAGCCAGCTGACCGGTTTCGTCCCGGGTATAGATGGTGCGGTGCCGTTCCGAAACATCGCCGGCGGCTACCTCGTTGGCGAACGCCACCAGCTTTTTCAGCGGGGCGGCGATTCGCCGCGCCATCAGCGCTATCGCCAGGGCGGCGAGGACCAGCACCACCGCGACCGTGACCATCGAGACGTTGCGCAGCGTTACCAGATCCTCGGACAGTTCGGCATGCGGAACGGTGACGCACACCGCCCAATTCGTGCCTGGCACCGGAGCGTAGGAGATCATCTTTTTCATCCCTTTGTACTCGTAAACCAGCGATCCCTTTTCTCCCTTGACCATCCTGTGTGAAGCGGCGTTCATCGCTTCGCCGGCGCTTTTGTCCTCCAGGACATTGATCTTCATCGCCAAGTCCTTGTTGGGATGGATGATCATCAGGCCGTCGCCCCGCACCACGAAAGCGTAGCCGGTCTTGCCCGCCTTCACCTCCAACAGCCGCTTCGTCAGGCTGTCAATATCGACTGCCCCGAATAAAGCGCCGGTCACCTTGCCGGCAGTTTTTACCGGTACGGCGACAACCACCACCATCCGGCCCGTCGCCTTGGAGACCACGGGGTCGGAAATCGCCGGCACGCCTGCCAGCGCCTGGCGGATATAAGCCCGGTGGCTCAGGTCGCCGGACGCGCCCGTATTGTTATTGAAAAAACCGGCGGGATTGACGTAAGCGAACGACTCGTATTTCTTATTATTCATCGCCAATGTTTGCAGAAAAGGCACGATCGCCGCCGGGTCGCCGCTTTGAAATACCGGCGCGTTCGCCATACCGCTCAGTTCCAGCTTAACGCCGTCAAGCCAGTCGCCCATGCTTTCGCCCGTCATCGTCGCCAGGGTCGCCAGGCCGCTATCGATGCTTTTGGCGAGCATCCGTTCGGCCTGCCAGTGGTTGATCCCCCCCAGCGCACCCAGGGAAATAAGGAAAATTGCCAGGATTATGACCGTCAGTCTCGTCTGCAGGCTGTTAAACGCCAGCCCTCTCCGGGTGCCCCCGTTTATCGGTGTCGCTGCCATCTTTGCTACCACTCCTTTTGATTCCGATCCATCTATGATTAAATCTCCGCCATCGGAGGCACAGCGGAATCACTACCGCTCATCGGCAGCAAAGTCGAAATGTGTCGCTTTTTCGTCGAATACATTATACTTGGCGGTATGTGTTTGTTACGTCTGCTAAAAGAAGGAGCTCGCCAATCTTATCCAGCGCCTGATTATGCCGCAGATAGAAGGCTTACCGTTGTTTTCGGCACACAACGGCCAATCAGCTAAAAGATAGAGAAAACGTACATTCGTACAAAACTGCCCTTCATGGCGAATTTGGCTCAATTATGCTTCAAGAATCCGCCTCGCGTTTCTGCATGAAAACACCTGCCGCCCTATGGGACGCAAGAAGCCGCCCGTTGTTTTCCACAACGGGCGGCTTTCCATGAGCTACGCGAACACTGCGGGGAGGAGCGTTCCGTTCCCGCGCCTACATGCCGAATACCAGGTTGACGTCCACGCTCACCGTCATCGTCCCCGCCTCGATGGGCGTTCCCGCCGCCTTGTACGACCTTACCGCGTCGAACTGCACCGGCATATAGCGTCCCCCCTCCGATACCGACAGCGGCTGCCCGAGGGCGACGCCCAGCGCGTCGGCCATCACCGAAGCCTTGTGCCGGCCGTCCAGCACCGCTTTGCGGAGCAGTTCGTCGTGAAGCCGGTCGTCGTCCCTGACGGCGAAGCGCAGGCCCTGGAACTGATTGGCGCCGGCCGCGAAGGCTGCGTCGATGACGGGGCCGATTTTAGCGAGGTCCTCGACCTTCACGGTCACACTGTTCTGCAGGCGGTAGCCGCTTATCGTTCCGGGCGCGCCGTCCTTGCCGTCGTTTCTGTAGATGGGCTGCAGGGAGAACTGGGACGTGGCGATGTTGCCCTTGTCAGTGCCCTGGGCGGCGAGGGCGTCGATGATCCGCCGCATCGTCCGGTCGTTGTCCGCGCGGGCCGATTCGGCATCCGCGCCGGTGGTAACGATACCGGCGGTAACGAACGCGATGTCGGGCGTCACCGCCGCCTCGGCGTGGCCGGTGACGGTGATTGTGCGGGCCCCGTCGGCCGGGGCGGCGAGCGCCGGGCCTGCCAGGCAGGCGGCCAGCAGGGACAGTACGGTGAAAACAACCAGGCTGCGTTTCAACATCGGAATCCTCCTCGAATATGTATTCATCCAAGCCTTTCACTGTGTTAAACGCTGCCAGCCGATAAAGGTAACGGCTGAAGAAAATTTTCGGATGGCAGTCGAGGAGCACCGCCGCAGATGGGGGCTTATCAACGGCTGCTATTTATCCAAAAACAATTCCTGATGGGCGAACAGCGCCGGCCACCCGCCGGTATGAATGAACAACACCCTGCCGCCGGCCGGGAACACACCCTTGCGGGCCAGGTCGATCAGCCCGGCCATCGCCTTGCCGGTGTACGACGGGTCGAGCAGGATGCCCTCCGTACTCGCGAGCAGTTTGACCGCCTCCACCATCGCCGCGGTCGGCAGCGTGTACCCAGGACCGAGGTAGTCGTCGTACACCGCGATCTCCTCGCGCTTTACCGGCACGGCCGCGCCGATATGGCCGGCCGTTTTTTCCGCCATCTCGTACACCAGCTTCTGCTGAACCTCCCGGGGGTTGAGAACGCTGATGCCGGTCACCGGGACGCCGCACCCCTCGCTCCTCAGCCCGAGCAGCAACCCGCCCTGGGTACCGGCGCTGCCCCCGGCCACCACGATATTGTCGAATTCAAGTCCTCCCTCGGCGCATTGGGCGGCGATCTCCTGCCCGCAGGCGACATAGCCAAGCGCGCCGATGGGGTTGGAGCCCCCCAGCGGAATGACGTAAGGCCGCCGCCCCTCGGCCGCGGCTTCCGCTTCGGCGGCGGCGAGCGCGGCGAGCAGATCGGTTCCCCAGGGCACGACCGTTATCCGTTCCACCCCTAGCAAATGATAAAGAAAGACATTCCCGCCGGCGTCCGGCCGGTACGCCCCCGGCGTCGCCTCCGCCAGTATCAGCCGGCACTTCAGGCCCTCCTTGACCGCCGCGGCCAGCGTCAGCCGGCAATGGTTCGACTGCACCGCCCCGCAGGTGATCAGCGTGTCGGCGCCCTTCGCCAGCGCGTCGCCGACCAAAAATTCCAGCTTGCGCGTCTTGTTGCCGCCGCCGGTTAGTCCTAGCAGATCGTCGCGCTTGACGTAAATCTCCGGGCCGCCGACCGCCCGCGAGAAATTGGGCAGAAATTCGATCGGCGTCCGCCCCTCGGTGTACCGTCGGCGGGGGAACTGGTCCAGATTCATGGCTATCCTCCTTCTTTACACCGTACTGTATTAAAGAGTGCCCAAAAACGAGACGGAGCGCACGGTTATTTCCGCACGCTCATCCCGCATTATTCCTTATCCTTGACGCCGGCGAGTTTCCAGTACTTCTCGACGTCTTTCATCAAATTGTTGATATGCTCGACCATAATCTCGCGGGCGCTGTCCCCCCGGCCGTCGGCGATCGCCTCGGCAAGCCGCTGGTGATCGATGTAGACGGGGCTCTTGACCCGGCGACGGATATATTCGAGTACGGGCGAAAGCTGGGTATCCTGGCGAATGAGGGCGATGGCCGCGCCCAGGACGCGGTTGCCGGCCATGCGGGCGATAAGCGAGTGAAAGTCGACGTCCTCCTGAGCGGCGCCGCCGCCTTCATCGAGCGCCTGCCGCTGCCTTTCCAGGATTTCGCGGAGTTGGGCGACCGCCGCCTCGGTGCGGTTGACAGCCGCCAGATAAGCAAGCTCGCTTTCGATGGCCCGCCTGGCCACAAGCACCTCCAGCAGTTGGCTCTTGGTGTGGCCGCGCAGCGAGCTGGCGAACTCTATCCCCCATTCGATGCTCTTCTGCCTGTTCGTCAGCTCGTCCAGCCGCGCCGTACCGCGCGCCGACAGCGACCGCCCCTGGAAACCGGCCTTGTCGGTAAGACCCTGGCTGTCCAAATCGCGCAGCAGCCGGCCGACGGTAGCCTCGCTGATGCTGTGTCCCATACCCTGGAGAATCTGGCTGATATGGCCGCAGCCAACCGGCTGAGCGCTGTCGCTGATAATCGTCAGCAGATCGCGTTCCAGCTTTTCCCGTTTACTTAGCATTATCCGCCCACCTCTCGTACAACCTGGGGCCATATGCCTTATTCGTCGCCGGAACGTCTTTTCCTGCCGCCGGTCAGCACACCGGCCGGGCGAATATGCCGCTCATGCCGGCTTTCTCCACCCTTGCCCCGATGGCCGCGATGTCGGTCGTGTAAAGCTCTTGTTTCTGCATCCGCTCGAAGTATACCGAACCGGAGAAGGTGTACTTCTTGGCCAGTCCGGCCTTGGTCTGCATCTCCTGGCGGACGAACGCGATCGCGTCGCCGCAGGCCAGGGTGGCGGGAATCTCGATCGGCGCCAGGCCGCAGGCGGCGCGGGCGGCGTTATTCCCGGCCAGCGTCCCGGTGATGATCGCCTCGGTATGGCCGACGAGCAGGCCGGCCTTTTCGCCGCCGCAGAAAACGTTCTTCAGCCCTTCCACCTTGAGAGCGTTGTCGCGCGGCAGCATCCCCAGGTAGCGCATCGAATTGCCGATACCGCCCGCGTACGGGTCCTCGAAACGGGCGTTCTCGAAGCCGGGCACCTGACGGAGGATTTCGAGGGGGTAGTAAGAGGTCATCAGCTTGGCGTGGCCGGTATCGAGAAGGATGATATTCTCGGCGAACTCCTTCAGTGCGTACTGCTGGCACGCCTTCTTGGCGAGCGAGCCGAGGTCCTTCTGGAGACTGGCGGGCACGGGGATGATGGCCACGCCGGTCGCGTTGAGCTTGTCCTGAATGTCCTTCGCGAGCGAGTCCTTGTGAAGCTTGCACGAGCCGCTCATCGCCCCGAAGGTGCCGTCGGCCTTCTCGCCGAGGATTTCCTTCACCCCGGCCTTGGCGGCGATCGAAAAGCGCGGCCCGAAGGTCGGGCAGCGATAGATGCACATCGCGCAGCCGTTGCCGTACTTCATGCAGTTGCCCTGCGGGCCGGCGGTGCCGGCCACGTCGACGAAGGCGTCGCCGCTCGCCTCAACGGGTTCCCCATGGAACACATCGGCGAAAACCTTGGTTATTGCGCCGTCCTTGACCTCGATGTCGCGCACCCTGGACTGCATGTGCACCGTCACCCCGGCGGCCAGGAGCGCCTTGCGGACGGCCGGCTCGATGGTGGAAACGTCATAGAGGCTGGCATGCTTGTGGCCGGGGAATTCGATGTTCTTGTGGCGCGCATTGGCGTCGGCGATCTGAAACAGGTCCCCACCGCCCATGGCGATGGCTTCCTCGGTGGCGGCGAAACGGCCGTTGTTGCGCATGATGCCGCCCACCAAGCCGGTGCCGAGCAGCATATCGGCCCGCTCGAAAAGTTCCGCCTCGCAGCCCGCCTTGCGGACCGCCAGGGCGGCCGCGCAGCCGGCCCAGCCGCCGCCGACGATGACGACTTTTTTAGCCATGATGATACCCCTCCCTAACACTTTGGTCGCCCAGAAAACCCGAACCGAGCCTTCTGGGCGACCTCGGTTATTTCATATTACCTTGCAACCGCCTAGATGATGCCCACGAACTTGGCGACGATCTCGATCAGCTTCACCTGCGCCTGGACGCCGTAGCGCATGACGTCTTTGAGCAGGTTGCCCTTGCTGTCGGTGGTGCCGAGGTCGGGGGAGATGTAGATGTTGCCGTCGTAGGCCACCGTCGGGATGACGCCCATCTGGGCCATGCCGCTCTGGAAGATGTTCGTGCCCGAATACATGTCCTCGATCGAGAAGATCGGCAGACCAAGCTCGCCGCCCTGCCAGGTGCCCTCGTAGTTAACTTCGACGGCGCGGGAGTTGTACGACTTGTTGATGATTATCCCCGCTTTCAGTTTCGGGTGAATCTTGGCAAATTCCTCCTTGACAACGTCGAAGAGATCGTCGACCGCCTTGGTGTAAACCTCGGGGTTGTCGCGCAGCACCTTGAGAACCTGGATTTGGGTGGCCAGCGCCTCCTTGCCGGGATCGAAGGTCACGTAGGCCGCCTTGCCGTAGGAAGATCCGGTGCCCCAGCGGTCGCCGTGCATGCCCATCGCCCGGCGGATAGGTACCATGACGTCTTCCTTGCCGATGATCAGGCCGCTGGTCGCCGCGCCGCTCGCCTTGTCCATCGAATAGATGATGGCGTCGGCGCCCGATTTGCGGATGTCGTGGCCGATACCGGGCACGCCCCACGCGTTGTCGATGACGTAAGGAACGTTATATTCCTTGCACAGCTTGGCGTAGAGCTTCTGGAGAACCGGCGTGCCGTCCTTGTCCTTGGCGCCGTAGCCATAGCCGGGGGTCTCGTAGCCGAGGGAGGTCATGCCGGTGAACATGGCGGCGTGGCGCTCGGCGATCTTCTTCATCTCGGCATAGGTGGCCTCGGGGTCGACCTTGGTGAGAAGCGGAACAGGATGATGCTTGATGCCGTGCACCGGATACTCGGCGCCGGCCACCGGCACGACGAGGGTATCGAGGTTGTTCTGGCGTTTGCCGTAGAAGCCCAGTTCGCCGGGGGTGGTGCCGCGATCGGCGATGAGATCCTTGTATTTGCCGGGGAAAGGACGCCCGTAGCCGCCCTGGTGATGAAAATGCTTTTCGTAGGGAGCGATGTAACGGGCGCGGTAGTTGTCGCCCCGGCCCATGGCCGGCGGGGTGAACAGCGAGTCGAAAGCGACCCACAGGCCGGCCTCGCAGGTGCTGGTCGGCGCGGCGTCGTACTCGTCGCCGTAGATGTCCTTGACGAGCTCGCGGATCTGATCGACCATCACCGCCAGCGGCGTGACCGTCTTGGCGGCTTCCTCGCTAGCGTGCATGATATCTTCGCGCAGCGGCGCCGGGCAGCCGGAGATGCCGCCGGTCATGCCGAACTTGCCGCGGATTTCCTGCGGGATGCCGAGCTCTTCGGCGGCCTTCTTGGCCTCGGCGTAAATGGCAGGTATGTTGGCCTGCAGGCTCTTATACATCTGAAATTTGTACTTAAATTTTCCCATGTCGATCTCCTCCTAAAATATGTTCTCTATGTAAGTCGCTCCGTAAAGGGTTCCTGCTACGCAGCAAATAATTTTTTACCCGTTTTTGACTTTGACGACCATCTCCACCTCGCACGCCGCATCCAGCGGCAGCTCGCTGACCCCCACCGCCGACCGGGCGTGTTCGCCCGCGGCGCCGAACAGCTTGCCCAAGAGCTCGGACGCGCCGTTTACCACCTTGGGCTGGGCGTTGAACCCCGGGGCGCTGGCCACGAAGCCAGTAACCTTCACCACCTGCTCGATGCGGTCCAGGCTGCCGATCGCCGCCTTGATGACGCTCAGGCAGTTGAGGGCGCAAAGCTGCGCCGCCGCGTAACCCTGGGCCTCGTCCAGTTCGCGGCCCACCTTGCCCTTGAAGATAAGCTCGCCGCCCGCAAAGGGAATCTGGCCCGAAGTATACACATAACCGTCGCCGGTCGCGACAGCCGGGACGTACGCGGCCACCGGTTTTGGCGCCGGCGGCAGGCTCAGTCCCATTTCCTTGATTTTTGCTTCAACACTCATCTCGTTCACCTCCCCGGCTTAAGCCGGATTCTATTTCTCATCCCTTTTGGCGACGGTAAACCGCACCGGCATCCCCAGTTCAGCCCCCTGCTCCACCCCGTCGGCCAGCCGGTCGGTCCGGATGACAATGTTGAGGTGGTTGGGCATATGGGTTTCGTCGAAGCCGGCCAGGGTGCCGACAAGGCGCCCGGCGAGATAAACCTCGTCCCCGGCGACGATCACACCGCCGTCGGCGACGGCTGCGAACCCCAGATAGGCGATGCGGTTTACGCGGCTGCCGGGCTTGGCGTCCGGCTCGTCGGTAAGGATAAGTTCGTGGATGTCATGCCGCCTGACGCAGCGGGATATCGGCTTGATAAGCTCCAGGCCGCGGTCTTCCATCTTCCCCCGCAGCACGACCGCCAGCGTGCCGTTGACGTCGGTCTTGGCGGCGTAGGGGTTGGAGGAGAATTTGCCGGAAGCATATGGATCATTTTTCATGTATGGCCTCCTATCTATGCTAGCACCCGTCTATGCTAGCACCCGGGGGGAGCAACGCCGCAGATGGACTTTTGCGGCGGTTTCCCTATTTTTTGACGATAGTCACAGTGTCCTTGCCGCTGCGCCCCGGATACGCCCCCTCCGCCCGGCTGCCCAGCAAGCCCTCGTGGACGGCGGCTACGAAATCGCCGCGTGCCGCCACCTCGTCCAGGACCTTCTCGATGCCGGCCACCAGCTCGTCGGCGTAGCGGTCGGCCTCAGAGGTGGGGTTTATGCCCGCCTGGCCGAAGAAGCGGAAGCCTTCCTGGACGGCCCGCAGGGTGTCGATCCGTGATGGAGCGGAGATCGGCCCGCCCGAATAGGCTTCGTCGGTGGAGGCGATCGAAATTGCGTCGACCTCCAGCGAGCTTGCCAGACAGGCGTGAAGCGCGGTGGCCATCGCCGACTGGACCCGGTCCTCGGTGTGGGTGAGGAAGCCGATCGGCGCGCCCGGCCACAGGGGGGCGTCGATGATGCCCCGGAGGGCCTTGATCTTGGCGGTGTTGAAATCGACGTAGTTATCGGCCATCAGACCGCCGACCATCACCTCGGGAGAGTAGGCGAACAGCGGCTGCAGGATTGGCCGGCCGCCGAGCCGCACCGCCAGGTCGGCGACGATCAGCATGCCGGCGAACGCCTTATGGGCCGGCACGCCGCACAGCTCCTCGTTGGTCACGACATCGAAGGGCAGGTTGTATTTCTTGGCGTATAAAATGGTGTGGTAGCCGTCCACCACCATGCGCGCCGGGTCGGTCCCCGCCCCCAGGGCGCCGTAGCAGAAATTGATCTTCGTCAGGTCGGCGCCCATCTTGCCGGCCAGCACCGCCGTCTCCGGGGTGTTTAGGCCGCGGTGGGCCCTCACCTGCCATAGCGTCGAATCCTCAAGGGCGCCCTTAATGCGGTTAAAATTGGCCGGCGTTATAACCGTACCGTCCTCCTGGTGGGTGAGGAAGCCATCGAGGAAGCCCTCGGTACGCGCCCCCCACGAGGGGTCGAAATGGACCACGCCATCGGCGCCCCACGCCTCGCTGGCGAGAATGTGGCCGATATCCATGAAGGGGCAGCCGGTGCCGTACTGGACAAACACCAGCGGCTTCCTGCGGCTGTGCTGAAGCTTGCGGACCGACATGCGGGCCTTGGTGTCGGCCAGATACTTCTCCAGCCCCTCCACCTCGGTCTTGGTAAAGCGGCGCGTCTTCGGGTGGAGTTCGCCGCTGGCATAGTACTTCCGCGGAATGTCGCCGCATAGGGCGGGGTAATGCCGGTAAAGCTCGCCGTCGCCCCGGCGCGCGCGCCACTCGGCGGCGTTCCACAGCTCATCGCGCAACCGGGCGCGTTCCACACCGGGCGACGACTTATCCTTGACCCAGTCCATGATCTGCGCGCTGATGCGGTCGAGCCGGGCGGCGATGCCGGCATGGCGGTAGCCGTAGCCGTAGCCGGCCGTCATATCGGGCTTGGTCTTGGCGCACCGCGTGGGATCCGGCCGGTATTCCCGCCCCTCGATGAAGCAGACGACCTCCTCCACCGTCGTACCCGGTCCGAAGCCGGCGTCGAAACCGAGCTCGGCGGCCAGTTCCGGCCTGATAGCCATACCACCGATGCCCAGCTTCACCTTGGCGCGGATGCCGGCTGCGTCGGCGAGGTCGACGAACCGGGCGAGGATCTCGGCCACGCCGTAGCCGAGCGTGCGGCTCAAAAGCAGTGTCGCGGTATTTTCCCGCAAAGCGTTGTCGATGATCTCTTCCTCGGTCAGATCGGGGGGCAGGAGCAGCGTCTCGTAGCCGGCCTCCTCAAGGCCGCGGGCGATGATCTTCAGGCCGATGTCATGCACCGGGTCGAGCGGTGCGAGCAACACTTTTTTCATTATCAGCCCTCCTGCGCCGCTTCCGCTTCACGGAGCAGCCAGCGGTACTTGTCGGCCGGCCGGTAAACGTACGCCCGGCCCCTGACCCGGACTCCCGGGCCCTCGTGCTGGGCGAAAACCACATCAGCGTCAGTGAAGCCCCACGATTTGATCAAGTTGAGCATCAGGTTGCGGCCCTCCTCCTCGGTGGCGCAGACGAAGAAAGTCTCCACATCCAAAGCATCCATTATCTGTTCGGTGATCTTGGGCACGATGTCCACCTCCGTTTTCCGGTGGTTGCTACTCATCATTGATGAGCTATATATTAGCCTTTCGCCATCGTTTTCTAATTTCCTGCCCACAATGGAAAAAAGATAAAATTTTTCCGCGAGGCTGATGAAATGCAAAGACCGATGACTAAGCCAGGCGTTTCCGGCTTCCGAGCAGCCTCGTCCCTGCCCCTACAACCCTAGAGCCGGGGAGGGATTGGCCGACAGACGGAGAATTCATTCCCCAAGAAATATCGTCACTCCGAGGTGGACCATGGGTACAGGCATGCTGCTCGACCTGCTGAGCGACGGGGCGTTGATCGCCATCGCCGCCTACCTTATCGGGCGCAACAAATTCATCAGCGACTGCGTCCACACCCCCACGCGGGGACGGTGCTTCGCGACGCTTGTCGCCATTTTCGCCCCGCTGTCGATCATGGGGACATACAACGGCATCCCGGTTGAAGGGGCCCTGGCCAACACCCGCCTGGTGGGGGCACTGATGGGCGGCATCATGGGCGGCCCGTGGGTGGGGCTGACCGTCGGCGCGATCAGCGGCCTCCATCGCTATTCCCTGGGAGGCTTCACCGCCGAGGCCTGCGGTCTGTCGGCCCTTATCGGCGGCCTGCTCGCCGGACTTGTCCGCCAGCGGCTCGGCATCCACCGCCTCAACTGGAAAATTGGCGCAGCCGTCGCCCTCGCGGGAGAAATCGTACAGAAGGGCCTGGTGTTCGTTTTCGGACCGCTCGACTCCGCCTGGGCTCTTGAACGGGTCATCGCCATCCCCACCACCTTGGTCAGCATCCTCGGCACCGTCATCTTCATCATCATCATCGAAGATCTCCAGAAAACACGCGAAACCCACAGCGCCCAGGCGGCCGAGCTTTCGCTCGAGATCGCCAGCCGCACCCTCCCCTTCCTCCGCCAGGGCCTTACTCCCGCCTCTGCGCAGAAAACGGCGGAGATCATCTACGAACTAACCAAGATGGATGCCGTCTCGATCTCCGACCGCGAGAAGGTATTGGCCTTCATCGGCGCCGGCGACGACCACCACGCCGCCGGACAACCCATCAGCACCGCATCCACCCGCCAAGTCTACGAACAGCAACGCCTGATCGTCATCGAAACCCCCGAGGACCGGGGCTGCTCGGTTCCCAACTGCCCGCTCCGTTCCGGCGTCGCCGCGCCCCTCTTCTCGCACGGCGAAGTCGTCGGCACCATCAAGCTGTCGCGCGCGGTCAGCAACACCGTCAACGCCATGGACATCCGCCTCGCTGACGGTCTCGCCAACCTGCTGTCCGTCCAGATCCAGCTCGCCGAGGTCGACAACCAGAAAAAACTGCGCGAAAAAGCCGAGCTCAAAGCCCTGCAGGCGCAGATAAACCCCCACTTCCTGTTCAACACCCTGAACGCCATCATGTCCTTTTGCCGCACCAAGCCGGAAACCGCCCGCACCCTTCTCACCCACCTGGCAACGATCATGCAGCACAGCCTCACCGTCCGCGACGACTTCGTGCCTCTGAAGGACGAAATCGCCGGCATCTACGCCTATCTTGAAATCGCCAAAATGCGGTTCGGCCCCCGGCTCACCGTCGACATTGCCATCGACGACGCCGCCCGCCATGTGCGCGTCCCCGTCCTCTCCCTGCAGCCGCTGGTGGAAAACGCCCTCGAACACGGCCTGTTCCCCAAACTCAGCCACTGCCGGCTGACCGTCCGCGCCGCGGTGGAAGGCGACGATCTGCTGATAACGATAACCGACAACGGCGTCGGCATCCCGGCCGCCAAACTGACCACCCTGTTCACCAGCGCGGAGGGCATCGGCGTCAAGAACGTCCACCGGCGCCTGGCCAGCATCTACGGCGGCGGCTACGGCCTCACCATCGACAGCGGACCCGGCGAAGGCACCCGGGCCGCCATCCGCGTTCCTCTGGAAAGGAGGCATTCGGCATGATCCTTACAACCGTCATCGTCGACGATGAACCGCCCATCAGCGAGGAAATCGAATACCTGCTCGGCAGCCACCCGGACATCAAGGTCGTCGCCCGCTTCGAGCAGCCGCCGGCAGCCCTCGACTACATCGCCGTCAACGCCCCCCGCCTCGTTTTTCTCGACATCAGCCTCCCCGGCATATCCGGCCTCGAGATGGCCGCCCGCCTCAGCGTCCTGCGCGACCCGCCCCTCATCGTCTTCATCACCGCCCACCCCGAATACGCCCTCGCCGCCTTCGAAACCCCGGCTGTCGGCTATGTCACCAAGCCGGTGACCGACGCCAAGATCGCCGCCGTGCTCGGCAAAGTCCGCCGCCTTTCGGCCCGGCCGGCCGCCGCGCCGAAAGAGCCGGCCGGCAAAGTTTGCGTGCTGTCCGGCGGGCGGATCGTCCCCTTGAGTAAGGAAGACATCGCCCTTGTCCAGGTCCGCGAGAAGACCGTCTATGTCCTCACCAAACAGGGCCAGTACGCCGCCCCCCTCACCATGCAGGAAATCGAAAACCTGCTGACCGCCGGCCGCACCGGTGGGACGCCCTTCGTCCGCGTCCACCGCCAGTACATCGTCAACCTTGACAAAGTGGTTGAAATCATCCCCTGGTTTAAAGGCACCTATTTTCTGAAGATGGACGACTGCAAGGGCCAGCAGATCCCGGTCAGCCGCCACAAGGTCTGCCAGGTCAAGGCCGCCCTCGGCCTGAAATAAAAAAGAAGCACGCTACCCAGCGTGCTTCACTTTTTTGTAAAAAAACCGGCATGCCCGAAGGCATGCCGCGAAGGAGTGCGCTATACTGTTACGCCGTTCTTGAACAGCGTCAAATCACGGAAGCCCAGCTTCTCGGCCTTGGTCGTCTGCCCGGACGCCACGTTCAGCACGAAGGCGAAAAACTCGCCGGTGAGTTCCTCCCGGGGGATGCCGTCCAGCAGGCGCCCGGCGTCGAAGTCCATCCAGTTTTGCTTGCGGCGGAAGAGATCGCTGTTGGTGGCGATCTTCACCGTCGGCACAACCGTGCCGAGCGGCGTGCCGCGGCCGGTCGTGAACAGGATGACCTGGCAGCCGGCGGCCGCCAGCACGGTCGAGGCCACCAGATCGTTGCCCGGCCCGTTCAGCAGGTTCAGGCCCGGCGTGACGGCTGTTTCCCCGTACTGCAGCACATCGACCACCGGGGCGGCGTAGCCGCCCTTTTGCGTGCAGCCGAGCGACTTATCCTCCAGCGTAGTGATGCCGCCGTCCTTGTTGCCGGGGGAAGGATTCTCGTACACCGGCTGGTTGTGGGAAGTGAAGTAAATCTTGAAATCGTTGATCAGGCGGACGATCTTCTCGAACGTCTCCTTGTCCTTGGCCCGGTTCATCAGGATGGTCTCGGCGCCGAACATCTCCGGCACCTCGGTGAGCACCGTCGTGCCGCCGCTCGCCACCAGCCGGTCGGAGAACAGGCCGACGAGCGGGTTGGCGGTAATGCCGGAAAAGCCGTCCGAGCCGCCGCACTTCAGACCGACAACAAGATCGGACAGCGGACAGGTAGTTCGCCTGAAGCCGCCGGCATACTCCGCCAGCTCCGACACCAGCTGCACCCCGGCCGCGATTTCGTCGTCCACCCCCTGTGTTTCGAGGAATTTCACCCGCTGGGGATCGACCGGCCCGAGAATCTCCTTGAAGGCCCTGATATGATTGTTCTCGCACCCCAGGCCGAGGACAAGGACGCCGCCGGCGTTGGGATGCCGCACAAGGTTGGCGAGAATCTTCTGGGTGTTGGCGATATCCTCGCCCAACTGCGAGCAGCCGTACGGATGGGTGAAAGCGTGGACGCCGTCGATATTCTCCTGGCAGAGCAGCTTCCCGGCCACCTCGGCGATCACGCGGGCGTTCTGGTTGACACAGCCGACCGTGGGGATTATCCAGATCTCGTTGCGCGTCCCCGCCTTGCCGTCCGGACGCCGGTAGCCCAGAAAGGACTCGCCCCGGCCGGCGGCCTCGAGCGCGGCAACCTCCGGCTCGTAAGTATACTCCAGCAGCTCGCCGAGATTGGTCTTGCAGTTATGGGTGTGGACCCAGTCGCCGGCGGCGATGTCCACCTGGGCGGTTCCGATCGGAAAACCGTACTTGATGACCTTCTCGCCGGCGGCGATGGGCACGATCGCCATCTTGTGGCCGGCGGGGATCGGCTGGCGGGTGACCACGGCCGCCAAGCCTGCGGCGAGAGCCTGTCCGGGAGCGAGCGGCCTGACTGCCACAGCTACGTTGTCTTTGGGGTGGATTCTCATCAGGTCCATGCCGTTTCTCCTTTTCGTTACTTGTTTTAGCCGTCCAGCACGGCCGCGAGGGCGGCCGCCATGCCGTCCCGGCAGATGCCGTGCAGGTAACCGGCGGCCAAGTCCGTCAGGCCGTCGACCTTGTTAAGGTCCTGGCCCCATAAAGCCGTATTGGCCAGCACCGCGGCCGTCACGGCGCGAGCGCCGGCGCCGGTGCCGTCGTAAAGCTGCCACGCGGCGGCCATTGCTTCGAGCACCGGCAGATCGTCGCGCATCTCGAACGGCCCCTTCGCACGGCGGGCTTCCAGCACCGCGCCGTTTATCCTTCCGTCCCTGTACACGGCCGCCAGGGCCGCCAGACCGAACACCAGCCGCCGCGGCAACCGGCCCAGGCGCCGCTGGTGGTCGAGGATGGACGGCAGGACGCGGTTCTTAAACTTCGAAGCCGAGTTGAGCAGGATGCTTAACAGATAATGCTTGATGAAAGGGTTGCGAAACCGTTCTACGACCGCGTCGGCGAACGACTTGAGCATATCCTTGTCAAGCCCGCAGGCGGGGATGATCTCCTCGTATACCGCCTCGCGCACGAACCGCCCCGTAATCCCGTCGTCCATCATCTCACCCACCGTGTCCAGCCCGTAGAGGAACGCCGCCGGCACCGAGGCGGTATGCGCGCCGTTAAGGATGCGGACCTTGCGGGTGCGGTACGGAGTCATGTCGTCCGTCCAGATGACGTTGAGACCGATGCGGGTAAAGGGCAATTTCTCGGCCAGGCGGGCCGGGCCCTCGATCACCCACAGATGAAAGTTCTCACCCGTGTCCAGCAGGCCGTCCTCGTAGCCGAGGCGCTTGGCGAACACCGCGGCCTCGTCGCGGGGATAGCCGGTTACCACTCTGTCGACCAGGGTATTTAGGAACAGGTTATTCTTCTCCACCCAGGCGGCAAACTCCTTCGGCAGCTTCCACTCCGCGGCGTAGCGCAGCACCACCTTTTTCAGCACGTCGCCGTTGCGGTCGATCAGTTCGCAGGGGATTACGGTCATCCCCTTGCCGGCGTCGCCGCCGAAATGGCGGAACCGCCGGTAGAGGTACGCCGTCACCTTGCCGGGGAAGGACGCGGGCGGCGCGAGATCGGGCCCGTCCGCAGGGTCGTGGCTGATGCCGGCCTCGGTGGTGTTGGAGATCAAGTACTCGATGGTGGGATTCTCGGCGCACTTCAGCACCTCTTCCCACTGGCTATAGGCGTTCAGGGCGCGGCTCACCACGCCGATCAGCGACAGCTCCTCGGTCGGCCGCCCGTCCTGCAGGCCGCGCAGCGCCAGCGTATACAGGCCGTCCTGCTCGTTCAGGCGGCCTGCCAGCCCGTCGGCGATCGGCTGGACGACGACCACCCTGCCGCCCCACTGGCCGCTGTTGTTGAGGCGGTGGAACATCCAGTCTACGAAGGCGCGCAGAAAATTGCCCTCGCCGAACTGGATCACCCGCTCGGGCAGATTGTCAGGATAGGCGGGTAGATCCATCTCCGGCGGGAAACGGAAACTCCCCTCCAGCAATTTTTTTGTCAATCGGGGCATAAGAACGTTCCTCCCTTTGCCGCACAAGGAATGCGAGCAGACATTCAGAATCCCTAGCTGCCAGGCGGACCGGATAAGCGGACACACACGCTTTAGCGTTGACGTGATCGCTTATACCCGAAAGGGCGCGAGCGCGCCGCGACGACGGCCCCGGATGGGCCTAGTGCCGAACGCGCCATGGAGGGCGTAGCGTTCGGCCGCGTACTGATTGCGTACGCTAGCAAACGCTCTGAGGACCGACGACGCAGATAGGGGTTATCAACGTTCTGCCCAAGTCTCGCTACTTAAACATATTGGGGAGCCACATCGACAGCGCCGGTATATACGTCAACATAAACAGCACCACCAGCATCGCCAGGAAGAAAGGCATCATCGCCCGCGTGCCGGCGTCGACCGACACCTTGCCGATGGCGCAGCCCACGAACAGCACCGTGCCCACCGGCGGCGTCAACAGGCCCATGCCGGCGTTGAAGATCAGCACGATGCCAAAATGGATCGGGTCCATGCCGATCGCCTTGCACACCGGCAGCAGCACGGGGGTGAGGATGAGAATCATCGGCGCCATATCCATCGGCGCGCCGAGGATGAGGAGCAGGACGTTGATCATCAGCAAGATGACCCACGGTTGGTCGGACACCGACAAAAACCACTTGGTGATAAGGTCGGGCAGGTGCAGGTAGGCCATAACCCAGCCGAACGCCTGCGAGGCGGCGATAAGGAAGAACACCATCAACACGGTGCGGAAGGTGCGGACCAGCACCGGCCACATCTGCTTCAGGGACGCCTCGCGGTACACCAAGAAGGCCAGCAGGAAGGAATACACCGCCGCCAGGGCGCCCGACTCGGTCGCAGTCGCCCAGCCGCTGATGATGCCGCCGAGGATGATGACCGCCGGCGTGAAAGACAGCAGGCCGTGGAAAAGGATGCCGGGAATCTGGGCTTTTACGACCGGGTCCCCCTTGGGATAACCCTTCTTAACCGCGATGATATAACTTGTCAACATAAGGGATGATAGCAGAATGATGCCGGGAACGATGCCGGCCAGGAAAAGGCCGCTGATCGAAACCCCGCCGGCGGCGATGGCGTACAGCACCAGATTATGGCTGGGCGGCACGACAACGCCCTGGATGGCGGAGGAAATGGTCACGCCGACGCAATAATCGGCGGCGTAGCCCTTTTTCTTCATCAAAGGTATCATAACCGAGCCGATGGCCGAAGCGTCGGCCACCGCCGACCCGGACAGATTGCCGAAAAACATGCAGGCCACGCTATTGACCAGGGCTAGGCCACCGCGAATGCGGCCGACGAAGAGATTGGCCAGGTTTACGATTCTGTTGGCCAAGCCGCCCTCGCCAAGGATCTGGCCGGTAAGGATGAAAAAGGGGATGGCGAGCAGGGAATAAATCGTTATTCCCTGGATCATTTGCTGGCCGACGACCACCAGCGGGATGTCAAGGTACCAAAGTGTGAGAATGGACGAAGCCACGAGAGTTAGGGCGACCGGGAAACGCAGGATGAGGAGGACGGCAAAGCTGAGGCATAAGATCCAGATGGCGGTCGTTTGATCAGGCATCATGTTGCTTTATTTCCTCCTCCACATCGGTGTAGCGGCGGGTGTCCATGCCGAAGAACTGCAGTGCGGAATAAGCACAGGTCATCAGACCGGTAAGCGGCATGACCACGTACAGCAGGCTGTTTGGCAACTTGGTGGCCGGCAGCGTGGACTCGTTCATAAGCACGGTAAAGTCCCAGCCGGCGATAATCAGATAAAGGCCGAAGGTAAAAGTCGCCAAATCGATGATCCTGTCCATAATATAGATGACACGCTTGGAAACGTAGTTCTCGATCATGTCCATGTTCATGTGCAGCTTTTCGCGAAAACCGATGGCAATCCCCATGTAGGAAAACCAGGCCAGCAGGAGCAGGGTGATTTCCTCCGACCAGAAGAAGACGAAGTTGAACAGTTTACGGGTAAATACCTGCATCGTCACGATGAGAATCATCGCCAGCAGACAGGTGACGGCGAAGCCTTCCAGCGTCCGGTCCATCACGGTAAGCAGCCGTTTGATCGTTTGCACGCGTCGGTCACCCCCAATTCATCTCGGCATCGGCAAGACTGGCGGCCCTCCGTGGGAGCGCCGCCAGTCGGCCGGTTCGTCGTAAAAGATTCGATTATTATTTGGCAGCTTTGGCGATATCGTCAAGCACCTCGCCGTAATCGGCGCGATACTTCTGGATCATCGGTTTGACGGCTTCCTGCCAGGGCTTGAGGTCCTTGACCTCGGTCACGGTGCAGCCGGCGGCCTTGACCTTGGCTTCGGCCTCCTTCTCGAACTTCGCCCACAGCTCGCGCTGGGTCTTCACCGAATCGACGGCAGCCTGCTTGATGAGCTTTTTGTCCTCGGCGGACAGCTTATCCCAGACGACCTTGCTCATCACGAGCACTTCCGGCACCCGCTGATGGGTGTCGACGAGGTAGTACTTGGCCACCTGGTAGTGGTTGGCGGTCAGGTAGCTCGGGAAGTTGTTCTCCGCGCCGTCGATAACGCCGGTCTGCAGCGAGCTGAAGACCTGGCCGTACGGCATCGGGGTGGCGCTGGCGCCGAGAGCCTGCATGAGATCCATATTGATCTTGTTCTGGATAACGCGGATCTTCAGGCCTTTCATATCCTCCAGGGACTTGATCGGCTTGGTGGAATAGAAGCTGCGGGCGCCCGGATCGAAGTAGCACAGACCCACGAACTTCGAGCCCTGCAGGCCGTCGAGCATCTTCTGGCCGTCCGGGCCGTTGAGGAACTTCCACATATGGTCGCCGTTGTTAAAGATGTAGGGCAGGGAGAAAACGCCCATCGGCTTGTAGAATTCGGCCATCGGGCCGGAGCTTACGCGGGTGAAAGCGATGGCGCCGAGCTGAACCTGCTCGATGACGGCTTTTTCCTCGCCAAGCTGGGATGAAGGATAAACCTCTACCTTGATGCGACCTTTGGAGCGTTCGGTCACGAGCTCGGCAAATTTCTTGTCGCCGAGGGTGGTGGGATAGTCGGGGGGATGAGTCTCGCCCAGTTTCAGCACGAGTTGCTGCTGGGCAGGCTTGTCGGCCGCTTTCTTGTCGCCGCCGCCGCAGCCGGCGAAAATGCCGGTGAGGACGAACAGCACGGCCACCAGGATCGCGATGGTTCTCTTGTTCATGATTACCCTCCCTAAACATTAATTTATTTTTAACGGAGAAGCCTCCGCGGCTTCCGCAGGATCAAATTAATCCATTCTCCCTGCCCTCTTCAACAAATCTGACTCCGCAGACTCCATCGTTTCCCTGAGGGCCAGCGCGCAGGCCCCGGCGAACCCGGCCCGCCCGTCAAGCGACGAAATCCTCAGCTCGGTCGCCGCCGCTACCTCGGGAAAAGCGTGGGAACGCACCGTCTCCTCGATCACATCCCGGCAGAGGGCGGCCGCGCGGGCCATCCGGCCACCGAGGAAAACCACCTCGGGATTGAGGATATTGACGACATCGGCCACCGCATAGCCCACATACCTCGCCACCTGGCGCATCAGATCGGCGCAGTACGAGCCTTCGGCCGCCGCGCAGTCGATGAAATCCTCGATCGACACCCGCCCGGCGGCGGCCAGCTTGCGCACTGGGTCATCGGCGGGGATGAACGGCAACTCGCTCGCCACCCTGCGTTCCAGCGCGGGGATGCCGCACAGCGTCTCCAGGCAGCCGCGATTGCCGCAGTTGCAGAGCGCGCCGCCCTCCTGGATGACGATATGGCCGATCTCCCCGGCAAAACCGCGGTGGCCCTGGAGAATGCGCTCGTCCGTCAGGACGCCGGCGCTGACGCCCTCGCCCCAGTTGACGTACACCAGATCGCGGCAGTCGGCGCAGTCGCCGAACCACCTTTCCGCCAAAGCGGCCGCGTTGGAGTTGTTCTCGACGAATACCTTTATCCCCAGCCGCTCTTCCAGCGCCGTCTGAATCGGGTAGCCGTTCCAGTCGGGGCCGAGATTGACCGAGCGCTTGACCGTACCCGTAGCAGCGTCCAGGAGGCCGGGAAAGGCCACCCCCAGCGCCAGCAGCTGCCCTTTCCGCTCCACCATGCGGGCGGCCGAAGTGATCATCTTGATAAAATTGTCGATCCCCGGGCGCGGCGCCGACATATCGACAGCCCGCCGCTGCAGCAGCACGGGGTCGTCGGTAAGGTTGGCCATGCCCATCGAAACCTCGTGGCGAGTCACCTCGACGCCAAAAACATAGCCAGCCTCGGGATTGATCTCCAACTGCATCGGCTTACGCCCTCCCTGGGAACGGCCGAGCCCCGTCTCCTTGACGAACCCCATCGCGAGAAGCTCCTTGACGATGCCGGTGATCGCCGGTCCCGTAAGACCGGTTATGACGGCCAGTTCCTGGCGCGATACCGAGCCTTGGCGTTTTAGGATGTTAAGGACATTCATCCTGTTAAGTTTCTTAATCCACTTACTGTTAACCGCAAAATTCTGCAATGAATCGCCCCTCCGTTTCCCGGGCAAGGGAAATAGCGTCGAAAAACGCCGGCACTTTATTAACTCAATTACTTATCTGTTAATTGCAAATTCTGTGTCAGGAGTTTTATTCCTGCCGACGGCCGTTTCAAATGGTGAAATTTAACTTCACCATCCAAAACCGCCGTCTGCCGGGCTTTCCGCGGGGCACTCCGGATCAGCCGCCAGCCACGCCCCCGGACAAACATCATTTTTTCATTATACGGAACCTCCCGGCCGCCTCCCGCATATCATGGATAGCCGACAGACATCGGCGCACGAAGATATCGAGAGGTGATAACCCGTGGAATGCGAAGAACTTGCCGCGGAACGCTGCCCCTGCACCCTTGCGGAAACGGCGGAATGCACCTACTGCACGCACCTCAGGGGCGAAACGGTGTGCGACTGCGACTGGCAGGGTCGATGCGCCTTCGAGCGCTACCAATGGCGGGACGGCGACGACCGGCCGCCCGGCACGGTTGTCGCCGTGCGTCCCCTGGCGGGAGCCACCGGCCTGATCGTCAAAGGCGGCGGCATTCTGGCGGCGGCAACGGCCGGCACGACGGTCAAATTCCGTCTCCCGGTGCCCGGCGGCCGAAACATCGGCGCGGTAGTCCTCAGAAGCTACCCCTCAGGCCAGGTGTACCTCCTCTCCTTCGATCCCTGTCCCGCCGACCTGCTCCTCGGCCAAGCGATCAAACCGGCGCCCGTCGGCAACGCCTTCGCCGGCCACGAAACGCTGGCCGCGGCGGCAGGCCGCCAGATCGTCATCCTCGCGTCCGCTCCGCTGGCCGCCCTGCTCGCGCCGCTGGCCGACGGCCTGCGCGCCCGCGGCAGCCGGGTGACCCTCGCCTCGCCCGCGGACTGGACCGCGGACAACGACGCCATCCTTTTCGCCGCCGGCCGCGAAAATGAAATAAAGAGGATGGCAACCGGGTTGCCACCCTCTTTCCGGGGTCGAATCGTTACCTGGGTTACAGGAGAATAATGGCCACGATCGTCGTGGCGACGAACCCCAGCACCACCGGCACGAAGTTGCGCCTCGCCAGCTCGATGGGATTGACGCCGGTGATGGCGGCCACCGGGATAAGGCCCCAGGGGATGATCGTCCCGCCGCCCGTCCACACACCGGCGATCTGGCCGAGAGCGGCCAGCGTCGCCTTGTCGAGAGCGATGGCCTTGTCGAAAGTCGCGGCCACGGAGCCCACCAGCGGCAGCGGCGAAAAGCCCGAGCCGTCGAGGCCGACGATGATGCCCGTTCCCAGAGTCACCAGAGCGACGAACGGCTTGTTGAGCGGCACCGTTTGGGAGAGAGCCACGCCGAAATCCTCCAGGAAACCGGTTGCCGTCTTGAGTTCGAAAATCGCCTTGGCAAGATCGCCCTTGCCCATGAAGAAGAATCCGCCGATAACGATAACGGGGGCGAAGATCTTGATACCGAACATGAAGCCGTCGCGCAGGTAATCGGTTATCTTTTCGAGGCCCTCCATGCCGAACTTGAGCAGACAGCCGACAGCCAGGATGACGAGGGCGGTGGCGCCGAGGAGAGCGGTGGCGTCGCCGCCCCGCAGGTTGAGGGTCAACATCGCGACGACGTCGAGAGCGAAGGCCACCGGCGTCACGACCGCCAGGAACCACGACACCCAGTCGAGCTCGCGCTTGGTTTCGGTGTTTGACATCAGCGCCTCGCGCTCCAGCTTATGAGCGGCGCCGTTGGCCTTCATGTCGCGCTTGATCAGGACGAACGCGGCCACGGTGGTCACAAGACCCATGGTGATAATGAGCGGCACGCTGGCCGAAATCACCGGGGCGGGATTGGCGAACCCGGCCGCCTTGGCGGTAATCGTCGGCGCCCCCTGGATGACGAAGTCGGTGGAAAGCGCGATGCCATGCCCGAAGAGGTTCATGGCCATCGCCACGCCGATCGCCGGCAGGCCGGCCCGCACCGCGACCGGGAACAGGATGGCGCCAACCAGGGCGGTGGCCGGCGAAGGCCAGAAGAACCAGGAAGCGAACATCATCGCCAGGCCGACCACCCAGAAGGCGACATCGGCATTAACCATCAGTCTGGCGGCCGGGCTCATCACCAGATAATCCGCCCCCGTCTCGCTGAGCAGCCTGGACAACGCGACAATCAACGAAATAACGACAATAATTCCCCAAAACTCGTTGCCGGCCACGATCAGCGAATTGAACACCGTGGTAAACGCGCCCACAACGCCGCCTTTTACCAGCCAGCCTACGGAAAGCAAGCCCAGGATACAGGGAATCAGCGGATCCTTGCGGAAGCCCATGACGACGATGACAACCAATACCCAAAACAGGAACAGCCAGTGAGCCGCGGTCAGCGCTACCGTCATATACTAAACTCCTCCTCAAAATTCGTATCGATCCCGGGGCTATAAAAACAAAAAGTTATCCCACTACAGCAGCGGCGTCACCTCCTTTTTTCCAAATATGGTAGCTACTCATCAATGATGAGCCTTTTTGAAAATTCGCCATTTTCTCTTCATATTCCTGCCGCCGCTCCGCCGGCCGCAATGTATTTTTACACGAAAGGGGCGGCAGCTTCCGCTGCCGCCCCTTTCGTGCGTACCTTACATCAGGATGATGGCCACGATCGTCGTGGCGACGAACCCCAGCACCACCGGCACGAAATTGCGCCTGGCCAGCTCGATGGGATTGACCCCGGTAATGGCGGCCACCGGGATAAGGCCCCAGGGGATGATCGTCCCGCCGCCCGTCCACACGCCGGCCATCTGCCCCAGGGCTGCCAGCGTCGCCTTGTCGACCGCGATGGCCTTCTCAAAGGTCGCGGCCACTGAGCCCACCAACGGCAGCGGCGAGAAGCCCGAGCCGTCGAGGCCGACGATGATGCCCGTCCCCAGGCTGACGATAGCCACGAACGCCTTATTCAGCGGCACCGTCTGCGACAGGTAGATGCCGAAATCCTCAAGAAAGCCGGTCGCGGTCTTGAGCTCGAAGATCGACTTGGCGAGGTCGCCCTTGCCCATGAAGAAGAATCCGCCGATGACGATTACGGGGGCGAAGATCTTGATACCGAACATGAAGCCGTCGCGCAGGTAGTCGGTGATCTTCTCAAGGCCGTCCATGCCGAATTTGAGCAGGCAGCCGACAGCCAGGATGACGAGGGCGGTCGCGCCGAGCAGGGCGGTGGCGTCGCCGCCCCGCAGGTTGAGGGTCAGCATGGCGGCGACGTCGAGGGCGAACGCCACTGGCGTAACGACCGCCAGCAGCCACGACACCCAGTCGATGTCGCGCTGCGACGGCGCGGCCGCCGCCATCTTCTCGCGCTCCAGCTTATGGGCTTCGGCGTTGGTCCGCATGTCTTTTTTGACGACGAGATAGGCGGCGATCGTCGTAACCAGGCCCATCGTGATCGCGAGCGGGATGCTGGCCGAAATCACCGGACCGGGGTCGGCGAACCCGGCCGCCTTGGCGGTGATCGTCGGTGCCCCCTGAATGACATAGTCGGTCGACAGGCCGATGCCGTGACCGAAGAGGTTCATCGCCATCGCCACGCCGATTGCCGGCAGGCCGGCCCGCACCGCAACCGGGAAGAGGATGGCGCCGACCAGGGCGGTGGCCGGCGAGGGCCAGAAGAACCACGAGGCGATCAGCATCGCGAAGCCGACCACCCAGAAGGCGACATCGGCGTTGACCATCAGCTTCGCGGCCGGACTCATAACCAGATAATCCGCCCCCGTCTCGCTGAGCAGCCTGGACAACGCGACGATCAGCGAAATGATGACGATGATGCCCCAAAACTCGTTGCCGGCGACGATCAGCGAATTGAATACAGTGGTGAAGGCGCCGACCATGCTGCCCTTGACCATCCAGCCGACGGAAAGCAGCCCGAGGATACAGGGGATGAGCGGGTCTTTTCTCAGACCCATGACGACGATGACGACCAGCACCCAGAACAGGAATACCCAGTGGGCCGTTGTCAGTGTTACCATATTGCAGAATCCTCCTTGATAAAGGTTTCGGCGCTCCGTCGCCGCCTCACCCGGGCAGGTGCCGAGGGGTGCCATTATGCGCCACAATAGGTAATTTTCCCACCGGTTGTTTTTATATACACAAACGGCGGCAAGGCCCGCCATGTGGCGGGCCTTGCCGCGTTGACAAAGCTTATTTCTTTTCGATCGGCAGCCCGCCGGCCTCGGCCTGCGGGAACCCGGCGCTGATGGAAATGAGCTTGAACCCTTCCGCTTTCAGGGGAGCGGTGGCCATGGCGGCTGTCTGGCCGCTGTAGCAGTACAGCACAAGCGTCTTATCCCTGGGGAAGGTCTTGGCCTTGTCCTGCAGGGTCGCCAACGGAGCGCTGACAGCGCCCTTCACGTGGGCCTTGGCGAAATCGTCGGCCGAGCGGAGGTCGATATAAACATACTTGTCGGGCGCGCTGTCGACGAGCTTCTTAACATCTGCCCCCTTGACAACAAGGGTCTTGGCGGCCATCTGCCTGGCGATCGTCATATAGTTGTCCTTGATACCGGCCAGCGCGGCGGCTTGCTTGGGATCGGCTGCCGGCTTGGCGGCTGCCGGAGTGAAGGCGGTCGCGGCGGTGTCCATCGCGAAGCCCGCCTTTTCCACCATCGGGAAGCCCTTGGAAATCGACAGTGCCTTATAACCGTATGCCTTCAGAGGGACCATCGCCGTGCCGGTGTTCTGCCCGGAATAGCAGTACAGCAGCAGGGTCTTGTCGGCCGGGAGCTTGTCGAGGTTCTCGGCCAGCTTGACGATGGTCAGGTTGACCGCCCCTTTGACATGGCCCTTGGCGTAGTCTTCGGGAGAGCGCATGTCGATGATCAGGTACTTGCTTTCGTTGCCTGTTACGAGTTCCTTGGCCTTGGCGGCGTCGACGGGGAAGGTTTTGCCCTGGACGTCGGCTACGACCTTCCTGTAGGCGTCCCAGGCGGTGTCTTTGGTCACCTGGACGGCGTCGAAGGCCGCCGGCGCCGAGGCCGGTTTCTCCGGCGCCTTGGCCTGCTGCGCTCCGCAGCCTGCGACCACGAAGGCGATCAGGACCAGCAGGGTTACGACAGACAGGAACCGGTTGGTCAGGAAGCGATTGTTGAACACGTTTTTAATCCCCTCTCTCAACTTGTTATTGGAAATAAACCTATCGCTAAGCGGACGCATCCGCCCGTAAGCTCTGGCCGCGCGCTACGGTCTTGCCGGCGCCGAGATCGAAACGCGCTTCGCTGAAGGCGAACAGCAGCGTCGCCGCGCCCGCCGCCCCGCCGATCAAGGCCCACTCCGTCCAGGTCGGCGCGTAGGCGTGCATCAGGGTATGCTGGACGCCTGCCACCACCACCTGGGGCACCATCTGCCCGGCCATAACGAAATCGAGGCGCATGAAAAACACGCCGATCAGGACCATGACCGCCGCCCTGAAAACGCGCTCCCCGCCGCCGGGCTTCACCAACAGCGCCAGCGGCACCAGCAGCCCGAGGCCGATCTCCAACACCCAGAAACGCAGCGCCAGCGGGCCGTTCACCAGCGCCGCCGTGGCCTCCCGCAGGGCGGGATCGCCGCTCGCCAGGCCGTGGAACACCTTGCCGGCGTTCGCCAGCAGCGTAACCGCCGCCGCCGCCAGCATTATCCTGCCCAGGGCCGCCATCACCCCGCCGTCCGCCTCCCGTCCCCGGCGCCTGGCGCTCAGCCACATGACCGCCGCCAGCGCGGCCGCGCCCGACAGGATCGCTGTCAGCAGAATGTACAGCGGGAAATAGAAACCGTGCCAGAACGGCCGGGTGGCGACCAGGGCGAAAATCGCCCCCAGGTTGCAGACGGCCGCGACCTTGTTGACGACCGCCAGGGCGGATACGAACTTCAGGTTCTTGTTGGCGGGGTCCGTCTGGCTGAAATAGCACTCCACCACCAGCAGGGCCATGTAGATGCTGTACAGCAATCCCATCCACCAGATGCCTGAATGGAGGTTGGGCGAAAAAACTATGTAAATCATATGCAGGGGATTGCCCAGCTCGATGCCGATCAGGCCGAAGCCGGCCAGCAGCAGCGACAGGGCCAGGAACAGACTGGGCCTTTCCAGGGCCGCCAGCGCCGGCCGGCCGCTGTAATGCCCGGCTGCGCCGACCAGGCCGACGCCGGTCGCGGCGGCGGCGAAAAACACGTAGCCGGCGATCAGACTGCCCCAGGGCACGGCGGCCGTCGTACCCAGCGCGTGCTCGCCGTAAACGAGCTTATAGCCGGCTCCCGCCAGCCCGGCCAGCACCAGCAAACCGGGCAGCGCCATCCAGCGCTCGAATTTCGGCATCACGTCAGCCTCCCCTCTTCACGTAGAAAACGCGCGGTTTGGTGCCTTTTTCGGCCGCCAGCTGATAAACCTGCACCGTCTTCATTTTCTTGCTGATCGCGCTGTTGGGGTCGTCGAGGTCGCCGAACACCCGCACATCGTTCATGCACGTGCTCGCGCACGGCGGCTGCTCGCCCTTCTCGATGAACCCCGCGCAGAAACGGCACTTCTCGGGAATGCCGCGGTCGTTCACCTGCCGCACATCGTAGGGGCAGGCCACGACGCAGTATTTGCAGCCGATGCACTTGTCATGGTCGATGAGGACAAGCCCGTCGGCGCGCTTATAAGTCGCCTTCGTGGGGCAGACGGTCGCGCAGGGCGGGTTGTCGCAGTGCATGCACTGCACCGGCACTATCTCCTGGCGGACGTCGGGGTACTGGCCGTGTTCGCGAAACTCCAGGCGGTTGAAAAACACCTCCGGGGGAAGCTGCCACTGCAGCTGGCAGGCCACCCGGCAGGCGGCGCAGCCTGTGCAGCGCGCCGCGTCGATCAGCATCGCGTAATGCGCCATCGCGTCAGCCCCCCTTCCTCACCGTGACGATGACTTCCTGGACCATGCAGCCGCCGGACAGCGGCTCCACCCTGGCCGGCGCGAAATCGTTGTAGTTGACCCCCTGCTGGTAGCCCACCGTCTGCCGCGGCGAGAAATTGCCGTAGCCTGAGGGCACCCATACGCACTCCGGGTGCAGCATCTCGGTCACCTTCACCGCCACCCTCTTGCTCACCGTCCTGGTCTCGCCCTTGTATTCGATCCTCGCCTCGACCGTCGCCTCATCCCCGTCGCGGATACCGAGCTTATCGGCCCGGCCGCGGTTCATCCACATCCGGCTGCCGTTGTAGCTCTTCGTGACAGCCATCAGGTAAGGGCTATTGCTCGTCACCGAGTGCGAATGCCACGGCTGCTTGCCGTGGATGAGGCGGAACTCGTTGTCGCCCTTGGGGCTCACCAACGGCGGCGTCCACACCGGCACCCCCATCCGCCCGTGGAGCTTGAAGGCGCCGACCGTGAACTCCACCTTGCCGGTCGTCGTGCCAAGGGCGGGCTTGCCGTCCTTCATCGGGAACCCCGGCTTGACGGCCTCAGGCATCTCCAGGCAGCCGCTCTCCCTCATCGTTTCCAGGGTCGCGCCCAGCGGCCTCAGCATCGCCGCCGCCTCCTCCTCGACGGTGAAGGGATAGAGATCGTCGATCTTCATCTCCTGGGCAATGCCCTTGAGGATATCGAGCAGGTGCCTGGTATCGTGGAGCGGCTTCAAAGCAGGGAAGCGCATCACCGCCTGCGGGTAATCGTAGGCGATGTTGCCGCCCGTCGACTTGGGCGCGTCCATGCGCTCCAGATAATAATGCTCAGGCAGGATATAGTGGGCGGCATAGACCGACGTTTCGTTCCAGCTCACCGGGATGGACACCACCAGATCGGCCTTGACCATCCGCTTCTGGTACTCGGGGTCGGGGGCCGTCCGCAGGGGATTGAAATGGTAGACGAACAGCGCCTTGACCTTGCCGGCGGCGATCAGGTCGGGCATATGCTGGGCGATGCCTCGGCCGGTCTCGACGGTCGGATATTCGTTCCCCACGCCCGCGCCGTCGGCGCGCGGCCCCTTCTCCGGCTGCAGGCGCTTCGGCAGCGTCAGCTTGCCGAACTTGGGGCTGGCCGCCGGCATCAGGCCGCCGTGCTTGTAGAAATTGCCCAGCAGGGCGTTGACGATCACGTTGGCCTGGGCGATCCGCGTGCTCGACGCGTAGTGGTTGTGCAGCCCGTGGTAACCGGGCTCCAGGAAGGCCGCCGGAGCGTTCTTCGCCAGTTCGCGGGCGATCTCCCGGATCTTGGCCGCCGGAATATCGCAGAGTTCGGCCGCCTTCTCGGCGGTGAAATGACGGTTGGCGTTCCAGAACTCCTCGAAACCGAAGACGTATTCCCTTACGAACTTCTCGTCATAGAGCTTCTCGCTTACCAGCGTGTGGGCGATGCCGAGGAAGAACGCCAGATCGGTGCCGGGCCGGATGGGCAGCCACTCGTCAGCCACCTTCGCCAGCTCGCACAGCCTGGGGTCGACGACCACGATCTTCGCCCCCCGGTCCTTGGCCCGCATGATCTTGCGCATCGCTCCCGGCATGATGCCGCCGGCGTAGTTGCGCCCGCAGAACAGCATGTACCTCGCCCGATCGATGTCCGACGTCAGCTGGGCGCCGGCCATCTTGTCCCAGGCGTTGGTCTTGGACGTGAAACAGGTCGAATAATGGGTTATGTAGTTGGCCGAGCCGATCTCGTCCAACAGCATCTGGGCGTACGTCTCCTTGCCCCCGTGGGTCAGCCAGGCGACAGTGCTGGCGGTATCCTTATCGATGATCTTGGTCAGCTTATCAGCGATTTCCTTGAACGCCTGCTCCCAGGAAATCGGCGAAAACTGGTTGTCGCCCGTCCGCTTCATCGGCCGGGTCACCCGGTCGGGGTTGTAGACGTCGGCGGCCACGCCGTACGCGCGGGCGCACAGCTTGCCCTCGTTCTTCATCGCCCGGGGGACGCCCTCCAGCTTCCACAGCCGGCCGTTCTTGACGAGCGCCCACAGCGCGCAATTCGTCGAACAGCCGTTGCAGGTCGAAGGTATCCTGGTCACCGGCGCCTCGGCGGCCCCGCGCACGAACGAGGCGAAGTCAAAAGCCGCCGGCACGGCGCACGCCGCCCCGGCAAGGGCGCCGGCCTTGAGAAAGGTTCGTCTGCTGATCAGCATTGTGTCACCTTCCATGCGTTTATCCGGTCCACGGTTTTATGCAGCCAAACTGGCTGCGCATTTACTACCCTCACGTCGCGGCCGTCGACGGGCCGGGCTTCAGCGGGGCGTTCAGCTTCGCGACCGGGTGCTCGCCCACGTTGCAGGCTACGCTTTTCGCGCCGATCACCTTCTCGTCGGCCGTCCAGACGCTCATTCCGTTCTTGAGGACGGTGGCCTTATAGCCGAGCTGATTGAGAAGCCGCGCCGCCTGGCTGGCCGCGTGACCGTCGTAGTCCACCACCACGATCGTTCTGTCGGCCGGCAGCTTGCGGAGATTCTCCGTCATCGCCAAGCTCCGGAAGGGAATATTCACCGCGCCCTCGATATGGCCGGCCCCGTAATGCTCGCCCCGGCGGATGTCGGCCAAAAAATACTCGCCGCGCTTGGCGAGCAAATCCTGCGGCTGAATCACCGGCGCCGTCCCGGTCGCCTCGCGGGACCGTTCGGCCAGCAGTTCGGCCAGCGACACCGCTTTGGTCTCGATTTTGGGCAGCTCGTGGCCGGCGGCGGCCGTAACCGCTGTCGTCACCGGATAATTCAGCGCCTCGCAGGCCAGCGGCGAACCGCCTACAACCTCCCGGTCCCGCGACCAGCCGGCCATGCCGTTCTTCATCGCCGTGGCGTCGAAACCGAGCATGCTCCAGAAAGCGGCCACCTGGCTGGCGGTGTGCCCCGAATAATCGATGACGACAATCTTCTTGTCCCTGGGAAGATAGGCCGTCTTTTGCTCCCGCCAGACATCCGCGTACGCGATATGGATCGCGCCGGGGATATGGGCGGCGGCATAGTGCTCGTCATTGCGGATATCGACGAGGTAAAGGCTCTGGTCGCCGGCCGTCACCGCCTTGGCCAGCACCTCCTCAGGCTCTATGTACAGCGGCCGGTCCTGCTGCAGGTATTTATCCGTCTCCGCCTGCAGCACGGCGAAGGGATTGCCGATGGCGACAGCGGCCTGCTTCACCGGCGCGGCCGACTTGGGGGCGCTGCCGCAGCCGGCCAGGGCAGCGGCGACAACCAAAGCGGCAACCGCCGTCAATACCGCCTTCAACGGGTTCATGACGAACCTCCTCATCACAACGTTCTTATACCTCCCCGCCCCCGGATGGGACACCACCCCTAGGGGAGGGGCTATCAAGACAAATTATACACCACCCGCGAAATTTCCGCCAGCGATTTTTTGCCGCTGGCCGCCCCTTCCCCGGTGAAAAAAAAAGAACCAGGCGCAAGACCTGGTTCCGGTGAACAATACGAATCTGTAATGCTCAGACGCCCTCGCGGGTACCGGCGCCAACCGTCAATAGCGCCGCCGCTTGCTCGAGCTCAGAATATTCAACTCCTCGCGGTACTTGGCGACCGTGCGGCGCGACACCGCCACACCCCGCCCGATGAGAATCTCGGTGATGGCCTGGTCGCTCAGCGGCTGAACCGGGTCTTCGGCAGCGACCAATTCCTTGATCTGCCGCTTGACCGTCGAGGCCGAAAGCGTCTCGCCGTCCGTCCCCTGCAGCCCGGCCGAGAAAAAGGCCCGCAGGCTGAACAGTCCGTGGGGAGTGTCGGCGTACTTGTTGGCAATCGCCCGGCTGACGGTGGACTCGTGAATACCGACCTTGTCGGCCACCTTTTTCATCGTCAGCGGCCGGAGATACTTGGGCCCATGATCAAAGAAATCGCGCTGCAGCTCGACGATCGTTTCGACGACATTATAGAGAGTGCGGCGGCGCTGCTCGATGCTCCTGATGAGCCACACGGCGGCGTTTATCCGCCCCTCCACGAACTTCTTGGCCTCGCTGTCCGCGTCGCGCACCACGCGGCGATAGTAGGGATTGATCGTCAGCTGGGGGATGTTGTGGTCATTGATAATGATGACATAATTGCCCGCCACCCGCTCGATAGTGACATCGGGAATGATGTAGCACGGCTGCTCGCCGCCATCGAACGCCCGCCCCGGCTTGGGGTCGAGGGTGCGGATGAAATCGACCGCCCGCTGCACGTCGTGGGGAGTGCAGTCAAGCTTGTCGGCGATATTTTTGAAATGCCCGGCGGCGACCTCGTCGAGGTACTTGTCGATGACGGCGATCGCCAGCGGCTCGGCGGTGCCCCGCTGCTCGGCCTGGATAAGCAGGCATTCCCTGAGATCCCTGGCCCCGACCCCCGGGGGGTCGAAGGTCTGGATGACCTTCAGGACGGTCGCCACCGTTTCCTCGGCCACGCTCAGGTTCTGCGCCGCCTCCGCCACCGTGCCGCAAAGGTAGCCGTTCTCGTCGATGCACCCGACGAGGTACTGGCCCACGGCGCGGGCCTTCTCGTCCAGCAGGGTTAAATGAAGCTGGAACTCCAGGTGCTCGTGCAGCGTCGACGCCGCCGACACAAAGGTGGTGAACGACGGCTTCTCCTCGCCCGGCGGCGAGTAGCCCGTATCCGTGCCGTCGTCGAAATAATCGGCCCAGTCGAAATACTCGCGGATTCTGTCGCCCGCCTCATCCTCGGCGGGTTCGGCAGCCGCCTTCTCCTCCGTTTCGAGGACGGGATTTTCCAACAGTTCCTGTTCGACCATTTCGGTAAGTTCCAGCGAGGAAAGCTGCAGGATGGCGATGGCCTGGCGCAGTTGGGCGTCATGACGAGCTTCTGGGTCAGTTCGAGTTTGAGGCTGTAGTCCATGCGCATCTTCAGCTCACTCCTCTCGCTAAATCTTATGACGGACGTGCTCTGGATATGTTAACAAATCCGCGGCAGTTGGTCCCCGACCAGCATGTCCAGCAGCCGTACCCCGCCGATGCCCGTTCTAAGGCCGACCTGGCCGGCGGGGGCGGGAGTCACCCGGCCGATGACGCGGGCCTCACGGCCGTAAGGATGCGCGCGCATTACGGTAATAACCTCTTCACTATAAGGAGATTCGACAAAAATTATGGCTTTCCCTTCATTGGCGAGGTATAAAGGGTCGAATCCCAGGATATCGCATACCGCCTGCACCTCGGGACGAACGGGGATGGCGGCCTCGTCCACCATGATCCCCACACCGGCCTGAGCGGCGATCTCGTTCAGCGTCGTCGCCAGCCCGCCGCGGGTCGGGTCGCGCAGCACCGCCACCTGCGGCACGGCGGCGAGCACCGCTTTTATCATCCCCGCCAGCGGCGCGCAGTCGCTGGCCACCGACGCCGGCAGACTAAGGCCGTGGCGGCCGGCCATCACGGCCACCGCGTGGTCGCCGATCGGGCCGTTCAGGATGATGTCCTGCCCCGGCCGCGCGTTGAGGGGCGAAATATCCGTGCCGGCGATGACGGCGCCGATGCCGGCCGTATTTATATAGATGCCGTCGACGGCCCCTTTTTCCACCACCTTGGTGTCGCCGGTGACGACCGACACCCCGGCCTCTTCCGCCGCCGCCCGCATCGAGGCCACGATCCTCCTCAGGTCGGCGACCGGGAAACCCTCCTCGATGATGAATCCGGCGCTGAGATACAGCGGCGTCGCGCCGCTGACCGCCAGATCGTTGACCGTGCCGCACACCGCCAGCTTGCCGATGTCGCCGCCGGCGAAAAACAGCGGCTTGACCACATAAGAATCGGTGGTAAAGGCCAGTTTGGCGCCCGCCGCCTCCACCCTCGCCCCGTCATGCATCAGGTCGAGGGCCGGGTTGGCGAACGCCGGCTGCATCACCCTCGCCACCAGATCGTGGCTGAGCTTGCCGCCGCTGCCGTGGGCGAGAAGAATCCGTTCATCCTTCATACCTGCCACCTCCCGGCACCGTACTTGTACCAGGCCGCGCACGTGCCCTCCACCGACACCATGCACGACCCCACCGGCTTCTCCGGTGTGCAGGCCGTCCCGAACAGCGGGCAGTCCGCCGGCCGGGCCACGCCGCGCAGCACCTCGCCGCAGCGGCAGCCGGGGTGCTCCTTGGTCTCCTCCACCGTCACCGGCAGGGCGGCCAAGGCGTCGAAACGGCGATAGGCAGCCTTCACCGCCAAGCCCGAGGCCGGAATGACACCCAGCCCTCGCCAGGCGGCGTCGGCTTCACCGTAAACCTTGTCAAGCACGGCGAGCGCGGCGGGATTGCCCGCCGGCGGCACCACGCGGCGGTACTCGTTGTCGAGCGCCGCCTCCCCGGCCGCGATCCGTTTCACTAGCAGGTATACCGCGCCCAGGATATCGAGCGGCTCGAAGCCGGTGATCACCGCCGGCACGCCGTACTCCCGCGCCAAAAAGCCGTACGGCTCCTCGCCGATAATCGCGCTCACGTGCCCCGGCAGCAGCAGACCGTCCACCTGGACCTCGCCGGCCGTCAACAGTGCGCGGAGCGCCGGCGGCACCAGCTTGTGGGCCGAAAGCACGTAAAAATTCGCCAGACCGGCCTGCTCGGCCGCCAACACCGTCGCCGCGGCCGTCGGGGCGGTCGTCTCGAAGCCCACCGCCAGGAAAATCACCTTCTTGCCGGGGTTGGCGGCGGCGATCTCCAGACTGTCGAGCGGCGAGTAAACGATGCGGATATCGGCGCCCGTCGCCTGCTCGGCCGCCAGGCTCGACGAAGACCCCGGCACCCGCAGCATGTCGCCGAAGGTGGTGATGATGACATCGGCCTGGCGGCTGAACGCCACCGCCGTGTCGAGGTATCCGTTGGGGGTGACGCACACCGGGCAGCCCGGCCCGCTGACCAGCTCGACCTCGGGCGGCAGCAGCTGGCGGATGCCGGCCTTGAAAATCGCCACCGTATGGGTGCCGCAGACCTCCATCAGCCTCACCGGCTTGGTTGCCAGCCGGGCGATCTCGCCGCGGAAATAAGCGGCTAAACGGTGCTCTTCCTCCCTGCTTCTACTCTTCATGAGCCGCCATCTCCTCGAAAAGCTCCATCGTCCGTTTCGCTTCCTCCTCATCCACCGTCTGGATGGCGAACCCCGCGTGAATGAGGACGAATTCGCCCACCTTGGCGTCGGGCAGCAGCATCAGGCTCACCTGGCGGGTGACGCCGCTGACCTCCACGGTGGCCATCAAATCCTTCCTGTCGACAATTTTCGCTGGCACGGCAAGACACATAATCATCTGCTCCTTTCGATGGCCACCGCGGCCTGCCCCAGCGCCAGGCCGCCATCGTTGGCGGGGACGCGGCGGTGAAGCAGCACGGTGAAATCTTTCTCCAGCAGGCCGACGACCTGCCCCAGTAGCGTAACGTTCTGGAATACGCCGCCGCTCAGCGCCACCTTGCGCACGCCGCTGGCGGCGGCCAAACGCCGGACGACGGATGCCACGGCGTCGGCCAGCGTCGCGTGGAAATCGGCCGCCAGCAAGGCTGGGGGCGTCCCCCGGCCAAGCGCGTCCGCCAGCGCGGCGAACGCCGGCCGGAAGTCGACCACGGCCGGCTCGCCGGCGGTCACGTCATACGGCAGCACCCTGCCGCGCCGGCCGGCGGCGGCCAGCTCCAGCTCCACCGCCGCCTGGCCCTCGTAATTGATCGTCCCGCGAATGCCCAGAAGGGCGGCGGCCGTATCGAAAAGGCGTCCCGCCCCCGAAGAGAGCGGCGCGTTCAGTCCCTTGGCGGCCGCATCCAGCATCAGCTCCCAGCCGGCCGGCAGGGTGCGGGTGAACGGAATATCCTTATTCACAAAATCGGCGCCGTACAGCTCGTACAACATCCGGGCCGCCAGCCGCCACGGCTCGCGGATCGCCCTGGCGCCGCCCGGCAGCGGCATATAGGCCAGCTGGGCGAGGCGGGTGTAGCCCTTCAGGTCGGCCAGCAGGAACTCGCCGCCCCACAGCCGCCCGTCGTCGCCGTACCCCGTGCCGTCGAAGGCGACGCCGATCGCCGGGCCGCTCTCGCCGTGCTCGGCCAGCACCGCCGCGATGTGGGCGTGATGGTGCTGCACCCCCACGCGGGGCAGGCCGCACTCCATAGCGTACTTGGTCGCCAGATACTCGGGGTGAAGGTCGTGGGCCACCACCTCCGGGACAACGTCGAACAGCCGTTGGTAGTGAGCGATGGCGTCCGTATAAGCGTTATATGTCGCCATATTCTCAAGATCGCCCACATGGGCGCTCATGAAAGCCAGATCGCCGCGCGTCAGGCAGAAGGCGTTCTTCAGCTCGCCGCCGCACGCCAGCACCGCCGGCCCGGGGGCGTTCAGCCTGACGGGCGCGGGCGCGAACCCGCGGCTGCGGCGCAGAATATACGGCCGGCCGGCGAACACGCGGGCCACCGAATCGTCGGCCCGGCAGCGAATCGGCCGGTTGTGCGCCAGGAAGAAATCGGCGATGCCGGCCAGCCTGGCGAGCGCGTCGTCGTCCTCGAAGGCGATCGGCTCGTCGCTGGTATTGCCGCTCGTCATCACCCACACGTCGCCCGGCGCCAGCAGCAGCCAGTGGACGGGAGCGTACGGCAGCATCATCCCCACGTACGGGTTGCCGGGGGCCACCGCCGCCGCCAGATCGTAGCCCGGCCCCTTGGCGAGCAGCACGATCGGCCGGGCCGTCCCGGCGAGCAGTTCCTCCTCAGCCGCGTCCACCCGGCAGCGCGCCCGGATGGCCTCCAGGCTGCCGGCCATAACCGCAAACGGCTTGTCCTCGCGGACCTTGCGGGACCGGAGAGCCGCCACAGCCTCGGCATCCAAGGCGTTACAGGCCAGATGATAGCCGCCGATACCCTTGATGGCCGCCACCTTGCCGGCCGCCACCAGGCGGCGGGCCTCGGCGAGCGGGTCACCCGGCAGCGGGCGGCCGTCCCTGTCAAGCAGGCGGTAAGCCGGCCCGCACACCGGACAGGCGTTGGGCTGGGCGTGGAACCGCCGGTCGGCCGGGTCTTCGTACTCGGACCGGCAGGCGGGACACATTTTGAAGGCCGCCATTGTCGTGCGCACCCGGTCGTAGGGTACATCCTCGATGATGGTGTAGCGGGGCCCGCAGTTGGTGCAATTGGTGAACGGATAACGGTAGCGCCGGTCGGCCGGGTCGGCGATCTCCGCCCGGCAGTCCGCGCAGGTGGCGACGTCGGGTGAAATCAGCGCCAGCCGCGCCGCGGCCGGATCGCTCGCCAGGATGGCGAACTCCTTGTCGCCGGCCGGCGTAAGCGCCCCGGTCCGGATAGCGTCGATGACCGCCAGCGGCGGCGCCTCGGTCCGGAGGGCGGCCAGAAACGCGGCGACCGCCGGCTGCTCGCCCTCGGCCTCGATAACCACCCCGCGGCCGTCGTTGGCCACCCAGCCGGCGATGGCGGAGCGGCGGGCGAGGTTATGAACAAAGGGGCGGAACCCCACCCCTTGAACGATTCCCGTAATCTCTATCCGCAGGCGCTTCATAATAACTCCTGTTTACGTTTCATAATCCGAGATTACCATGTATTCAGATTTTTCGCAACCCGGGAAAAACGGCCCTATACCCGCTCGTCCATGGCCAGGCTCGCCTGAATCATGATCGCGCACTCCAGCCTTTTCTTCTGCAGTTCGCAGCCCAAAGCGTACGGCTCGGCGATGTCGCCGCCGAATAACTGGGCGTTGGCGTGGCAACCGCCGCTGCAGTAGAAGCGGGCCCAGCAGTCGCGGCAGGCCGGTTTGGCCAGGGCGTGGGTCTGGCGAAACCTCCGGACAAGTTCGGGCTTCTTGATCCCGTCAGTGAGATTGCCGATAAGGTATTCATCGCGGCCGACAAACTGGTGGCATGGGTAGAGGTCGCCATCCGGGGTCACGGCGAAGTATTCGTGTCCGGCCCCGCAGCCGGCCAGGCGCTTGGCCACGCACGGACCGTTGTCGAGGTTGAGGTTGAAATGGAAGAACTCGAACGGCCGCCCCGCCCGGCGGCGGGCCAGATATTCGGCGGCCAGCGCTTCGTACTGGTCGAACAGCGTCGGCAGATGCTCCTCCCGCAGGGCGTAGCCGGCGTCCTTGCCGATCACCGGCTCGACCGACAGCTCGGTGAAGCCGAGGTCGGCCATCGCCAGCACGTCGGCGGCGAAATCGAGGTTATGGGCGGTATACGTGCCGCGCACGTAATAATTCTTGTCGCCGCGGGATGCGACCGCCCGGCGGGCCCTTGCCACCACCTGCTCCCAGCTGCCCCGGCCGTCGGCGTACGGCCGCATGGCGTCGTGCACCTCCCGCCGGCCGTCGAGACTGAGCACTAGTTGGATGTTCTCGGCGTTCAAAAACGCCAGCGTCTCCTCATCGAGTAGCACGGCGTTGGTCGTCAGCGTCAGCTTGAACACCTTGCCGGTCTCGGCCTCCCGCCGCCTGACGTACGCCACCGCGTGGCGTACCGTTTCCATGTTCAGCAGCGGCTCGCCGCCGAAGAAATCCATCTCGCAGTGCCGCCGCCGGCCGCTGCCGGCGATGATGAAATCCACCGCCTGCTCAGCCACCGCCTTCGGCATCAGGCCGCGGTCGTGGCCGAAGTCGCCGGTGCCGGCGAAGCAGTAGCGGCAGCGCAGATTACAGTCGTGGGCGATATGCAGGCACAGAGACTTGACCAGCGGCGCATCGTCCAGGACGGCCGGCACCTCCACGGGAGGCGAAAATAGATGCCCTTCGTCGATAAGCCCGTGAAGCTCGGCCACTGCCTCGGCGGCCGCCGCCGCGCCGTGCTCGCCGCTCAGCGCGGCGACCGTCGCCGCGTCGTTGCCGCCGTCGAACACGTCCAGCGCGTCGTAAGCCACTTTATCCATGACATGCACCGCACCGCTATTCACATCGAGCACGACGTACATGCCGTTCAGGTGAAATTTATGAATATCCATCTTCTCTCTCCCCCGGCCATTGATAAAGCCCCATTGCGTTGTTTTTTCCGGCCTTCCGTGTTCGTGGCCCGGAGCCGTCTAGCATCTGGGGTTTCTGAACGGCCTCAAGTAAAACGCCCCCGCGTTTGCGAGGGCAGCCTCTAAACTTACTTCGCGCAGACCTGATTCCCTACTGTGCACGACGTCTTGCAGGCCGACTGGCACGAAGCCTGGCACTCGCCGCAGCCGCCCGTCTTGACCGTCTTTTGCAGCAAGCCTTTATTCACGGTAACGATATGTTTAGCCATCGTAAAAACCCCCTTTGCCGATATGTATGCGATTGCATAGATTATGATACCACACTTTGCCAGCCCGGACAACCGTCTGGCGACCAGACGGCCATTCCCGGGGGCGGGAGCCGCGCCCGGCGCTTTGGCCGGGAACGGCTGCTACCTGATAACTTTCAATGTTTCCTTGGCCTGATCGATAAGCGAATTCCTGGTCTGTTCGTCCAGCTTGTTCCACTCTTCCTCGGAGACGGTAATTTCCGGGTGATCGGTGGCAAGGGCATCGAGCACTGTGTTGAAGCTTACTTTGGCTTCCGCTGCGGTGAAGTCGATATCCTTGACAAGCAGCTTCAGGACGGTTTTGCATACTTTAACGGCCATGTTATCACCTCGGGTACTATTTTAGCACAATCCCCGCCAGGAAAAAAGCGGTTGCCGCTAAATCCCCGTCCCCCGCTTCTCAGGCACGATGACAAGCTTCACCGGCAGATTCGACGCCCCCGGCGGGCTGAACGTCAGCCACAGCGACTCGCCGTTGGCGAACATGCCCACAGGGGCGAAATCGGTCAACTTGTCGTGACCGAAGCCGGTCCTGCCGGCCGGCGTCGGCACCGGCGGCGCGTCCGCGTGCCGGTACTTCACCCCCAGCGCGCCGGCATAATCGCCGCCCCGCGGATTGAGGTAATAGGCGGTCATTCCCCGGCCGCCGGACGGCAGGAACAATTTGTACACCACGCCGTAGTTGCCGTAATTGAGCACCTTTTCCCCGGTGGTGGCATCGATCCCCGTCACGTACCGGTCAAGCGCGTTGTCGGCCAGCGTCAGCGCCACCGGCCCGTCGGTCTGCGGATCGTACACCTTCATCGGCACCAGCATGCGGTCCTTGCCCTCGAACGTGCCGCGCAGCTTCTGCTCGTCGGGCGGCAGCACCCTCGCCGCGCGGGCGAACTTCCGTATATCCGCGTCCGTCGGCAGCATCATCACCTTGACCGTCACCGGCCTGTCGGCGATGAAGTCGAAAATCCCGTTGACCAGCATATTCGGTTTGACCACCGCGCCCTGCAGCGCGGCCGAAAGCGTCGCCGCCCCGCCGGCCGGCACCTCCGCCACATAGAGCTCGCCGCCGTCCAGATAGGCCTCCTGGGCCGCCTTGCCCACAGCCATCCAGTCGTAACCCGGACCGCCGACGCCGTACTGGTGGACCGTCACCGTCGCCGCCTCCGGACCGGCGTTCTCCAGCAGCACCGCCAGCCTTTTGGGAACAGCCGTCGCATTCACGTGATGGAAAAACAGGCGCACATTGCCCGCCACCTTGTCCTGGTAAAGAATACCGTCGGCCGCGACCATCTCCGGGCTGTCGGATAACAGCAGCTTACCCCCGTACGGGCTCGAGGTCACCTGCCACTCCGGCAGCTTCAGGATATCGAGGTCTGCCGGCCCGGCGGCCGCGGCCGCGCCCCCGAGGGCGAACGCCAGCGCCGCCGCCAGCGCCGCCGCCTTGAACCGCTTCATTATATAACTCATATATATGTACCTCCTGCTCTTGGATCACTTATCATTATAACAAGCGTCTATTTGTTATGTAAATAAAACGGGTGCCAGGAAATTATCGCCGCCGCTGCCGGCATAGGAAAAGGGACGCCCCCGCGGACGCCCACCTCATAGCCCCAACTTTTCGTATACGTTGGCCCGCAGCAATCGCAGGCGAAACTCCAGCAGCCCCCACCGGCTGCGGGGGATGTTGATCCGCTTCAAAGCGTACAGATCGTCGCCGGGATTATTGAGCCCCAGCCTGGTGCTCACCGCCGCCCGGTACCCGACGGCCTGCAGCGCTTCTTCCGAAGCCGCGTCATAACGGCCGAACGGGTAGGCGAAGAAGCGAACCGGCGCATCCAGCCGCCATTCCAGCCCTTCCTTCGACGCCGCAACATCCCGCAGCCGCTCGTCGGCCGGCAGCTCGGGCAGCGCCCGGTGCGCCAGGGAATGGGAGCCAATCTCGGTGCCCGCCGCCCGCAGCGCCTTCACCTCGTCCCAGGTAAGATACGGCCGCTCGCCGAGGAAATCGGTGACCACGAACACCGTCGCCCGCATGCCGTATTTGGCCATGATCGGCAGCGCTGTGTAATAATTGTCGGCGTACCCATCGTCGAAGGTAATGACCACCGGCCGCGCCGGCAGAGGTTTCCCCGCTGTCAGGCGGCCGAAGAGATCGGCCATCGTGATCGCCGTGTAGCCCTTGTCCGCCAGGTAAGCCATCTGCCGCTCGAAGTCGGCCGGCGCCACGCTGTAGGCTTCCTCCGTGTCGCCCACCTTGTGATAGGACAGGATGGGCACGCCGGCGGCGGGCCACGCCGCCCACACGGCGGCCAGGATAATAAGCGCGGCGCCGACAGCGGCGCCCCTCGACAGCAGCTTCATCTATTCCTTCCCTTCCAGGTCGCGGGCGATCTGTTCCAGTTTCCGCAAGCGGTGATTCATGCCCGACTTGCCAACCCGTCCGTCCGCCAGATCGACCAACTCCTGCAGCGTGGCCTCCTGGTGGGCGAGACGCAGCTCGGCCGCCTCCTGCAGGCTGGGCGGCAGCTTGTCCAGCCCCATGCGGGCCGCGACCAGCCTGATGCTCTCCACCTGCCGCACCGCGGCGTTCACCGTCTTCTGCAGATTGGCCGTCTCGCAATTCACCAGCCTGTTCACCTGGTTGCGCATATCCTTGACCACCCGCACGTTCTCGAACGCGAACAGGGCGTTATGGGCGCCGATGATGCGCAGCAGGGAGGTTATCGCGTCGCCGTCCTTGAGATAAACGACGAAATCCTGCTTGCGGTCGGTCATCCGGGCCGGCAGTCCGAACGACTTCAGCAGCCGCACCAGCGTCTTGGCGAAATCGTGGTTGCCGGTCACCAGTTCGAGATGATACTCCCCCTCGGGCCTGCTCACCGATCCGCCGCCGAGGAAGGCGCCCCGAAGATACGCCCGGCGGCAGCAGGCCTTGCGCAGCAGGCCCATGTCGCGGCCGGCGTTGATGACCTCGCCCCGCATGATGCCGAGCTCGGCCAGCAGCTTGGCCACCACCGGCGACGGCGCCACCCTCACATGATACGAATTGGCCTTTTTCAGCCGGCGGGCGCGGGTAACCACCACCTCGGTGGCAAGGCCAAAACCATGCTTGATGAGCGTCAGCGCCTTACGGGCCACCGCCGCGTTCTCAGTCGTAAAGTTGACGCCTACGGTATTGTGGCCGCTGATAAGCATCGTGCCGCCCATCCTCATAAGGGCGGCAAGCTCGGCGACGTGGCAGCAGCTCTGCTCGTCCGTCACCCTGGCCAGTTCGTTTTTCACATCCGTGGAAAAGGACACCCAAGCTCACTCCATGACTAGCAGCTATCTTACCGGCGACTGTCGTCGCCGTTTTTAAGCTCCTTGATGTTATCGGCGATCAGGTAATAATCCAGCAGCTTCATCCGCTCCGAACTCGCCTTGAGCCGGAAAACCATCTCCATGATCGTCTGCGACAGCTTTACGGGATCGTGGCGCACCAGCACCGTCTCGCTGATAAGGTTGGCCTTCACCGTCTTGACGCCGAGAACCTCCAGCGCCTCGGTGTCCACCGTCACCGGATACGCGGCCTGGCGGGCGTAAACCGCCTGCAGGTGGGACGCGACCGCCTGGTCGTTCACCACCACGTAATCGATCAGCCCCGGGCCGACATGATCGAAAATCGCCTGGACGTGGCGCGACGCCGTATAGCCGTCCGTCTCCCCCGGCTGGGTCATCACATTGCAGATATAGATCTTCACCGCCTGGGTGCGGCGCAGCGCGTCGGCGATGCCGCCGACCAGCAGGTTGGGGATGACGCTGGTGTAAAGGCTGCCGGGCCCCAGGATGCAGGCGTCGGCGTTCTCGATCGCCTCGATGGCGCTTGCCACCGGCGGGGCGTCCTCCGGCCTGATAAACACCCGCTTGATAACCTTGCCGGCGAGCGGAATGCACGACTCGCCCTCCACCACGCTGCCGTCCGTCATCTCCGCCGCCAGGCGGATGGTCTGGGCCGACGACGGCAGCACCTGGCCCCTAACCGCCAGAACCTTGCTCGATTCCTTCAGCGCCAGCTCCACATCGCCCAGCACCTCGGTCATCGCGGCGATGAACAAATTGCCGAAGCTGTGCCCGGCCAGGTCGCCCGCACCGCCGAAGCGGTGCTGGAACAACTTCTCCATCAGCGGCTCGGTATCGGCCAGCGCCACCAGGCAACTCCTGAGATCGCCCGGCGGGATGATGCCGAGGTCGTTGCGGATACGTCCCGACGAGCCGCCGTCGTCGGCCACCGTCACGATCGCCGTGATATTGCTCGTTACGCCCTTGATGCCCCTCAGGAGCACCGACAGCCCGGTGCCGCCGCCGAGGACCGCCACCGCCGGTCCCCGGTTGAGCTTGCGCTTCTGGAAGATGATCTCCACAAGCTTATCTGACCCCTCCGGCAGCAGCACACTGACCACCGAGCGAATGATCTGGCGGGTGGAAAACGTCATCACCGCCAGTCCGAGGACGAAAATGACCGTGCCGGCCACCGTCGTCACGGCGTAATAATACTTACCCGTGGCGCGGTAAAACAGCTTGAAAATATTCTCCTCTACCACGCCGATGTATTTATAGTTGAAGACAATGGCAAGCCCCAGGCTGGCGGCGATGACGCCCAGCGAAAAGAGCAGCAGCCATCTTTTGAGCTTCATGCCGGGGTATAACCACTTCAGGTAGTTCACGCCATGCTCCTGGGGAACCGGCGATAAGCTTCGTATCGCGGCGTTGCCTTCGCCGCCGTCATCCTCGGCGTACGTCTGTGTACGCCTCCGGTGCCGTGGCTCGGCGCCTTGCGCTACTCGCTTCTAGCCAGTTCGTGTATTTCCGGGACACGTTTAGGCGAGCGGCTGTTCAGAAGCAAGCGTCGCAAGGCGCAACAAGTCTGACACCGGAAGCGTACTCGAACGTACGCTGAGGATGGCAGACGCAGTTGCAACGCCGCGAGGCGACGCTTATCAACAGCCGCCGATGTATCGAAACTAGACTTCCAGCACGTTATGCTTGATATCCCGGTGCTCCACACCCACCCTGTAGCCCTTCTTCTTCAGCCCCTCGTAAATCTTCTCGGCCACGAACACCGAACGGTGCAGCCCGCCGGTGCAGCCCACGGCAATAATCAGTTGTCCCTTGCCCTCCTTGACATAGTTGGGCACCAGGAAATCGATCAGGCCGCCGAGCTTGTCGAGGAACTGGTGGGTGATCGGCCACTTGCCGATATAATCGCTGACGTCGGTCTCCTTCCCGCTCTTGCGCCTAAGCGACTCAACATAGAACGGGTTGGGCAGGAACCGCACGTCGAACACCATGTCGGCGTCCAGCGGGATGCCGTACTTGAACCCGAACGACACCACCGTAACCGTCATCCGGTCGCTCTCGCGCTCGCCGGCGAACAAAGCGGTGATCTTCTCCTTGAGCTGGGCCGTGGCCAGGTCGGACGTGTCGATGATGTGGGTGGCGCGGCCGCGGATATGCTCCAGGCGCTCGCGCTCGCGGCTGATGCCCTCGCTCACCCGGCCGAAGGGGGCCATGGGGTGGCGACGGCGCGACTCCTTATAGCGGCGGATGAGCGTTTCGTCCGACGCCTCCAGGAAAAGGATCTCGTACATGAACCCCTGGGTCTCCAGGTCCTCGAGCACCTGCACAAGAGTGTCGAAAAACTCGCCGCCGCGGATGTCGACCACCAGGGCGATCTTGCTCACCCGGCCCGCGGACTGCACGCACAGCTCCGCGAACTTGGGAATAAGCGTCGGCGGCAGGTTATCCACGCAGAAATAGCCCAGGTCCTCCATCGCGCGGACAACCTGGGTCTTGCCCGCCCCAGACATGCCGGTTATGACAACAAGGCGAAAGTTATCCATTCTTCCCCCACCACCTGCGACCGTTTATCCCCCCGTCTGCGGGATTCTAAACAGTCTAAGCTTATAACGTCACTTCGTCGGTCTTTTATCCCTGCGCTCCTTCAGGTAGCGCGTGATTGCCTCCACCGAGGTATTGAGCACGTTGGCCGGATCGATGCCGTTCCTGGCGACGATCTCGGCGGCCGCGCCGAAGTCGCCCACCGAATAAGCAAAATGGCTGTCCGAGCCCATCAGGATCTTGCAGCCGTACTCCTTCGCCAGGCAGGCGATGTGGTCGCAGTGGGGCAGGCTGCCCTTGCGCGAGACGGTCAGCGAACTGTTGTTGATCTCCAGGGCCACGCCCTGCTCCGCCGCCTCCCGGACCACCGCCTCCTCGTCGATGAGATACTCCGGGTTCCCCGGATGCACGATAACGTCCACCCAGGGGTTCCTGATCGTATTGACCATCATCGCCGTGTTCTCGGCCACCGTGCCGTACGGAGCGCAGAAGGTGTGCAGCCCCGCCAGCACCACCTCCATCTTCGCCAGGCGGCCCTCGTCGAGATCGAGCGTCCCGTCGCGGTCCATAACGTTCGCCTCCACGCCCTTCAGCACCCTTACGCCGAAGAGACTCTCAGGCATGCAAAACTGATTGCTGAAATGGTAGGCGTGCGGCCCGCCCGGCATCGCCGGCCCGTGATCGGTGACGGCGATCATCTCCAGCCCCCGGTCGGCGGCGGCGCGGGCGACCTCCAGCACCGTGCTGTAAGCATGGCCGCTGGCGACAGTGTGAACATGCAGGTCGGCTACGAACCGCATCGTATCCCCCCTTATATATATCCAATTATAGGCCAATTTTGCTCAAAAAGCAAAAATGACCGCTGATAAGCCCCCGTCTGCGGCGTTGCTCCTCGGGTTCACTGCGCCTTGCATCCAGGGGCTTGTGAGCGGTCGCGGCTCAATTGGGGGAACCCGCCCTAGCCTGTCCCATCCTCACCAGGCTCTCGGCGGCGATCGCGCCGACCGTGCGCCGGCGGTACACACCGTCGCCCTCGTACACCGCCGCCTCGGCGGCGTCGTCCATGAGGGCCGTCAACGCGGCCGCCGCCTCCGGAACGCGCAGCGCCCCCAGGCACCACGCGGCGTAAGCACGGATGGAAGCGCTGGCGTGTCCGAGAGCATCAAGCAGGAAAGGGACGTACTCGGCCGCCAGGTCGCTCCGGGCGCTGCCCACCGCGGCCACCGACCAGATAAACTCCGGGTAAATGTTCACATCGTCGTGGAACGGACAGATCATCGACAGGTAGCCGGCGAACAGCTCGGGCCGGGCGGCGATCACCGCGCCGATCGCCCCCGTCGCCCCCCATGGATTGCCGCCGCTCTCGTCGTTCAGCGTCCACAGCAGGCGGCGGATCAGGTCGCGCGTCTTCTCCGGGTTGTCGGCGGCCATCCTGCCCCCCCAGCGGCCAAGAGCGTCGATCGCCAGCCAGTGCGCGTAATCGTCGGCGTCGTAGAGCAGACCGATGAGGACGCGCAGCACGCGCCGGTCGATGAGCGCCAGCCGGACGACCTCCTCCCAGTCCCGTTCGTAAAGCAGTCTTTTCACACCTTCGCGATTCAAAGCGGATCACCTCGGGGATGACGTCTTATCGCCTCGACAGGCGATACATTATACTTCTCCCGCCACGCCCCGAACCCCTGCTCACTCCCCCGTCACCTCATCGATCGCCCGGCGGACGATCGCCGTCATCTCGCCGATCTCAGCCGCCGTGCTGGCGAGCGGCGGCATCAGGATAACCACGTCCCCCAGAGGGCGGATGATGAGGCCGTACCGCCGGGCGTGTCGGCACACCCTGGCGCCCATGGCCGCCTCCGCCGGGTAGGGGACGCCGCCCGCGCGGTCCTGCACCAGCTCGATGCCGATCATCAGCCCGCACTGGCGGACGTCGCCCACATGCGCCAGCAGCCGCAAAGCGTCCAACTGCTCGCGGGCGGCCGCTATCTTGGCCGGCAGCCCCGCCAGCACCTTCTCCTCGCGGAACACCCGGAGGTTGGCGAGCGCCGCGGCGCAGGCCAGCGGATTGCCGGTGTAGGAATGCCCGTGGAAAAAAGTCTTCTGCTCAGTGTGGCTGCCCAGGAAAGCCTCGAAAACCTCCGTAGTCGTTAGTGTCGCCGCCAGCGGCAGATAGCCGGCGGTGATGCCCTTGGCCACCGTCATGATATCGGGGCTGACCCCCTCGTGCTCGCAGGCGAACATCCTGCCCGTCCGGCCGAAGCCGGTGGCCACCTCGTCTACGATCAGCAGCACGCCGTATCTTTTCGTCAGCTCGCGGACACCCTTGAGGTACCCGGGCGGGTGGGTGAGCATCCCGGCCGCCCCCTGCACCAGCGGCTCCATCACCACCGCGGCGATCTCGCCGTGGTCCCTGGCGAGAATATCCTCCATCGCCGCCAGGCAAGCCATGCCGCACCGCTTGGGGTCGCCGGCCAGGCGGCAGTGCCGGCAGCTCGGCGACGGCGCCTGGACCGTCGGAAACAGCAGCGGCGCGAAGATCCGGTGGAAAAGATCGATGCCCCCTACGCTCACTGACCCGATCGTGTCGCCGTGGTAGGCGTTCGCCAGCGTCACGAACCTGCGCTTCGTCGCCACGCCCTTCAGCTGCCAGTATTGATACGCCATCTTGACGGCGATCTCCACCGCCGTCGACCCGCTGTCGGAATAGAAAACCTTTGCCAGGCCGGGCGGCGCGATGGCCGCCAGCTCCGCCGCCAGCTCCGCCGCCGGCTGGCTTATCAGCCCCAGCATGGTCGTGTGGGCGATCCTGCCTAACTGGTCGATGATCGCCCGGTCGATCGCCTCCTTGCGGTGACCGTGCACATTGAGCCACAGCGACGACACGCCGTCATAGTACATATTGCCGTCGGCGTCGATCAGCCTCACGCCTTCGCCGGCCACGATAACGAGCTGGGGCTCGGCCAGCCAGTCCCGCATCTGGGTGAAAGGATGCCATACGTAGTCCTTGTCCAACCGTTCAGCAGCGTTCATGCCTGTTACCCTCCATCACCTTGAAAATCGCGTCAAGATCGAGATACTTTTCCGCCATTGCCGCCAGCCCCTCCGTCCGGCCCGCCGGCACACTCACCGCCGCGCTGCGCGGCAACCGCCCCAGGACCGGGACCGCCGTCAGCCGTTCGATATACGCGGCGTTCGACCGCTCCAGCACCCCGGCCCGCGCCTCGTCCCAGCAGTTCAGCACCACCCCGGCCACCGTCAGTCCCCGGCGCCGGGCGTAGTCGACCGTCAGCACGGTATGGTTGATCGTCCCCAGGTTGGGCCGCGCCACCACCAGCAGCGGCAGCCCGATTGCCCCGGCCAGATCGGCCACCAGATAATCCTCCCATAGCGGCGCGGCCATGCCGCCCACCCCTTCGACCACCATCAGCCGGTATCTGGCCGCCAGGCGGCGGTAGGCCGCCGTCACCGCCGCCATCTCTATGGTCACGCCGCTTTCCGCCGCCGCCACCGCCGGCGTCAGCGCCGGCGCCAGGCACACCGGATTGACCAGCGGCCGCTCGATCTCCGGCACGCCGGCGGCCCGCATCAGAAAAACGGCGTCCTCGGCCGCCAGGTATCCGGCCGCATCGACGACGCCGCCGGAGGCCAGCGGCTTCATCACCCCCACCGACAGGCCGCGCGCCCTGAGGCCGGCGGCGACCGCCCCGGCCACAACAGTTTTGCCCACCTCGGTATCGGTGGCCGTAACGAATAACCCGGCCATCACCGCCCCTCCTTCCGCAGACCGAGGCGCCCGGCGGCCGCGGCGACCTCCGCCGCCGCCCTGGCCAGCTCGCCCCGCGTGTGGGCCGCCGACACCGTCACCCGCAGGCGGCTCGAGCCGTCAGGCACGGTCGGCGGCCGGATGGCGGACACGACGATGCCAGCCCGGCGCAGGTCGGCGGCCAAAGCCACCGCCACGGCCGCCTCCCCGACCGTCACCGGGATGATCGGCGTCTCCCCCGTCCCTACGGCCAGTCCCGCCGCCGTCAGCGCCCGCCGCAAAAAAACGGCGTTGTCCCGCAGCCTGGCCGTAAGTTCCGGCTCGCCAACCAGCAGGGCGAGGGCCGCGCGGGCCGCCGCCACCGTCGCCGGCGCCAGCGCGGTAGTAAAAATGAAGCTGCGGGCCCTGTTGACCAGATACTCGATCAACACGGCGCTGCCGGCGATATAGCCGCCCTCGGACGCCAGCGCCTTGCTGAGGGTGCCCATCTGCACCGCCACCCGGCCGCCGACGCCGAAAAGAGCCGCCGTGCCCCGGCCGCCGGGCCCCACCACCCCCGTCCCGTGGGCGTCGTCCACCATAACCGCCGCCCCGTAACACCCGGCCACAGCGACAATCTCGTCCACCGGCGCGACATCGCCGTCCATGCTGAACACCCCGTCGGTGACGATGAACCGCTGGCCCCGGCAGGGCGTGGCCGCCAGCTTGGCCGCCAGATCGGCCGGGTCGCAGTGCCGGTAGACGACCGTGCGCGCCTTCGCCAGGCGGCAACCGTCGACAATGCTCGCATGGTTCAGCTCGTCGCTGAAAATAACGTCGTCACCGCCCGCCAGGGCGCCGAGCGTCCCGATGTTGGCCATATAGCCGCTGCCGAACACCAGCGCCGCCTCGGTCCCCTTGAAGGCCGCCAGCTCCTCCTCCAGAGCGGCGTACAGGGCGTGATTGCCGGTTGTGAGGCGCGACCCGCCCGCGCCGCCGCCCAAACGCATGGCGGCGTCGGCCGCCGCCCGGCGCACCGCCGGATGCCTGGTCAGACCGAGATAATCGTTCGACGCCAGCATCAGCGGCGACGAGCCTTCGTCGCGGGCCTCGTCCGCCTCTCCGCAGGCCGTCAGCCGGCGGTGCAGCCCCGCCTCTTTTAGCATATCGAGCCTGGTCCTCAAAAGCGCGTCCACCGTCATTCCTCCCAATCAGCCAGCGTTGCCAGCACCGGCTGGCGCTCCAGATAATCGACAAGCGCGGCGACATCGCAGCCCGGAGCGGCGAAAAACACCCGGCCGCCCACCGGACAGCCGTACTCCTTGAGATGGGCGAACCGGCAATAGCCCAGCCGCGACGCGACATACCCCGCGGTATACTCCGGATCGTCCGACCAGCACAGCTCGGCCGTCACCCCCGGCCCGGCCGCCACCTTGGCCGCCAGCACCAGCGCCTCGCGCACGTGATCGTTGGCCAGACCCCGCCGGCGAAGAGCCGCCAGCAGGGCCGGGCCGTCGGCCGCGTCCATTCGCGACACCCTTACGCCCCGCGCGCCGTTCCCGTCGAGCCGACTGCCGCTGGCGGCGCACAATATCATCGCGCCCCGCATGCTGTCAGGCAAAGCCGCCAGCGCCCCCATGCCGGCCTGCGCCGCCGCCGTGCTCACCCCGGCCCTGACCAACTCCTCCAGAGCCGCTACCCTGCCGGCCGCCACGTCGGCCACCGCCACCGTCTTTACGGCGGGAATCGGCGCCAGCCGCACAGCCTGCGCCGCCACCGTCTCCACCGTGATATTGATGAAATCCGCCCGGCCCCGGCTATGGCCCAGAGCCCGCTCCACCAGCTCACCGGCCAGCGCCGCCGCTTCGCCCGGCGGCACCAGCCGTTCCGCCCCCGATATATGGCGTCCCCCCGCGGCATGATCTCCGCCCTGGGCAGCCCTCATCCTAACGCTGTAATACATCGTCCAGCCTCGCCGTCGCCGTCTTAACCTTCCGCAGCAAAACCGTCAGCGGCCACGCCGCCAGGGCGGTGTACGCCATCCCCGGCGCCGCGGCCACGACCAGCGCCGTCGCCGCCTTGCCGACAACCGCGGCCAGCGACAGCCTCGCCACGGCCGACCCGACCGGGCCGGCCAGCGCCACCACCGGCCACGACGTCCCCCCCAGGGCTAGCACGCCGCCGACCGTCAGCCGGAAAACCATGGCGATGAAAACATTGAGGAAATTCTGCGTCCCGAGCGCCAGCCCGATTATGCTGGCGATAACGCCGGCCGTTATGTAGCGGCGAAACCCGAAAACGGCGCACACCGCCACCGCCAGCGGCGCTGACAGTTGAAATTCCGTTCCCGGCACAAGGCCGGGCAACTTGAAAGTCCCGGTAAGGAAAATCAGCGCCGCCAACAGGCCCGTCTCGCTCAACCAGCGGATACCCATACAGCCGCCCCCTTTTGTTAACCTCATTTAATAATTAAGTTTACCTTTTCGGTAAAAGTTTTGGTTAACCTTTAAATACTTTGCGGTTAACCAAATATAAATATACACCAAATTGTGTCACCTGTAAATGAAACAAAAAGAGACTGTCGCAACAGCCTCTTCAACTCGCCTATTTCAGCACATACTTCTCGATCGCCGCCGCCACGCCGTCGGCGTCGTTGGCGTCCGTCACCGCCCGGGCGGCCGCCTTAACCCGCTCGCTGGCGTTGCCCATCGCCACCCCCAGGCCGGCGTACGCGATCATATCCAGGTCGTTGCTCGAATCGCCGATCGCCATCACCTCGGACCTGTCGATCCCCAGGCTCCCGGCCAGGAAAGCGAGGGCTGCCCCCTTGTTGGCGGCCGGATCGGTCATTTCCAGGTAATTGGTCTTCGAAGCCGCCGTATACACCCGGTCGCCGCCGACGGCGCGAACGGCGGCCTCGATCGCCGGGATATCGGCCGGGTCGGCCATCGCCAGCAGCTTGGTCGGCGGCCCGGCCGGCGACCACAGCTCGTCCCCCACCGGCACCGCCGTAACGCCGGCGATCGTCTCGTACAGGCGGGCGTTGTCGTCCCGCTCCCGCACATACAGGACATCGTCGAGGTATACCTGCACGTACCAGCCGCGCTCCCGGCACAGCGCCAGCAGCTTGCCGGCTGCCGCCATATCGAGCGGCAGATGGCGGAGCGTCTCCCCCGAGAGGCCGCACTTTATCAGCGCCCCGTTATATGTTATCAGCGGCACGTCCAGCCCCAGCTGCCGCGCGTACGGCAGCGCCGAGCGGAACATCCGCCCGGTGGCCACCGTCACCGTCACGCCCTGCGCCATCGCCGCCGTGATCGCGGCGCGGGCCCGGGGCGAAATAGTGCGGCTATGATCGAGTAGCGTGTCGTCGAGATCGACGGCGATCAGTTTAATAGGCATCGAGAATCCTCCATGTCAGGATAAATTTTCCAAGCATCATTTTTGGCGCCGACTGCATAGTCTAGCTATAGATTCCAGGGAAAGGAGGTGTAAGGAATGAAAAAATTCGCGGTAATCCTCGCGGTGCTGCTTTGCACCCTCATGACGGCGGGCGTAACGACGGCCAGCCCGCTCACCGACTACTCGGCCGGCAAGGTGGCCCTCGACGTCAACTGGACGCCCCGCCTCGACATCGAAGCCGAAGACGGGACCATCGACGGCAAGAACGCCAACTTCGACTACGGCCTCACCGCCGGTCTCGGCGGCAAATGGGCCATCCAGTACCGCTACTTCAACCCCGTCAGCAAAGACTACTTCGTAGATTACGGCAGCCTTACCGGAAACTACCACGCCGGCGTCAGGAGCCAGGAAGTCAACATCCTCTACAAGCTTGACAAGAATCTGTCCGCCTTCGCCGGCTGGCACCAGGCCAAAATCACCACCAACGCCCCGGGCTTTTCGCTCGACAATAAGAGCACCTGGCAGGCCGGCCTCATCGGCACGACCGCGCTCGGCAAAAAAACCACCCTCTACGGCATCGTCGGCGCCGGCGGCAGCTTGTTCAACGCCGAAGCCGGCTTCGCCTACGCCCTCTCCAAAGACCTCGACGCCAACCTCTTCTACCGCTACAAGCGCATCGACGACTTGAAGGTCAACGGCTACGACCTCGACACCACCACCAAGGGCTTCGGCCTCGGCCTCACCTACAAGTTCTAGACTAAAAGGCGCCTCGACCGAGGCGCCTTTTTCCTTGCCGATTATATCCTACCGGTCTTGAATTACCCTCGTCACAGTATAGCTGCACAGCGTCATCAGCACGATCCCCGCCAGCGGCGCCAGAAAACTCGACACCTGGAACCCCGGCAGCGCCTTGAACACCGCCAGTGGCGCCAGGAGGTTGGTGAAAAAGGCGCACGCCCCCACCGTCACCGCGTTCAAGGGCATCGCCGCCAGCGTAATGAACGGCCTGATCGCCGCGTTAGCGGTGCCGATGATAGCCGCCCCCAGCAGCGTCCCCCCCAGGGTATCGACGAAGATACCCGGCAGTTCGACGACGATGGTGCAGATTATTATCGCGTTGATGAGAATCCTCAGCAGAAAACCCGCCACTTTAACGCGCGACCTCCCGGTCCGTTTTGCCAATACAGTTATTATATCCTCAGGGACAAAAATATGGCAACATCTTTTTCTTTTTTCGGCCGTTGATAAACCCCCATCTGCTGCGCACCCGCAAGGGGTAGGCCGCCACGCTAACCGCTAAAGCGCTAAGAGTGGCGCACTTGCTCCTCGGCGGTCTTGTTCGGCGTACGCAACCAAGTACGCCGTCTCTGCGCCGCCTGCGGTGCGCCTAGCATCCGGGGGTTTCTGTACGGCCTTGGGCCTTTTCTAAGGGGAGCGGTCAGCGGTCCAAATAAGTAACGGACTCCAAATCCAATAGCGCCTTCTTCCTGTCCAGCCCCCCGCCGAAGCCGACCAACGCGCCGTTCGCCCCCACCACGCGGTGGCAAGGCACGACGACCGGCGTGCGGTTGATATGCAGCGCCCCGCCCACGGCGCGGGCAGCCTTGGGCGAGCCGACAGCCTTCGCCACCTGGCCGTAGCCCTCGACCACGCCGTAAGGGATGGCCGCCGTATGGCGCAGCACCGCCGCCTGGAAAGGCGTGTAGCCGCCCCAGTCCACCGGCACGGTGAAGTCCAGCTTTTCGCCGGCGAAATAACGCTTAAGCTCGCGGTCGAGGGCATCCGCCCACGCGGGGTACGCCTCCGCCGCCCCGGCCATGTCGGTCTTCAGGGAAGCCAGCGCCTCCTCCGCCGACGCGCGGGGGAAAGACAACGCCCACAGGCCGTCCGCCGACCACACCGCGGCGACCTTGCCCCAGTCCGTCGCAAAGATGCTATACTTCCTCATCGCGCCCGCCTCCCATAAGCTCCAGGCTGTTGGCCGCCTTCCAGCTCTCCTCGCGGATCAGTCCGAGAATCTCCTTCTTGATGCCGAGAAACACGTCCGACACCTTGATATCGTAGCTGCGCGGCCGCGGCAGGGGCACGGCGATGCGGGCCTTGATCCTCCCCGGGCGGGCCGTCATCACGTACACCGTGTCGCCCATGAACACCGCCTCGTCGACATCGTGGGTGACGAACAGGATGGTCTTGTGCGACTCCTCCCACACGCTCAGCAGCAGCTCCTGCATCACCGCCCGCGTCTGAGCGTCGAGCGCCCCGAACGGCTCATCCATCAGCAGCACCTGCGGGTCGTTGGCCAGCGCGCGGGCGATCGCCACCCGCTGCTTCATCCCCCCGGAAAGCTGGGCGGGATAAGCCTTCTCAAACCCCTTCAGACCGATCTTGGCGATATAATGGGCGGCGATGTCCCGGCGCTCTTCCTTCGGGCGTCCGGCCACGTCGAGGCCGAACTCGATATTCTCCGCCACCGTCAGCCACGGGAACAGCGTATAACTCTGGAAAACCATGCCGCGGTCCTTGCCCGGCCCGTGAATCTCCCGGCCGTCGAGTTCCACCCGGCCGCTCGAAGTCTCCTCCAGGCCGGCGATGATCTTCAGAATGGTCGACTTGCCGCAGCCCGACGGCCCGAGGATAGTTATGAACTCGCTCTCGGCCACGCTGAAATCGGTGTTCTCCAGCGCCGTGACCCGGCGGTCCGGGCCGCCGAAAACCTTCGAAACATTCTCAACCAGCAGTTTGGCGCTCACTACGCGGCACCCCCTTTGCCCAGCCACGGGAAGAGGCGGCCATACAGCCACTTGAACAGCACGTCAATGATGATGCCGATGATGCCGATCACCACGATGCCGACGATGATGTTCGACGTCTTCAGAAAACGCTGCGACTGCATGATCATGTACCCCAGCCCCGAGCTCGCGGCGACGATCTCGGCCACCACCAGATAAGTCCAGGCCCAGCCGAAGGTTATTCTGAGCGTATCCACGATCCCCGGCAGGCTGGCCGGCAGAATGACGCGCCGGAAGACGCCGCGCTGGGACACGCCCAGCGTGTACGCCGTATTGATAAGGTCGATGGACACGTTCTTGGTCACGTCCATCACCATCAGTGTCAACTGAAAGAAAGTGCCGAAAAAGATCACCGCGATCTTCTCGCTCTCGCCGATCCCCAGCCAGAGGATGAACAGCGGGATGAACGCCGACGCCGGCATATAGCGGATAAAGCCCAGCAGCGGCTCGAAAAAGGCCTCGAACGTCTTCAGGCTGCCCATCAGCACCCCCAGGGGCACGCCGATGACCGCCGCCAGCAGAAACCCGGCCGACACGCGCATCACGCTCGCCAGCACGTCGCTCAGCAGATCGAACTCGGCGAACAGCGTCACCGCGCTCGTCACGATCGCGTCCGGCGTCGGCAGGAAGAGCGGCGGCACGAAGGCGCCGTACGTCAGCGCCGACCACACCAGCAGCAGCAGGGCGAACGCCACCACGCTGCACAACGCGTACAGGTGGGGCGGGATAGCGGCTTTCGGAACGAAGATTTTACTCCTGGACAAAACTACCACATTTCCTTTCCGGGGAAACTTCAACAATAATTATACCACAGCCTGCGACCAAGCGGCTGCCAAAAAAGAGAGGCTGCCCCAAGGCCCCTGCCTTCGGCGCAACCTCTCCGCTGCTGTGCGTTTACTTCTTGATTTTCTCGATAAAGCTGCTGTCGATGATCTTGGTTACGTCTGGCACCGCCTTGAGAACCTTCTGATCGACGTAGAACTGGGCGGCCTTCTTGGTCACCGCGTACATCGGACCGGGCTTGGCGGCCGTGCCGTAGAACTCGAGGCAAGCCTTGAGATCATAGAATTTCAGCGTCGGGAAGTCGGAAGCCACATCCTCCGGCTTCATCTTCATGCCCTCGGCCACCATCTTGCTGGCCTCGCCAGGGTTCTTGATCAGGAAGGCGGTCGCCTCGGCCATCGCCTCGACGATTTTCTGGACGGTTTCAGGGTTGGCCTTCACATAATCTTCCTTAAACACCAGCACATCGGCGATCAGGCCGGGGGTGTCCTTGGAGGTGGCCATGAGCTTGCCGCCCGCTTTCACGGCCTTGCTCAGGTGCGGCTCCCAGGTCACGGCGGCGTCGACCTTGCCGGCCATGAACGCGGCGGCCGCTTCCGAAGCCTTCATGTCCACGGGGACGATATCGCTTTCCTTCATGCCGTTCTTGGCCAGCAGTTCGGTCAGCATCAGGTGGGAAGCCGAGCCCTTGTGATAAGCCACCTGCTTGCCCTTCAGGTCGGCGTAGGTCTTGATGGCCGGCTTGACCAGCAGGCCGTCCGCACCCGCCGAGGAATCGAACGCCCATACATACTTAAGCGGCAGGCTTTCGGCAGCCGAAATCGAAACATCGATCGACGCAGCCATACCCTGGATCTTGCCGGCGGCCAGCGCCTGCTTGCGGTCGCCGACCCCTTCGATCGCCTGCACCTCGACATCAAGGCCGCGGGCCTTGAACATACCCTTGGACTGGGCCACGAACAACGCCGCATAACCGGTCCACGGCGTGTAAGCGATGATAACCTTCTGCGGCGCGGCCGGCTTGGCCGGCGTCGCGGGCTTGCTTGAGCCGCAGCCGGCGAGCACGGCGGTCAGAGCGAACACCACCGCCAGCGCCAGCGCCAAATACTTTTTCTTCATGAGAATATCCCCTCCCAAACAGAATGAGTATATATTCTATATGCCGAGAGGATATCCTGCTAACACTTTAAACAATTAAAACTTTAGAACAATACTAGGGGAACGTTGATAACACCCCATCTACGGCGTTACTCCTCGGCTGCGGGCTCGGCGTACGCACCAAGTACGCCATCGCGCCGCAGCCTCCGGTGCGCCTTGTATCTGGGGCGTTCTGAACGTTCCCGGCAATAAGACGCTATAGGCCGCGGGGAGCGCATAGTCTGCGCTCTTCCCCCTCTCCCAAATACAAAAGCCGCCGGACCAATGCCCGGCGGCCTTATCATTTAGTCTTACCAGAGAATATCTTCCGTCACATCGGCCACGCTCTTCGTGCCGGTCAGCACCATCGCCGCCCTCAGCTCGGCGGCCATCTTGTTCAGCACCATCGCCACCCCTTCGGCCCCGGCGCCCACGCCGCCGATCGTCACCGGCCGGCCCACCAGCACCGCATCCGCGCCCAGAGCCAGCATCTTCAGCACATCGGCCCCGCTGCGGACGCCGCCGTCCACCAGGATGGTAATCTTGCCCTTCACCGCCTCGGCGATATACGGCAGCACCTCCGCCGTACCAGGCGTGTGGTCGAGCACCCGGCCGCCGTGGTTCGAAACCACGATCGCGTCCACACCCGCCTCCACGCACGCCCGCGCGTCCTCAGGCACCATAATGCCCTTCACGATAAAGGGAATTCGCGTATTCTTCTTGATATACGCCAGCTCGGCCGCCGTCTTCGGACCCACCGGCTGGCCGGCGTTCGTCATATTGATGATCGCCGCCGCGTCGATATCCATCCCGAAGGCCGGCGCCCCGGCGTCGGCCGCCTGGTTGGCCTTCTCGATAATTTTGTCGTTCTCGCGCGGCTTGATTACCGGGATGCCCCGGCCGCCCACCGCGCCGATTGCCTTCAGCCCCGCCTCGAACACATCGGCTATCGGCCCGTCGCCCGTCATGCCCACCGTGCCCGCCTGCTGGCAGCCGCTCACGACCGCCGCCGCATACTCCGGCTCGGTCACCGCCCCGCCCATATTCAGCTTGCCGCCCGCGATCGCCGCGCCGATCACCGGCATCGACAGCTCCAGGCCGAGAACCTTGCACGCCAGCACCGGCTCGCCGACATCGTGCACCACCTTCAGATTAAGGCGATAACCGGCTAAAGCGGCCACATTATTGTGGAAAGAAGTCCCCGTGCCGATCCCGCCCATACCGGGCATCTCCCCCGCGCAGGCCACGCCGTTGCACACCGGGCACACCCGGCACGCCCCGTTGAACTTCTCCCGCGCCGTCTGTTTCAACGTCTTCCAATCCATTCTCGCACCTCCAGCGACTGACAAATTTACTCCGGAAACACAAGCATTCAGACATTATACTTTCGCGCCCGCGCGGCCTACTCCTCCCCCCGTGCATGAAATAACGCCATAATGTCCAAGCTATTAGAGGCACCATCAAAACATACACAGGAGGCATCGCCATGACCATCACCGACAAGCTTATGGCCCAGGCCGACACAGCCCTCAACATGATATTCGACAAAGAACCTCCCAATCAGATCGAAGCCGCCGCACTCTACGCCAGCATCATGGCCGGCCGCCAAAACGTCGCCACCCTCGCCGTCCTCTACAACCACGCCCGCGACACCGACCTCAAGGCGGTCATCAAACGCTCCATCGACGAACAGACCGAATGGCTCACCAGCCGCGCCGAAAAAGTCCTCGCCGCCGCCGGCGCCGAACAGCCCGCCCTGCACTTCATGCGGCGCAACCTCGTCGACCGCCAGCTCGACATCCCCGAAGAAGCCCGTTTCAGCGACCAGGAAATCGCCCTCCTCCTCGCCAACATGGCCAAAACCTCCCAGCTCGCCGTCCTCGGCGCCATGCACAACTGCTACCAGCCCAACCTCGCCAAAATGTATCAGGACGTCCTCGACAAAGCCACCGACTTCAACTACCGCCTCATGCAGCTCACCCTCACCAAGGGCTGGCTGCCTCACCTCCACAAACTTCAGCACTGAACGCCAACCGGGACATCCTCCCGGTTCTTTCTTTTCCTCCCCGAAAACAAATATTGGCAACAATCGACATTTTTTATCCCGCGCACAGGGAATCGACCCATTTATAGCGAATTTTCCCAACAGTCACATTTCTCGCGGGAGGAGAAGATCCGAAGTGAGCATCAAAAACAAATTCCTGACAGTCATGATCGTAGCCCTGCTGGCCGTCACCCTCATGGTCAGCGGCCTCCAACTCTACTCCATCTACTCTGCCGTCGAAAGCGACGCCCTGGCCGCCATGGAAGGGCAAAGCGCCATCCTCGGCCATGAAGTCAACACCTGGTTCATGACCTTCTGGCAGGCCGGCCAGATCCTCGCCAAACAGCCCCAAATGTTCACCAGCGACTTCCAGGCCGTCCAACAGCAGCTCAAGCTTACGCAAAGCAACATGCCCGGCATACTGGCCATCAACGTCACCGACCGTGCCGGCAAAATAATCAACGGCTACCCCTTCGACCCCAAAATCATCGGCACCAGCCTGGCCGACCGGCCCCACTGGAAAGCCGCCATGAGCAACAACCTCATCACCGTCAGCGACGTCATCGTCAGCCGCACGACCGGCAAACAAACCGTCGCCATCGCCTACCCGCTCCTCAACAACCAACTGGAAACCATAGGCGTAATGACCCTCAGCCTCGACCTCACCTTCCTCCAGTTCCTCCTCAACGACCTTAAATCCGGCTACAGCGGCCTGGCCGCCATAATGACCGACAAAGGACGCTTCATCGCCCACAGCGTCGACCAACTCGTCAAAGACGGCAAATCGGCCCCGCCCGAAATCATAGAGCGCTTCCAAGACAGCTCCGGCAAAGCGCATCCCTACACCTCCTCCCTCGGCCAGCCGAGCTACATATCCATCCACCAGTCCACCGGCCCCAACTGGTTCGTAGCCACCTCCCTCCCCAAAAACGAACTCATGAAAGGCTTCTACGGCGGCATCAAAAACAGCGCCATCCTCCTCCTCGCCGCCCTCGTCCTCATCACCCTCGCCGTCTGGTGGCTGATCGGCCGCCTGTTCCGGCCCATCGCCCTCGTCACCGGCGAAGTCGCCAAACTCGGCGCCGGCGACCTCACCCTCTCCGTCGACTATCGCTCCAAAGACGAACTCGGCCGGCTCGCCGCCGCCGTCAACGACACCGTCCGCAACCTGCGCTCCATCGTCGCCACCGTCCAAGGCAACGCCGAAGCCCTGTCCGCCTCCAGCCAACAGCTTGCCGCCACCACCGACGAAGCCGGCCGGGCCGTCGGCCAGGTCGCCCGCACCGCCGGCGAAATCGCCAAAGGAGCCGACGAAACCGGGCACGCCGTAGCAGGCGCCGCCGAGCGCACCGCCGAACTCAACGACCTCGCCGCGACCGTCGCCGACGAAATGCAGACCCTTACCGGCAACGCCAGAGCAATCAGCGACGCCGCCGGCAAAGGCCAGGCCGCCATCGACGAAGCCACCGCCGTCATCCGCGGCATCGCCGACACCACCGCCGCCAACACCCGCCTTGCCGGCGAACTCAACACCAAATCCCAGCAAGTGCGGGAAATCGTCGAAATGATCAACACCATCGCCGGGCAGACCAACCTCCTCGCCCTCAACGCCGCCATCGAAGCGGCCAGAGCCGGCGAACACGGCCGCGGCTTCGCCGTCGTCGCCGAGGAAGTCCGCAAGCTTGCCGAACAATCCGGCCAAGCCGCCGAACAGATAAGCGCCATCATCGGCGACATGCTCGGCGACATCGACGGCGTCGTCCGGGCCTTCGGCGGCACCAGCACCGCCGTCGCCGGCGGAGTCGAAACCATCAACCGCGCCAACGCCAGCTTCAGCGAAATCACCGCCACCGTCGAAATCACCGCCGCCAAAGTCGCCGAAGCCGTAGATATGGCCGACCGTCAGGCCCGCGCCGCGGCCAGCATCAAAGACGCCGTCCAGAACATCGCCGCCGTCGCCGAAGAATCCGCCGCCGCCACCGAAACCACCGCCGCCAGCGCCGAGCAGGTCAACGCCTCCATCGAGGAAATCGCCGCCAGCGCGCAGGCGCTATCCCAAGTAGCCGACGAACTCCAGCGCTCAGTAATGAGATTCAAATTATAGGGGGACTGGCTAAAAAATCCATCTGCTTCGTTGCTCCTCGGCTGCCATCCTCAGCGTACGTTCGTGTACGCTTCCGGTGCCAGCCTCCGGTGCGCCTTGCATCTGGAGCTTTTTAGCTCAGTCCCGGCAATTCAAGGATATTAAAAACCGCCTAAAGCCAATGGCTTGGGCGGTTTTTTTGTTAGCCTTCGTTGTGTACGCTCTCACTCATTACAAGTCAGTGTATAGGGGTTGAGTAAAGCTGCTCCAGAAGCGGCGGAAAGCAGCTTCAAATTTACGCAAACGACAGCTTCAGGACGGTTTAGCCAAGCCGGAACTTTTTCTGGCAGAACGATTGGCGAGGTAGCAAATGACTTGAGAACTGGGGTGCTAAAGGCAGCTGCCCAAACTCACTGCAAAACAACGGAAGCTGGTGCCTACATCTCAAAAGCCCATGCGATGCATAACTTCCTGACAAACAGAGGGCACGGAAACTGACCGCAGAATTCAGATTCTGCAGTCAGTCACCCGACAGTGCCCCTAGCGAAGCGTCAGTACCGTCCAGAGCGGCAAATTCGCTTCTGACGCAACTGTCGCTCCCGTCGGACAACCGAAAAAACCAACATAGTGGCAGCATCTTTTGAGGATGCTGCCACTGCTGTCAAACAGCCTCTTTCTCCGGCAGGTCCGGCATCACTTAGGCATTCCGGTGCTTCATCATTCCATAGACGATGTTGACCAGACGGCGCATGACGCACGCCAGCGCCCGCCTCTCCCGATACCTCAGCCGTGTCGCGCCCAACAAAAAGGCCCTCTTTTCAGAGGGCCTTTCCCTGTATCCTACTGCTTTGTGAACTGATCCTTGCCAACCCCGCACACCGGACACACCCAGTCGTCGGGGATATCCTCGAACTTCGTCCCGGCCGCTATCCCGTGGTCGGGATCGCCCGCCGCCTCGTCGTACACATAGCCGCACACGCTGCACTCCCACTTCGCCATAGCTACTCCTCCTTATGTATTGCTGATAATTAAATTCTACCAGCAGCACCGCCAAAAGGCAAACGGAAAATAATTATTTTTTAATTATTTTTATTGTGTTTAGGGCAAAAGAATTCGCCTCAACCAAGGTATAAACGACGTGAGGCTGCTCAGAAGTCCCCAGATACAAGGCGCACCGGAGGATTGCCCGCGACGGCGTACTTGGTTGCGTACGTCGAGCGGGTAATCCGAGGAGCAACGCAGTAGATGGGGGCTTATCAGCAGCCGAACCAAAAACAAACAGGGCAAAGGCCCGTAATGATCTACGCTACAGCCTACACCGATCACTACATACCTATACGCAACCTGTCGGCTACGCACAAGCATTACACAACCGGCGCAGACCTTTGCTCGACTACCAGGAGTACCTGCCGAACCTGCCGCAGTCTCTCGACAACGACAGACCCAAAGTACGGTTTTCCGGGAAACCTCTCCGGAACCCCTGACAGTCTTAGCTCGACCGCCATACATCCCTTTTGACCACACGACAACAGTTGGGCTGCCGTACAGCCTTACAAGACATATGACGATCTGCCCGCCGACTGACGCCGAACCCCGGATGAGATCCAACGCCAATCTTTGGCCGACTGATGCCGAACCCCTGATGAGATCCGACACCACTCTTGGCTCGACCATTACGAACCTCTGCGTTACTATTATGACCCGAAAAAACGTCCTCATGCATGGAAAAGAAAAGAAAAATCGGGGTAATTTCTATCAGCCGTCTTTCCCCTCCCGGCGCTGGAAAAACGCGTACACCGCCTCGGCCGCCGGCCGCGTCATCCCCGGCACAGCCGCCAGGTCCTCCACCGTCGCCGCCTTGATCTTCGCCAGGCTGCCGAAACTCTCCCACAGCGCCTTGCGGCGCGCCGGCCCTATCCCCGGTACATGGTCGAGCACCGACACCAGATTGCGGCGCGCCCTCAGCTTGCGGTGGTAAGTAATCGCGAACCGGTGGGCCTCGTCGCGGATGCGCTGCACCAGGAAAAGCGCCTGGGAATTCCGCGGCAGGATGAGCGGCTCACTCTCCCCCTCGCGGAAAATATGCTCGAACTCCTTCGCCAGGCCGACCATCGGTACGTCGACCCCCTGCTCCCTCGCCACCGCCAGCGCGGCGCTCAACTGCCCCTTGCCGCCGTCGATGATAACCAGGCCGGGGAGCGCCTCCGGGCCGCGGAAGCGGCGGCCGATCACCTCCGCCATCGAGGCGAAATCGTCCGGCTTGCCCTCCACCGTCTTCAGCTTGTAACGGCGGTACTCGTCCTTGTTGGCCGCGCCGTCCTCGAACACCACCATCGACGCCACCGTCTCCGCCCCCTGGATATGGGAAATGTCGAAGCACTCAATCCGTCCCGGCGGTTCCGGTAGGCCGAGATACTCCGCCAGCTCGGCCACCGCCCCGGCCGTGCGCCGCGTGTCGGCCGCCAGACGGTCGGCCTGCTCCTTGAGCACCACCGCCGCGTTATCGGCCGCCATCGTCACCAGGTCGCGCTTCGTGCCGCGCTTGGGAGCCTCCACCCGCACCCGGCCGCCCTTCAGGCCGCTCAGCCACTCCGCCAGCAGCTCCTGCTCGGGCAGCGGTTCGGGCAGCAGCACCTCGCGCGGGATGAAGGCCGCCTGGCTGTAATACTGCTTCACGAACGCCGCCAGCGCCGTGGCGTCCTCCTCGTCCTCGCCCCCGGTCAGCAGAAAGTGCTCGCGGCCCACCAGCTTGCCGCTGCGGATGAAGAACACCTGCGCACACGTGCCGGCCGCCGACCGCGCCAGGCCGACAGCGTCCTGGTCGCCCGCGCCGGTCACGATATTCTGCTTCTCCACCACCTTCTCCACCGACGCCAACTGGTCGCGCAGGCGGGCCGCCCGCTCGAACTCCAGGTTCGCGGCCGCCTCGGCCATCCGGCGCTTCAGTTCCTTCACCACATCGTCCGAGCGGCCCTCCAAAAGCAGCAGCACCGCGCGGATCATCTCCCCGTACGTCTTCTCGTCCACCTTGCCGGCGCAGGGCGCGAGGCAGCGCTTGATATGGTGCTGCAGACACGGCCGGGGCGCGTCCAGCTTGCGGCAGGTGCGCAGCGGAAACAGGCGGCGCAGCAGCGCCACCGTCTCGTGGATCGCCCCGGCGTCGGTATACGGGCCGAAATAGCGCGCCCCGTCCTTCACCACCCGCCGCGTCACGAAAACCTGGGGGTACGGCTCGTTCATCGTCACCTTCACGTACGGGAAGCTCTTGTCGTCCCGCAGGCTGATATTATACTTCGGGCGGTGCTTCTTGATCAGGTTGCACTCCAGGATTAGCGCCTCGATCTCCGACCCCGTCACAATGAACTCCAGATCGGCGATGCGGGCCACCAGGGCCGTCGTCTTCGGTGAATGCCCGCGACTCGACTGAAAATAGGAGCGCACCCTGTTTTTAAGGTTAACCGCCTTGCCGACATAAATTATCCGGCCGTTCGCGTCCTTCATCAGATACACGCCCGGCTTATCCGGCAGATGGCTCAGTTTTTCCGTCAGCTCGCTTGCCATAAAAGGCCCTCCCGTGGAATTCCGTACTGTCATTATAATAAAAAACGCCGCCCGCGCCAAGCCGCCCGGCTGCCGCGCCCCCCGGAAAAAACAGGCGGCCGGCTTTTGCCGGCCGCAACGCTGCTTATCCGCTGCTATTCCTCTTTCTTGATATAAACGAACGGCACTTCCCGGCGGGTGAGGATGGCGATATGCGCCTGCGTCAGGCGCCCGCCCTTTTCGAGGAGCACGACCCCCTCGCGGGAAACCACTTCACGGGCCACCACCATACCCGGCGTCAGCGCCTCGACAACCATCTTCTTCATGGCCCACCTCCTTGTCCGTAATCCTTAACCCCCGCACAGTCACGTCACCTCTCACCGCCCCCAATCTCTACCTGCCCTTGATCTTGCGCAGATCCCTGACCTGCACCTGACCCACAGGCCGCTTAAAAAAGCTTTTCGGCTCCGTCACCGTCGCATAGATATACGCCGCCAGCATAACCGCAGTAATCCCCACCGCCGCAAGCACATATGAATAATCCAAATCAGGCATCCGCTCTTCCCCCTCTGCCGGCCTTCGCCACCCGCGCCACGGCGGTCATTCCGGCCATAAAAAATAGCGCCAATCCCCTGAAAGACTGCCGCAATCGAAACAATTCGCCTCAGCGAATAGGCAACCTGGCAGTCATAGACATCCGTCCTTAGACCCATGGCTTTGCGTCCCTGTCTTTCGGCAGGTTTGCCAGCTATGATATTTTCGACAATATTCTGCGAAAAGCCGCTGTTGATGACTTAATATTATCGTGTTTTCCCGCCGCTGGCAAGCCTTTTTAGGACTTTAGTCTGAAAATACTGGGTATTTCGACTCATTATTTATCCCACCCCCTCCGGCCTGCCCCCCCCCGCCGCCCGGGAGCGGGGATTTTCACGCAAGCGAAGGAAAATACCGCCCGCAGCTTGAATATTACATTATGACCAAATATCCGAAAGGGGTTTTATAATGGCAACGGTAACAAACAAATACCTCGGCGGCCTGCGCACCGAATGCGTCCATCTCCAGTCCGGCAACAAAATCATCACCGACGCCCCCGTCGACAACCACGGCCGCGGCGAAGCCTTCTCCCCCACCGACCTCGTCGCCACCGCCTTCGGCTCCTGCGTCCTCACCATCATGGGCATCGCCGCCGAAACCCACGGCTTCTCCATCGACGGCGCCGAAGTCCAAACCACCAAAGTCATGGGCACCGACCCGCGCCGCATAGTCGAGCTCATCAGCGAATTCACCCTGCCGCACGACAACTACACCCCCAAGCAAAAGAAGATCATCGAGCTGACCGCCAAGGAATGCCCGGTGTTCAACAGCCTCCACCCCGACATGAAAAAAACCATCACCTTCAAATACCGCTCCTAACCCTCGCTACTTAACCAAGACCGTCCGCGGAGCCTCAGCAGCTCGCGGACGGTCTCTTTTTCGCTCCGATTGCATGAAAAGCTGCCTGCATTTACCAGGCAAGGGCAATATTCCACATGTTATATAACACATATGGAATATTATTTGTGAGGTGGCAGCGTGTCCCCCAAGGAGAAGGATAATAATGAAGACGCAGGTTAAGAGATTAATCGCCGCCGGCTTAACGATTGCGGCAATATTCGCGGCCGGAGCAGGCTTCTATGTCTACCGCAGCGTGGCCGCAATTTCCGAAATGTTTAAACTGAACGGACAATTGCAGGCCGAAGGATACTACATGGCGGAATTCGAATTCAAGATGCTGGGGTGCGCCCATTACCTCGACAAGGGCCGTTATATTACCGCCTTTGCCAGGCTTAACGACCTGCACCGCCAGCTGAAAACCAGGCAAGGGTTGATTAAGGTGCCGGCCTTCGCCGATAAAAACGTGGAAATGGATTTTTACTTAAGCCTCCAGAATCCTGAGACAGGCGGTTTTATGGACCCCGCGTACCCCTCCTTTTATTATCTGGAGCCGACACTGAATGTCGTGCAGCACCTTGAACTGTTAGCCAAAGAAACCGGTCGGCCCCTGCGGTTGAAATACCCCCTCAAGTTCCTCGACGAAATCGCTACCCCCCACAAACTGACGGCCGTATTGGACGATCTATCGACGGTAGGGTGGTTGGGCGCCAAACTCCCGAAAACCAATTACATCATGGCGGCTTTTTATCACAACTACGGCGAACTGGAACGAAACAACCTCTATACCTTTTCGCCGGCGTGGAAACAAGCGCTGCTAGAGTGGTTTTACGCCAACCAGGACAGCAAGACAGGCTTTTGGGGGCCTCGGCTCCGTTATACCGGTGAACTGCTGAATGAAGGAGACCTGGGACCCACCTATAAAATTGTCCAGTTATTTGCAGCTCCGAATGGCGCCGATCGCCACCGTGAATTCCCCTTGCGCTATAAAGACGAAATGCTGGCTACAACCCTTCGCAAGCTTTCCCGGCCCATGCCTGAGGATGCCGATCTCGCCGAAGTGCATGACTGGAAAATAGCAAGGTACCAAGGTATAAAACTATTGACAAATTATCTTTGGAGCGGCGTATCGGCGGAAAACAAACAAGCGGCAAAAACCTTCATGGAAAATATGGTGCAAAGCACGTTTGAAAAGTGCTATCAGGAGAGCGAGGGGGCTTTTTGCTATTATCCGGGCTCAAAGGAGGCAACCTTGGACGGCACGGGCGACGCGCTGTCCCTGCTGGAGGTCGTCGGGGCATTATCCAAGGACCGTCAGACGTTTTTATGGGGTGCAGCTGCTCAAAAAATGGTCGACTTAGGTTCCTATAATATTACGCTATTGCAGGAAAGCGATCTGAGGACAATAAAAAACGCGCAAGGCGTGAACTCCTTGCGGTTTTATCGGACCTTCCCCGCTTCCGGAGAATTCATGTCCGGGGTTATTTACCTGAACTATCCCCGGGAAACCCGGGTTAAAGATGTTACGGAGCTGATACCGAAAGTTAAAAAATGGGTCAGCGCCACCCCGCAAAGCATGGGCAACTGGATCTCAAAAGAAGCAGTCCTGCAAAGACTATCGGCAGTGGCGGCCGGGCCCGCTCCCGTCTCCGGGAGGGACCTGCCGCTTACAATGCTGAATGATGTCCTGCGGAAAAACGGCGAACTGACCGTGATCGGGTTTGATATACTGCAAGTCCCCCGGTACAAAGTAGTGCTGCGTTATAACCCGAATCCCGGCCGAGCCGGGGATTCGCCCGGCTAGTCGACTCGCGCCCGGCAGCGCGTCTCCCTGATCAAGAGCGTCAACGCCAGCCCCACGGCCAGCACCGCCGCGCACAGCCAGAACGCGCTCTGCCAGGCACTGCCGGGGTAAACCTTCACCCCGTTCTCGATCGCTCCTTGCCAGTGCAAATCGAGCACCCAGCCGAAAATCGGCTGCATCAGCGCCGCGCCGATAAACGGTCCCGAGTTGACGAACCCGGCGGCAATGCCGGCCACATGCGGCGGATTGACTTCCCGCGCGCACGCCACCGATATCGTAAGCGCCGACATCCCGACACCGATCATAAAGACGAGGGGATAAAGCGCCCCCACCGGCGGCTTGCCGCCGTTCCACACCGTCAGCGTCAGCCACACCGCCAAAAACATCGCCACGAAGCCGCAGTACGGCCACCGCCTGTACCCCAGCCGGTCCGACAGAAAGCCGATCAGCGGCCCGCCGACCATATTCCCGGCCACGACCGCCACCATATAATTCGACGCCTCAATGCGCGACATCCCGTACACCTGCATGAAATACGGCACCCCCCACACACCGAGGAAGGTCATGAACACGCTGTACACCAGCGTTCCCGCCAGGAACGGCGGCCAGGTATAGCGGTTGCCCAGCACCGTCCGGATGCACGCCACCACGCTGTATTGGCCGGTCATCGTCGACCCTGACGCTGCCACGCCCTCGCTCTCCTCCACCGCCGCGACCGGCGGCAGGCCCACGTCGGCGGGGCGGTCGCGGACGATCAGCCAACTCGCCGCCGCCATCACCAGCGAGTAAGCGGCGATCAGGTAAAAAGCCGCCCGCCAGTTCAGCGCCTCGACCACGAACGCCAGCGGCGTCGCCGCCAGCAGCGAGCCGGCGTTGCCCACCAGCACCGTCAGCCCCGACATCGTGCCGAACTCCCGCAGCCGGAACCAGTTGGCGTAAATCTTGACGAGATTGACGAACAGCAGCCCGACCCCCACGCTCGACAGAAACCGCCCGGCGTACAGGGCCGGCATGCTCTCGCTCGCGCCGAACAGCACCGCCCCGCCCGCCGCCATCAGCAGCGCCAGCGTGACCGTCCGCCGCGGTCCCCAGAAATCGGCCAGAATGCCGGCCGGCAACTGCATCGCCGCGTACGTGTAAAAATAAATCGAAGAAAGAACGCCCAGTTCGGCCGCCCGTTCGATGGCGAAATCGCGCATCAGGCTGTCGGCCACCACACCTGTCGCGGTGCGGTGGAAATACGCGGCCAAAAAGGCCAGCGCCACCGGCACCCATACCAGCCACCGCCGCCGCTCCAGCTCGCGCACCCGCAACTGCCAGGCGCTCTGCCCATCATCCTGCAACATATGTATGCGCCAGCTCCTACCCGTATTGTGCTGTCATCAGTTTCCCTATCGTCAGAGAAAAGTCCCTGCCGCTTTAGCCCCGGCGGGCGATCATCTCGATCTCCACCCGCGCCCCGAGGGGCAAAGCAGCCACGCCGACCGTCGACCGCGCCGGATAGGGAGCCGCGAACTTCGTCGCGTACACCGCGTTCATCGCCGCGAAATCGCCGATATCGGTCAGAAAGACGTTGACCTTCACAACATCGTCCAGCGTCAGTCCGGCAGCCGCCAGCACATTCGCCAGATTCTCGAAGCACTGCGCCGTCTGGACGCCCACGTCGCCTTCCACCAGCTTGCCCGTCTTCGGGTCGAGCGGCGTCTGCCCCGAAAGGTAAACAAGCTCGCCGGCCGCCGCCACCGCGTGCGAATACGGCCCCACCGTAGCAGCCCCCGCCGCGCTGTAAGCTTTTCTTGTCATATCAATTCCTCCCTCCTTCTCCTAGCGGTTATGGCTGAAATGGCCGCGGTTAGCCACCGGCTTGATCGTACTCACCCAGCGGTTCGTATAGTTAAAGAACCCTGCCACGTACGCCGCCTCCAGGATCTCGTGATCGGTGAAGCCCACCGCCCGAAGCTTGTCGACCTGATCGGTGTCGATCTCCTGCGGATAAGCGGTCACGAAAAAGGCGTAATCGCACAGGGCGCGCTGCTTCGGCGTCAGCTTGGCCGACCGGTAGTTATAACTCAGCGTATCCACCCAGGCCGGATCGTCCACCATCCCGCGCAGAGCGTCGGTATGGGTTGTCAGGCAATACGCGCAGTTATTCGTCGCCGACACCACCAGCCCCATCATTTCCTTATCCGCGTTCGACAGATAGCACGTCTCCGGGGTGAACAGCGACGCCTTGAAATCGAGGAAACCCTTGTACTGATGCGCGTTGAGCGGCAGCACCTTGAAGAGATTATTGATAAAGCCCCAGTTCTTCTCCTGAAAATCGGTGAACTTGTCGAAAACCTCCTGCAGCTCCGCCGGCACCTCCTCCGGATTGGGCTTCTGCAGATAAGAAAGCTGCTCGTCGTATTTCGCCATGTCGATAACCCCCTCACGTATTTTTCCTCCTACTTCGACCAATAACAGGATTTTCCTGTCAACGCGCCGGAAAATTAGCTCACCGCACACTCGCGTGACAAATCAGGCGATTTAGGATACAATACCCACATACGTCTGTGCAAAAAACACAAGGGGGTTTAGGATGCTTCTACACCAACTGATCTCCCGGGGAACGGACGACTGCATCGCCTTCCACGGCAAAGAAACCGTCGCCTACGGGCGGTTCCGCGCCGAGGTTGCCGCCTACCGCGCCTTTCTCCACCACGCCGGCGTAAAAGCCGGCGACAACGTCGGCCTCATCTCCCGCAACGCGGCCGAATTCGTCTACGCCTACATGGCCGTCGTAAGCCTCGGCGCCGTGGTCGTGCCGCTCAACTTCCAGCTCACCGCCAGGGAAATAGCCTACATCATCAACGACGCCCGCATACGGCACCTCATCACCGCCGAAACCCTCAGCCTCGGCGCCGAACTCGACCGCTGCGGCTACCAGGGCGAACTCGCCCAGTACGCCATCCCCGCCCTCAAGGCGCGGCTGGCCGCCGAAACCTTCCCCCCCGCCCCCGACATCGACGCAACCCTCGGGGAAGACAGCCCCTGCGTCATCATCTATACCTCCGGCACCACCGGCAACCCCAAAGGCGCGGTCCTCACCCACGGCAACCTCGTCAGCAACGCCGCCGCCTTCCGCGAAGCGCTGCCCATAGACGCCGCCGACAACGTCCTCTGCGTCCTGCCCATGTACCACTGCTTCGCCTGGACCTGCGCCGTCCTCAACCCGCTCCTCTGCGGCGCCTCCATCACCGTCCTCGACGGCTTCACCCCCAAGGAAACCATCGCCGCCGTCAAACAACACGGCGTCACCGTCATGTACGGCGTCCCCCCCATGTACAACCTCCTCGCCCGCGCCGGCGAAGCCGACGACCTGGCCGGAATCCGCTTCTTCGTGTCCGGCGGCGCCCCCCTACCAGAGAAAATCGCCCGGCAGTTCCGGGAAAAATACGGCCGTCCCATCATCGAAGGCTACGGCCTCTCCGAAGCCTCGCCCGTCGTCACCCTCAACCCGCCCGACAAAACCAAATACTACTCGATCGGCAAGCCCCTGCCCGGCCTCGAAGTCAGAATCGCCGGCCCGAAAGGCGAACCCGTCGCCCCCGGCACCGTCGGCGAAATCATCGTCAAAGGGCCGAGCGTAATGCAGGGCTACCACAACCTGCCGCTCGAAACCTCGGTCGCCCTGCGCGACGGCTGGCTCCACACCGGCGACCTCGCCTACCGCGACACCGAGTGGTACTTCTACATCGTCGACCGCCTCAAAGACCTCATAATAGCCAACGGCGAAAACGTCTACCCCCGCGAAATCGAGGAACTGCTCTACGCCTACCCCGGCGTCGCCGAGGCCGCCGTCATCGGCGTCCCCGACGAACTGCGCGGCCAGGCGGTCAGGGCCTACCTCGTCCTCGCCGACGGGCACACCCTCGACAAAAAAGCCGTCCGCGACTACCTCGCGGCCAACCTCGCCGCCTACAAACTACCCCGCGACTACATCGTCCTCGACGCCCTCCCCAAAAACCAGACCGGCAAAATACTCAAACGCGTCCTCCGCGACCAGGTCGCCGCCGGCACCGCCGAGCAGGTGGGCTGACCGCCTCCCACAAACACGAAACGGCCCGAATCCAAAAACGGATTCGGGCCGTTATTTTATTTACTCCCGGATGAGGCGCAAACCGGTCATCCCGCCAGGGAGGAAAGGACCGCCGCCTTGGTAACGATGCCGACAAGCTGCTGCTGGTCATCGATCACCGCGATCGGATACTTCGCCTCGGCCGCCACCGGCATAAGCTCCTGCAAAGACGTCTCGGCCGTCGTCAGCGGAATCTCCCGGATCACCGCCTCCTCGATACTGACCGCGCCGCTGCGCACCTGCATTGCCCCGTCGAGCGTCAGCAGCCCCAGCAGCCGCATATCGTCATCCACCATATAAACGCTCGAAACGCCGTTCGACCGCATCTGGCCCATCGCCACATGCCAGCCGTCGCCCTTCTTCACGATCGCCGACGGTGCGCTCATCACATTGCGCACCGACAGAATCTTCGTCCTGTCGATATCGCTGATGAACTTCTCCACATAGGCGTCCACCGGATTCTCCAGCACCTCCTCCGGCGTGCCCACCTGCACCAGGCGGCCATCCTTCATGATCGCCACGCGGTTGCCCAGCTTGAAAGCCTCGTTGATATCGTGGGTGATAAAAACGATCGTCTTGCGCACCTTCTTCTGGATGCTCAGCAGCTCGAACTGCATATCCCGCCTGATGATCGGGTCCAGCGCCGAAAACGGCTCATCCATCAACAAAACATCGGGATCGTTCGCCAGAGCGCGGGCCAGCCCGACCCGCTGGCGCATACCGCCGCTCAGCGCGGTAATCGGCCGGTCCTCCCAGCCCGTCAGCCCGACCATCTCGATCATCTCCCGGGCCCGCCGCTCGCGCTCCGCCTTCGGCGTTCCCCGGACCTCCAGCCCGTACACCACATTGCCCAGCACGTTGCGATGGCTCATCAGCCCGAAGCTCTGGAACACCATGGCGATATTCGTCCGGCGGTACTCCATCAACTGACGGCTGTCGAACTTGGTAATATCCTGCCCCTTGAAAAACACCGACCCGTGGGTGGGCTGATTCAGCAGGTTCAGGCAGCGGACGACGGTCGACTTACCGCTGCCCGACAACCCGATAATGACGAATATCTCCCCCTGCGAAATCGAAAAATTGACATCATAAACACCGACCGCCACCCCGGTCTTTTTCAGGATCTCGTCCTTCTCCGCGCCCTTCTGCAGGCTCTTGAGCGCCGCGGGCGCATTGGCCCCGAACAGCATCGTCAGATGCTCCACCCGCAAAATCTCATTCAACAGGCATTACCTCATCCCTTTTTCGCATCAGACCAATTCTGAGTCAGCCGGTCGATAATAATCGCCACGATCACTATCGCCGCCCCGGCGGTAAACCCGCGCCCCAGCTCCAGGCGGTTGATGCCGATCAGCACCTCCATGCCCAGCCCCTTCGCGCCGATCATCGAACACGTGACCACCATCGCCACCGCCATCATGATCGTCTGATTCACCCCGGTCATAATCGTCGGCAGCGCCTGCGGAATCTGCACCTTGAACAGCACCTGCCCCCACGTCGAGCCGAAGGACCGGGCCGCCTCCACCACCTCCGCGTCCACCTGCCTGATGGCGTGGCTGGTCAGGCGGATAACGGGCGGCACGGCGTAAATCGTCGTCGCGATCACCGCCGGCGCCTGCCCGAGCCCGAAAAACATCACCGCCGGGATCAGGTAAACGAACGTCGGCATCGTCTGCATCGCGTCCAGCACGGGGCGCAGCCCCTCGTTGGCCCGGTCGCTCCCTGACACGGCCACGCCCACCGGCAGCCCGATCAGCAGCGAAATAATCACCGAGGCCATCACCAGCGAAATGGTCTCAAGCATCAGCGACCACAGCCCCATCAGGCCCACCGCCAGCAGCAGCGCCGCGTACAGCGCCCCCCGGGACGGACGGCCGCTCGACTTCCAGCCCCACACGCCCACCGCCGCGATCGTCAGCCACCAGGGCACGAACGACACCACCGCATGGACGCCCTGGGTGAACCCCTGCAGCGCCGCCTTGGCGAAATCGAAAGCAGACCCGAAATTGGTACTCAGATAAATGACGGCATTCTCGATCGGCGTGCCGATATCGAAATACATCCCCGCAGGGAATTCCCAGAGCCAATTCATAACATCATCCCGCCTATTTCAGCGCCGCTTTCACTTTTTCCGCCTGCTGGGCCGTCACCCACTTCGTCCAGACAGCCTCGTTATTCTTCAGGAACCATTTCGCCGTATCCCGGTAACTGGCCTTATTCGTCGACATATACGCCAGCGCTTTCGCCGTCAGCTTGCTCGAAGTCCGGTACTTCTTCAGGAACGCGGCCGCGTCCGGCGCCTTCTGCTCGATATCCTTGGCGGCGCACACCGTCACCCTCACAGCCGGGAAATCGCCCTTGCCCTCCTTGAAAGTATCCTTATTGTACGGCGTATCCTGCAGCCTCACCAGCTCATACTTGCCGGTCAGCCACGTCGGCTCCCAGTAATAGCCCACAATCGGCTCGCCCTTCTGGTAAGCCGTAGCGAAAGCGGCCGCCAGCGCGGCGTCCGAACCGGGCCGGAAATAAGTGAAATCCTTATCCAGACCGTAATTCACATACTTCTTATACAGGATCTTATCCACTTCCCAGCCGGGGATCGATCCGTAAATACGGCCCTTGCCGGGTGCCTCCGGATCGGCGAACACCTGCTTGAACTTCTTCAGATCCTCCACCGTCTTCAGGCCGGGGGCCAGCGGCTTGATATTGCGCTTGGCGTCGCCCTCGATCACATACCGCGGCACATACAGCCCCTGCGCGTTATCGTCGAAGTTCACCCCCAGCTCCTTGATGCTGCCCTTGCGCACATCCTCGGCATATGTAGCCAGATTGTCCGTCCACGCCTCCATATAGACATCGATATCGCCGTTCTTCAAGGCCTGGAAAGTCAGCGTCGTCGTGCCGCTCATCTCCTCGGCCTTATACCCCATGCCCTTCTCGACGATAAACATCGCCACGGCATTATGAAACTTGATACTGTCCCAACCGGCATCGGCAAACTTCAGAGTAACCTGCTTCTGCTCCTGCTTTCCTCCGCAGCCGGCCAAAAGCAGCGCCGCCACACATATAACGGCAAGGATAACAAGCGTTCTCCTTTTCATCAGCCACACCTCACAATCTAATAATCGACAACTTACAACTTCATTATACTTTTTAGATTGTAAGCCGGTCAAGTCGCAATACATCGGCCTTCTCGACACCTTCGGCCGCTCCGCCCGGCGAAAAATGGCGATTAATCAGCCGTTCTCCCCTCCGGGAATATAAAAAGACCCCAACCCTTACCGGTCAGGATCATTTTGACTATCCGCGCGTTGTGCGCCGGTCGTTTTCGAATATCCTAAAACCTTGTCGAGAGCCGCGACGAACTCCTCCGGCCGCTGCGTCCCGATCAGCACCCGCCGGCCGCCCGCCAGCACGAACTGCACACCCCTGTCGCCGCTCACGTTATACGCGTCGCCGCCCCGGCCCGAGCGGATGCCCCAGCCGCCGTACTCCAGCAGCGGGCGGTAAGTACGCGCCTCGTACGAGCGAATATCCGCCGGCGGCAGCGCCCGGAAGGAAAAATGGAACGGCGCGAACCGGAAGTGCACCCCCGCCGGGCTAACCACCGTCACCAGCCGCAACAGGCGGAAAAACACCGGCAAGCCGATGCCGAACAACAGCCAGATAACCGTCAGCGCCCCATCCGAAGCCGGCCTGTCGCCGAACGGGCGCCCCATAAACACCTGGCCCACAAACCCATACCACGTGATCCCCGCCGTAGCTGCGACCACCAGCCACAGCCACAGCTGGCGAAACCGCTGCTCCTCGCGGAAAATCGCCCCCGCCGGCTCACTCATCGTCCCGCCATCCTTTCCGGGCTCACTTAATCGTCAGCGACGCCATTATCTTCCGTGCCGCCGGCAGAAAACGCCCGTACTCCGTCTCCTCGGCGGTGTAGGTCGCAACATAGGCCCTGCCGTTCGCGATCGTCATCATCTGCAGCACATGAAGGCGGTAAGCGTCCTGACGGCACGTGAACTCCACCAGCTTCGCCGCGCGGCCGGCAAGGGTGCCCGCGCGCCGCTCCTTCACGGCAAGCTCCGGCATAAACGCCGCCAGGTTGGCCAGGCCGAGCTTCTCATAGCCGTCGAGCGTCAGGCCGGGATGCGCGGCCAGGTCCTCCACGATCACATTCACATTCTCGCTGAACCGGTCGCCGGCCGCCGTCAGCGGCGAATGGAAAGCGACGACCGTCTCCGCGGCCCCCTCGATCACCTGCCACCCCGCGGGATACTGCGCCTGAAAACCATAATCCTTGTTGCCGTACACGGCGAACGCCCCCTGCGCCGATTTCGCGCCCGCATCCGCGGGAGCGGCCGACGCCGCTATGGGCAGCGCCAGCATCGCGGCCAGCAGCAAGGCGGTAAAGAGCTTCCTCATATAAACCCTCCTGTAGCAAGATAACGAAAACCGCTGCTTCTAGTATAGCCCGTTTTGCCCCCCGTCCGCAATATGGAAAGGCCGCCCGCGTCGTCCCGGCGCGGCGGCCTCACTTTATCGCCACCGACGCGAAAATCCTCTTCGCCAGCGGCAAAAACTGCGCGTACTTGTCTTCCTCGGCGACATACGTAACCAAATAGGCGTTGCCGCCCACGACCGTCACCGCCTGCAGGAAATGAAGGCGGAACTCCCCCCGCCGGCCCGTGTACTCCAGCAGCCTCGCCGGCCGGCCGGAAACGGCGCCTGGCTTGTTGCCGAGCAGGCGGAAATCGTCCAGCGACGCCCGCAGCCCGGCTACGCCTCGCTCCACGTACGCTTCCGCGGTAGTTCCGGGCTTGCCGGACACATCCTCGACGATGATATTGACATTGTCGTTGTACTTATCCTCGGCCGACTCCGGCGGCGAATGAAAGACCACGGCCACCCCCGGCACGTCCTCGAGCGTCCGCCACGCCGCTGGGTACTCGGCCTTCAAACCATAAGTCTCGTTCTCGTACACGGCGTAGCCGTCCCTGGCCGCCCCGCCGTCCTGCTTCGCGGGTGCCGTCAAATACAACGCCGCCCCGACCGCCGCCACGAACAGCGCCAACGCTATGAAAAGCCTCTTAATGCTCATGCCCGTATATTCCCCTGACGTATGAGATTGATGATTGCAACTTCAAGTATAGCCCCAATAGGTCCCCGGCGCAAGGGATGGAACAGGCCGCCTCCGTCGGGGAAGCGGTCTCATTCGATCCGCGCCAGATCCACCCTGCCGGCGAACAGGTCGTCCACGGCGAACTCATACTCGGCAACCGGCATGCCCGGATTGGCCATCTTCAGATACAGGATAGCGCTGCCGTCCCGCGGCTGCCTGATAATCCAGGACGCGAGCGTCCGGGCGGCGGCCGGAGCATCCCCTGTCCGCCACAGGACGCTGTCGGCGCTATAGCGCCGGAAATCGTCGGTATCGTGGACCGCCTTATCCGCCAGCAGTTCTTCGATCCTGGCGCACCTTTTCATGCTGCTCGCCAGCTTGCCCTTGTTCAGGTCCGCCAATCGCGGAGCCAGGTAATGATTGGTATGGAAAGCCACGCCCGCGGCGGTGCGGGCGACGACCTCGTAAGCCCCGCCGGCCGCGAACTCGATACAGGCCACCTCTTTGCCGTCCGCCAGCATCAGGTACTCCGGCCCGCAGACCCATTCGCCCCTGTCGAGGGCCTCAAGCGCGGCGGCTACGCTGTCGTAGCGGGTCAGCATCGTCCGCATGCTGGTTTTGCCCTGATAGTTTTCCCGCGCCGCCAGATGCCTGGGCGGCGAAGCGCTCACCGCCACAAGGCCTTTCTCGTTGATGCCGGCCTTCGTGCCCTCGTGCCTGTTGCCCACAGCGTACAGGGCTATCAGCCGGTAACCGCGCTTCGGAGTAATGAGGCGGATTTGCTGCTGGTGATCCGGCGCCCAGTCCCGGTTCTTCGCGATGAGCGTGCCGCCCCCGGCGACGCTTTCGCCCGCTCCCGCCCACAGCGTACACGCCGCCGCCACCCCCGGCGCGGACATAAAAGCCATTATCAGCGTTGCGCAGACCAACCGCGCGAGGTTTCTCACTTTCGCACCCCCGGTTTTTCCTCATGCCGTCCTGCGGGGCATCGGGTTTGCCCCACGCCGCCCCGGTCTCCCTTTCCCGCCGATGAGCGCCTCATCATGACCGTCCCCACGCCGGCCGGATTAGGCCCCGCTTTCTCGGTCTCAACGAACCCGGCGTCCGTGTACAGCTGCCGCGCCGCCGCGCCCTCGGGGCACGAAGCGTCGAAAGTCTGCACCGTCACCGCCAGCGCAGGGTCGCACTTTTCCAGGGCGAAGGCCAGTAGCGCCCGGCCGTAGCCCTTCCCCCGCGCCCGCGCAGCAACGGCCAGCCATTCGATCGCGTTGCCGGAGACCGCGACACCCCCCGCCAGGCCCTCCCGGTCGCGGACGCAATAAGCCTTCCTCGCCGCGATTATCTCTTCCACGGCCTGGATAAAACCCGCCTCCCCGGCCATCGGCCCGAACAGCGGCTCCACCTCCCGGGCGAGCGCCAGCCATGCCTCCGTGTCATTCATGGTAACGAAATCGATATCAGTCATTGTGCATCCCCCTGCGCGGCTAGCCGCGGATAAGGCCCTTCGCCCGCATAAACTCCACGGCGAACATCGCCGCGTCCACGCTGCGCGGCTCGCACAGATGGGTAGGTAGGTCGTCAGCGAAGCCTTCCGGCCTCAGCTCGCGGCACAGCAGGCTGCCGAACGCCGCGGTGAACTCCTCGGCGAATTCGCGGCAGCGGTCGCCGACCTCCTCGTCGTTCAGGCCGCGCTCCGCCCCGGCGATGCCGATATACATCAGGGCGCCCTCCACCAGCCCGCACTGGGCCCGGAACCCGCCCGCGCCGTGCATCCCCGTGGCCGCCGCCACCACCTGCGGGTGGAGGGTCTGCCCGCCCAACTCCGCCAATATCGCCAGCACCGTCCGCGCGCAGTTGACGTTATCCTCCCAATAGCACCTGTGAACCTCGCCGGCGACCCATTGCTTTAAATCCAAATTGATGACCTCCAACCTGTACTTGCTTCATATGATTCTTTTCCGCAATGCCAATAAAAGCCCTGCAAACAATATACTTTACAAAAAAACAGGCCCGAACCGCGAAGGCCGTGCCTGTTCTGTTATAATTACTTATTCATTGGCATTCTGCTCACCAAAAGCTCGTCAGTTTTTACGAAGATCTTGTCCATCGCCTTCATAACGGCGGATTTAGTACCGACACCCCCGATGACCGCGCTGTTGTCGGCTTGCTCCGTGAATTTGCCGTTGTATATATATTTGCTGCCTTTGACATCGATGATCTTGACAGGAATGGTGACGGTGGCTGCGTAACCCTGGTTGAAAAGAGACATCCAGTGTTTTAGGATGGGCGGCTGTACTTCTGCGTACACTACGTAGTCGACATTCTCCCCCTCGAACGCCTGAAGAATGTCGGTGCGTTCGGCGGTGGTTATATCTGTCACTCCCATCTTATGCAACTTTTCAACATATTTGTCGCCTTTGCGGATCTCGTACGTTTTTAGCTTGGCATTAAAACGTTCGGTCAGTTTGGCGATAATCTCGTCGTCATAAGTGGCCTTGGCGTTGTTGATGTAAATAGTTGCCACTACTGGTTTGGGTCCCGTTTCTTCCTTTGGCAGCAAAACTATCTCGGCGGAGGCGGGAATAGAAGAGAGTACAAGGAACACGATCGCTAGGCAGCAAACAACCAGCTTTTTCTGCAAGCACAGTCAACCCCTTTGCAAAATTTAACATTTCATTAATTCCTTGCTCCGCCCCTCATTCCTCTTTTTTTGTTTCTTTTTTTACAAATTTTCCCGAATTGTTAAAACAAGCCCGATTTTTTAAAAAACGGGCTTGTTTTAATCATTTATTTATTATTGGCAGCCTGTTGACCAAAACCTCATCCGTCTTCGCCAAAATCTGATCCAATGCTGTCATTACCGCCGCTTTCGTGCCAACACCGCCGATCACGGCGCTGTTGTCCGCTTGCTCCGTAAACTTGCCGTTATAAATATATCTTCCTGCTTTGACATTGAGAATCTTCACAGGGACAATGACGGTGACCTTGTATCCCGCGTTGAAAACCGCTACCCATTCGTTCAGGATCGGCGGCTGCACTTCTGCATATACGACGTAGTCCACGCCCTCGCCTTCAAACGCCTTGAGAATATCGGCGCGTTCGGCCACAGAGATATCGGTTACCCCCTGTTTATCCAGTTTTTCCACATACCTGTCGCCTTTACGGATATCATATCTCGTAAGTTTAGCGTTGAAGCGCTCGGTTAGCTTGACGGTAATTTCGTCGTCATAGGTGGTTTTGGCATTGTTGATGTAAATCGTAGCCACCACTGGCTTTGCAGCAGGTTGGTCATCGTCCAGCAGGTTAGTGTCGGCCAGAGCTGGCACGGGACAAGTGGCCAGCAGCGCGACAGTCAGGATACAAATGACAAACATTCTCGGCAAAACATAGTCAGCTCCTTGTAAAAGGTTTTATCAGCATAACATATTCCGCCGTCACTTCCCAAACTCCTGCTTAATTTACATTAATTTCCATGAAACTTAGTTCGTTTGCCCTGGAAATTGAGCTCAAACAACGATCCGGCGACTGGAAAACATACGTCTCCGCCACGGGCTTCCGTCTCCCAAAGAAAAGAGGCTATGGGCAAGCGAGCGTCCGGGACGTAGGTGCAGGGCGACTTTGCGGAGGCTGTTCCCGCGCCGTTGGCGAAGCAGAGCAGCGCCGCAGAACGCGAGGCCATGGACGGCCGAGCGAGGAGTCTACTGACATGGACGTCAGTTGACAACGGTGCCCGCGGGCGCGCGGCGCAAGCCTTATGGCGCGTTCGCCCGGAGGATCGGAGCCCCGCGCCTACGGCCCGGCCGCTAGGCAAGGCGAATCGGGGCCGGCTAAACGTGCCCCGAATTAATAAGCCCCACAAAACCATAAAAGGCTACCCGCGCCACCCCGGCGCCGGTAGCCTTTTATTATACAGCCTTGCTTTTCTTCGTAGTCTTCTTCCCCTTCTCTAACACCGGCCCCAGGAACTTGCCGGTGTACGACACCGGGCAGGCGGCAATTTCCTCCGGGGTGCACCGGGCGATCGTTCGGCTGCCGAAGTCAAATACGCCGTCAGTTTTAATATCCATTAAAGAAATTATTGGAAATTACGATATTAATTAGAGAAGTTATTTTCATTTTCAGGAGATGATATCTGCATGGATCTTTCCGGGGTTACAGCATTGACAAAAAATCAGGCCGCATACGGGCAATCGGCAAATCAATCCTCACAGGATGCGGGCGGCAACGCGGGCGGTTGGAAGTTTGTCACCGTTCAGTCAGGCGATATTATATACACCTATATAGTAATCGGTAAAAACATGAAGGTTTTGGTCGGCCAGACCTCCGCCAAAAAGACTGACGATAACGACCCAAAAACTGCCGCCGACAAGAACGCCGTCGCCGGCAGCCAAGATAAGCCAGCGGCCGCCGGCGATAGCGCCGCGTCCGTCAGTTCGGCTAAGCCGACCGCGGCCAAAGAAAACGGTGGCAATACAAAGGAACCCGCCGGTCTAGATTTTCTCGGCGACCTCCGCATGTTTGCCCTGACAGGCTATCATCAGCAAAAAATACGGGAAACGATAAAAAACATGGAGGAAAGCGTTGTCACCGGCAAAGCCACTGACGTTAAAGCTAGCGCAACTGCCGGAAAAAAACCGGACAAGTCTGAGCTCCAATAAACCACAGGTACCCTCACTGCAAGTAAAAGAAGCCAGGCAGCTTAAAGCTGCCTGGTCTATCTCGTAAGCCGGTATCTATCCTGCTTTACCTACTTCTTTCTTGCCTTTTTCAAGCACCGGCCCCAGGAACTTGCCGGTATACGACACCGGGCAGGCGGCGATCTCCTCCGGGGTGCCCTGGGCGACCACCATCCCGCCCCGGTCGCCTGAGGTCACGAGCTCACAGATGATCGTTTGATGCGGGCTGTGCGGCCGGGACGCAGGTGCAGGGCGACTTTACGGAGGCTGTTACCGCGCCGTTGGCGAAGCAGAGCAGCGCCGCCGCACGCGAGGCCATGGACGGCCGAGCGAGGAGTCTACTGACATGGACGTCAGTTGACGACGGTGCCCGCGGGCGCGCAACGCAAGCCGTACGGCGCGTTCAGTCGGAGTACCGGAGCCCAGCACCTACGGCCCGGCCGCTAGGTAAAGCGTGCCATGAACTCAAAAGCCCTCCCCAATATAAAAAGGCTACCCGCGCCATCCCGGCGCAGGTAGCCTTTTTTCATCACACAGCCTTGCTTTTCTTCGCAATCTTCTTCCCCTTTTCAAGCACCGGCCCCAGGAACTTGCCGGTGTACGACACCGGGCAGGCGGCGATCTCCTCCGGGGTACCCTGGGCGACGACCATCCCGCCCCGGTCGCCGCCTTCGGGCCCGAGGTCGATGATGTGGTCGGCCGTCTTGATGACATCGAGGTTGTGCTCGATGACCACCACCGTGTCTCCGCCGTCGACCAGCCGCTGCAGCACCTCCAGCAGGCGGTGGATGTCGGCGGTATGGAGGCCGGTGGTCGGCTCGTCGAGGATATAGAGCGTCTTGCCGGTCGAGCGCCGCGCCAGCTCGGTGGCCAGCTTGACCCGCTGGGCCTCGCCGCCCGAAAGGGTGGTCGCCGGCTGGCCGAGCTTGATGTAGCCGAGGCCGACGTCCTGGAGCACCTCCAGCTTGCGGTGGATCTTGGGGATATTCTGGAAGAACTCGACCGCCTCGTCCACCACCATGTCCAGCACCTGGGCGATGCTCTTGCCCTTGTACTTCACCTCCAGCGTCTCGCGGTTGTAGCGCGCCCCCTTGCACACCTCGCAGGGCACGTACACATCGGGCAGGAAGTGCATCTCGATCTTGATGATGCCGTCGCCGCGGCAGGCCTCGCACCGCCCGCCCTTGACGTTGAAGCTGAACCGCCCCGGCTTGTAGCCCCGCACCTTCGATTCCGGCGTCTGGCTGTAAACCTCGCGGATGGCGTCGAACAGGCTGGTGTAGGTCGCCGGGTTGGAGCGCGGCGTGCGGCCGATCGGCGACTGGTCGATGTCGATGATCTTGTCGATATACTCCACGCCGCGGATGGCGTCATGGTCGCCGGGCCGCTGGCGGCTGCCGGAGATGCGGCCGGCCAGGCCCTTGTACAGAATCTCGTTGACGAGCGTACTCTTACCAGACCCGGACACGCCGGTCACGGCGGTGAACACGCCCATCGGGAACCTCACCGTCAGGTTCTTGAGGTTGTTCTCCCGCGCCCCCGCCACCTCCAACCACTTGCCGTTCGGCTGGCGGCGGACCTCCGGCACGGGGATGGCCTTCTTGCCGCTCAGGTACTGGCCGGTGACCGACAGCGGGTTGCGCTTGATCTCCTCCACCGTCCCCTGGGCGACGATGCGTCCGCCGTGCTCGCCGGCGGCGGGGCCGATGTCGATGATGTGGTCGGCGGCGTACATCGTGTCCTCGTCGTGCTCGACGACCAGCATGGTGTTGCCCAGGTCGCGGAGCTTCTGGAGGGTGGCCAGCAGGCGGTTGTTGTCCCGCTGGTGAAGGCCGATGCTCGGCTCGTCGAGGATGTAGAGCACGCCGACCAGGCCCGAGCCAATCTGAGTGGCCAGGCGGATGCGCTGGGCCTCGCCGCCCGAAAGGGTGCCAGCGGCCCGATCGAGGGTCAGGTAGTCGAGGCCGACGTTGAGAAGGAAGCCCAGCCGCGCCTTGATCTCCTTGAGAATCTGGTGGGCGATCGTCCGCTCGCGCTCGGTGAGTTCGAGGCCGGCGAAGAAATCCGCGCAGTCGGCCACTGTCAGCCTGGTCACCTCGTAGATGCTCTTGCCGCCCACCTTCACGGCCAGCACCTCGGGCTTGAGCCGCGCCCCCTTGCAGGTGGGGCAGGGCTTGGTGCTCATAAATTCCTCGATATCCTCGCGCGACCAGTCCGAGTTCGACTCCTTATAGCGACGGGTTAGCGTCGGGATGGCGCCCTCGTAGTGGGTGTGGTGGAGGCGCCGCTCGCCGCGCAGGTTCTCGTATTCGAAGGTAACCTTCTCTTCCCCCGCCCCCCACAGGACGGCCTGCTGCACGTCGGCCGGCAGCTCGTCCCACACACTGTATAGCGAATGGCCGCGCTTTTCGAGCAGCGCCTCCAGCTGGCACATGAACCACGAATTAGTGTTCCTGGAAAACGGGGCGAGCGCACCGTCGAGCAGCGACTTGGAGCCGTCCGGCACCACCAGCGCCGGGTCGATCTCCATGTTGCTGCCGAGGCCGGTGCAGTCTGGGCAGGCGCCGTACGGGTTGTTGAACGAGAACATCCGGGGCGCGATCTCCGGCAGGCTGACGCCGCACTCCGCGCAGGCGAAGTTCTGGCTGAAGATCAGCTCCTTGCCGCCGACCACGTCGATCACCACCAGGCCCTCGGAAAGCTTCAGGGCGGTCTCCAGCGAGTCGGCCAGGCGGGGGGCGATGCCCTCTCTGATGGCGATGCGGTCGACGACCACATCGATGTTGTGCTTCTTGTTCTTCTCCAGCTTGATATCGGCGCCGATCTCCAGCACCTCGCCGTCCACCCGTACGCGGGCGTAGCCGTCCTTGCGGATGTCTTCAAGCACCTTTTGGTGCTCGCCCTTCTTGCCGTGAACGACCGGGGCGAGGACGGACAGGCGGGTGCCCTCGGGGAGAGCGACGATCTGGTCGACCATCTGCTCGACCGTCTGCTGACTGATGAGCTTGCCGCACTTGGGGCAGTGAGGCCGCCCGGCGCGGGCGAACAGCAGCCGCAGGTAGTCGTAAATCTCCGTCACCGTGCCGACGGTGGAACGGGGGTTGCGGCTGGTCGTCTTCTGGTCGATCGAAATGGCCGGGGAAAGGCCCTCGATATAGTCGACGTCCGGCTTGTCCATCTGGCCGAGGAACTGACGGGCGTAGGCGGACAGCGACTCGACGTAGCGGCGCTGCCCCTCGGCGTAGATAGTATCGAAAGCGAGCGAGGATTTCCCCGAGCCGCTCAGGCCGGTGATGACCACCAGCTCGTCGCGCGGGATCTCCACATCGATATTCTTCAGGTTATGCTGCCTGGCCCCTTTGACGTAAATCTTATCTTTCAACGTAAATAGCCTCCGCAAATAATTAAATGCAAAAATATCAAGCGCTGGACAACGTTTTATTTGCCCCGCGTTTTCTTCTTCTCCTTCATCGCCGGCGGTGCGTTCTGCAGTCCCTGGCGGAGCTCGACGATCATATCCCTGAACTCGGCGGCCCGCTCGAACTCCAGCACCTTGGACGCCTGGCGCATATCCTTCTCCAGCTTGGCGATGAGCGCCAGCGTCTCGGAACGCGACATGGACTTGATGCGCTCGGCGCGGTACTCGCCCGGCGTCTCGGCCACCTTCGTCGTCTCGATGATCTCCTTGACCCGCTTGCGGATGGTCTGCGGGGTGATGCCGTGCTCGGCATTATAGGCCTGCTGCACCGCCCGGCGGCGGTCGGTCTCGCCGATGGCCCGCCGCATCGAGTCGGTGACGACGTCGGCGTACATGATGACCCGACCGTTGGCGTTGCGGGCGGCGCGGCCGATCGTCTGGATGAGCGACGTCTCCGAACGGAGGAAGCCCTCCTTGTCGGCGTCGAGGATAGCGACCAGCGACACCTCCGGCAGGTCGAGCCCCTCGCGCAGCAGGTTGATGCCGACAAGGACATCGAAGGCTCCGGCCCTGAGATCACGGATGATCTCCAACCTTTCCAGGGTGACGATGTCCGAGTGGAGGTAACGCACCCGCACCCCCATCTCCTTGAGGTACTCGGTCAGGTCCTCGGCCATCTTCTTGGTCAGCGTGGTGACCAGCACCCGCTCGTTGGCGGCGGCGCGGGCCTTGATCTCGCCCAGCAGGTCGTCCATCTGCCCCTTGATCGGCCGCACCTCGACCTCGGGATCGAGGAGGCCTGTGGGACGAATGATCTGCTCCGCCACCTGCGTGGACGCCCCCAGTTCGTACTGAGCCGGCGTCGCCGACACATAGACGATCTGGTTGATCCGCTCGACAAACTCGTCGAAGGTCAGCGGCCGGTTGTCGAACGCCGACGGCAGGCGAAATCCGAAGTCGACCAGCGCCTCCTTGCGGGAGCGGTCGCCGTTGTACATCGCCCTGAGCTGCGGGATGGTGACATGCGATTCGTCGACGACAATCAGGAAATCGTCGGGGAAATAGTCGATAAGGGTGTACGGCGCCTCGCCCGGCTTGCGGCCGGTAATGTGGCGCGAATAATTCTCGATCCCCGAGCAGTAGCCCATCTCCAGCATCATCTCCAGGTCGTACCTGGTGCGCTGACTCAAGCGCTGGTGCTCGAGGAGCTTGTCCTGCGCCTTGAGCTCGGCCAGCCGCTCTGCCAGCTCCGCCTCGATGTCCTGCGTCGCTCGCAGCATGTTGTCGCGCGAGGTGACATAGTGGCTGGCGGGGTAGATGGCGATGTGCTTGCGCTCGGCCAGCACCTCGCCAGTGATGGTGTCGATCTCGATGATCCGCTCGACCTCGTCGCCGAACAGCTCGACGCGTACCGCCCGCTCGCCGTAGGCGGCCGGGAAGATCTCGATGATGTCGCCGCGCACGCGGAAGGTGCCGCGGGTGAAGTTGATGTCGTTGCGCTCGTACTGGATGTCGACCAGCTTGCGGAGGATCTCGTCGCGGTCCCTCACCTGGCCCTGGCGGAGCGACAGCACGAGGTTGTAGTAGTCCTCGGGCGAGCCGAGGCCGTATATACAGGACACGCTGGCCACGACGATGACGTCGCGCCGCTCGAACAACGAACTGGTGGCCGAGTGGCGCAGCTTGTCGATCTCGTCGTTGATCGACGCGTCCTTCTCGATGTAGGTGTCGGTGTGGGCGATATACGCCTCGGGCTGGTAGTAGTCGTAGTAGCTGACAAAGTACTCGACGGCGTTGTGGGGGAAAAACTCCTTGAACTCGCTGGCCAACTGGGCCGCGAGGGTTTTGTTGTGGGCGATGACGAGGGTCGGCTTCTGGACCGCCTCAATGACCTTGGCGACGGTGAAGGTTTTGCCGGTGCCGGTCGCGCCAAGCAGCACCTGGGCCCAGTCGCCGCCCTGAATGCCGCCGACCAGCTTGGCGATGGCGGCGGGTTGGTCGCCGGTGGGCACGAAGGGAGCGACGACCTCGAAGGGCCGGCCGCCTTCCTGATAGGTGGTTTTTAGTTTGGGGACAAGTGTCGTCATATCCGCCTCGCAAAGCTATTTTTAGAACAAGCGTTCGTCGTTTCCATTGTACTACAGTACGTATGTTCGGGCAAGCGGTCCGGGGAAAATCTGGCATTTTTCTTGCAAAAACCCTGGCATTTCCCCTGACATCCGCTCAGACATTTACCCTGGCAACTGTCTGGCAAACGGCGGGAATCCGCACGAAATTTTTCCTCGGCTGGAAATTAATTTATAAAAATTATCGGTTAGTAATAATTATATCATAACCACAGAAGAATGAGAACGATTATCCGCTTTTGCGAAAACGGTTTCTGAGCCAGTCGAGCAGGCCGAAGCGGTTGCCGACAAGCCGGGCGTAATTCTGCTCGCGGCCCTCGGGGACGGGGATGACCCCCAGGCGCCGCTCGCCGCCCGCGAAGCTGGCCCGGCGGCGCGTGACGGCGCCGTCGCGGCTGACGGTGATGTCGAAGGCGTCGGGGGCGAAGCTGATGGCGCGGGCCAGTTCGAAGGTATTGTCGACGCCGAGGCCGCCGAGGTCGAGGATGATGTCGCCGGGGCGAAGGCCGGCCTGGCTGGCGGGGGTGGCGGCGACGGTGTCGAGGACCATGACGCCGCGCTCCGGGGGCACGAACCGGGGCTCGCCCCGCATCTCGCGGCGGTTGTCGAGCTGGACGAGCAGCTCGTGGCCGAGGGGCGACATGACGGCGGCGAAGAATTGCAGCCAGGCGTACCTGGCCGACAGGACGGCGAGGCCGAGGAGGGCGAGGCTGTAAAGGGCAAGGTGGAAGGCGGATTGGCGGCGGCGCTCGGCGGGGGTGCTGGCGACGGCGATGTCGCCGTAGCCGAGGGCGGCGACGACGGGGACGAGGGCGTAGTGCCACTCGTCGCCGACCGGCGGTTTGTCCGGCATCGGCAGCAGCGGCCACCAGTCGGGCATTTTTATCATCCCCGCGATCGTTTCGGGGACAAAGGCCATGAGGAGGACGAGGGGCAACGGCCAAAAGTTCTGGAGGGTAAAGGCGCCGACAACGCGCCCGTCGTCTTTTTGGAGGATCATGGGCACGGCGCCGTAGCGGCCGCTGACGAAGATGAGGATGCTTTCGGTGACGTGCAGGGCGGCGACGAGGGCGATGACCTGGGGGACGTTGACATCCGGCCAGCCGAACAGGACGTTGGATACGGCGACGAGGCCGCCGGCGTAGGCGAAGCACATGAAGCGGAGGTTGACGAGCATGAGGGCGATGACGACCGGCCAGATGTAGGCGAGGCCGAGGTGATTGAGAGGTAGGCCGACGAAGGTCAGCACGAAGCTGCCCACGACGCCGCCGGCCGCGCCGATGGCGGCGGCGGCGGCGACCCGCCGGAAGAGGCTAGGGCCGGGGATGCCGAACATCTTAAGCTGATCCTGCTGCATACGCCGGTACTGGAAGGCCACCAGGCCAACCACCAGCCAGAAGGTCAGGTCGAAGAAGACGAAAAATACGCGGTAGGCGATGATGCCGAACAGGTCGAGCCAGGGATGCACGTCGTCACCTCGTGTCTCAGGGTGGAAAAGCGGAAGTTTAGCCCTTACGGGTAAGAAAATATTATCACAAATGGGGGGCGGGTAGCAAACCGCCGGCCGGGAAGAAAACAAGGCCCGGAAACTTCCGGGCCCTGAAGAAGGGGAGTTGGTTATTTATCCTTGCGGAGGCACATGAACCAGTCGAGGCAGTATTTTCCTTCCTCGGCGCTCTCCACCCGCTCCTTGGCGGCGCCGCAGGAGCCAGGGGGCGGGATGATGACGTCGTCGCCGGGCTGCCAGTTGGCGGGGGTGGCGATGCCTTCGGCGTCGGCCTTCTGGATGGCGATAAGGGTGCGCTTTATCTCGTCGAGGTTGCGGCCGGTGCTGAGCGGGTAGTACATGATGCACCTGACCTTGGCGGCGGGGTCGATGATGAAGACGGCGCGGACGGCCTGGGTGGTGGAGGCGTTGGGTTGGACCATGCCGTATTTCGCCGCGACCTCCATCTTAAGGTCCTCGATGACCGGGAAAAGGACCTCCACGCCCTTCATGCCCTTAAAGTCGATTTTTTCCTTGATGGTCCGCAGCCAGGCGATATGGGCGTAGATACTGTCGATGGAAAGGCCGATAAGTTCGGTGTTGAGGGCGCGGAACTCGTCCTGCATGGAGGCGAAGGTCATGAACTCGGTGGTGCAAACGGGGGTAAAGTCGGCGGGATGGCTGAAGAGGATAACCCATTTGCCGCTGTAATCCCCGGGGAAGCTGATGTCTCCCATGGTGGTCCTGGCGACGAAGGCCGGCGCGTCGTCGCCGATGAGGGGCATGGCCCGTCTTTCTTCCATTATGTAGATCCTCCTATGTACAATATTTTTGATAATAATCATTAATCAATAATTATTATCCTTTGTTTATATTATAATAATGCTCATCGGCAAAGTCAAGGGGGGTTTTGTAAATTTTCCCGGTCGGATTGGTGTGTCGGAAGCGGCTAAGTTCGCCTTAACCAAGGTGCCTGACTGAAAGCTGAACAGACCTGACTGCGATTCAGGGGAGTATGGGCAGTAAAAGAAGGCGGCGGAAGCAGGGCGTGGGCTGTTATGTGGTACGAGTCCGGCGGAGGGCGCATGGGCAGTAAAGGAAGGCGGCGGAAGCAGGGCGTGCGCTGTTATGTGGTACGAGTCCGGCGGAGGGAGTATGGGCGGAGAAGAAGGCGTCGGAAGACAGACCTGCCGCGGGGGAAAAGCCGGCTTGCGGACGAAGAAAGCTGCGGAAGCCTGGCTTCCGCAGCGAGGTGATGAAGGTATGAGAGAAATACTCCGCTTGCTCAAAACTTCCAACGCATACCGGCGTTGACGCCCCAGTCCTTGCTGACCGTCGTCCCCCACGACTTCTCGGCGTCGATGTAAAGCTGGCTTCTGCCGCTGTCGTACACGAATCCAAGCCCAGCCACCCACTGGTGGCCCTTCACGCTCGTCTCGAACGTCGCCCCGTCCACCCGCGTCGTGGAGTCGCCCCTGTACTCGTTCACCCACGCCACCTTGCCGTACAATTGCCGGCCCGCCCCGTCAGCCCCCTGCCACTTGCGGCCGCCCGTCAGCCCCAGCCTCAGTTGCAGCGACGTCGCCGCCGGCGCCTCCACGCTCAGGCCGTTCGCCGTCGTGTACGCCGCCCGGCCCGCCCACAGCGCCGCAAGCTCCGCCGCCGGCTCGATAAAGAAGCCGTCGCCCCGCTCGAACCTCTTGCCCAGCTCCGCCGACAGCCCGAAGCCGCTGTTCTCGTAGGCACCGCGGTCGCTCGCCGTCGAGAAGCGCGTATTGAACCGGTTGTACTTGCCGATCACGTCGCAATACGCCCCGTTCTCCCGCACCCAGCTCGCGTAGGCCCCCAGATAGCCGCTCTCCGTCGTCCCGCCACTGCCGCCGTCGAACGTGTTGTCCGCCTTGCCGTAGCCGAGCAGGAACCCGGTGTACTTCTTGCCCCCCGCGAAACTCCGCGGGTTGTCCCTGCCGAGCTCCAGGCCGTTCATCCGCTGGCTGTAGCCGCCCGCCCCCGCCGGCCGCACCGTGAAGCGGCTGGCGTAAGCCCGCGCCCAGAAATCGTCCGCCGACTGGCCGCCCATCCGCAGCTCGCCCATCCGCTTCCGTATCTCGTTCATCTCGCCGTACCAGAGCGTCGTCGTGCTCACCGTCGTGCCCATGGCCGCCTTCGAGATGGCCGACGGCAGGCCGCTGCTGCTGAAATAGTAGTCCTCGGCGTCGAGGCCCAGGGTCGACCCCTTGGCCAGCGTGCAGTAGTAAGCCCCCACGTCGCCGCCGCCCGTGAACGTCGCCGTGCTGCCGGCCGGCAGGTCGACCGCCTTCGCCGTCCCCGTCGCCGCGCCGCTGCCCATGACCGTCAGCGTATGGCTGCCCGCGGCGCTGGTCGTGACGGTGACGTCCGGCGCGCCGGCGGTGATGCCGGCGAAGCTGAAAGCGGCGGAGCCGCTGAGGTTGGTGATCGACAGCCTCTGCCCGGCGGCCGGCAGGGTGAAGCTGCCGCCGCTGATGTTGAAAGTGCCGTTGTTGACGATGGGGCCGTATACCGTGCCGCCGGTGACGGTAAGGGTAGAGCCGGCGGCGTTGGTGAAGGTGCCGTAGTTGTAGAGGGAGCCGCTGGAGGTGAGGGTCGAGCCGTCCTGATTGGTAAGCGTGCCGTAGTTGTAGATGGCACCGGTGTTGGCGATGGTGCCGGGGACGTGGCCGTCGTTGGTCATATTCTCTTTGTTGGCGAAGGTGCCGTAGTTGTAGAGGGTGCCGTTGTTGTTCAGGGTGGCGCCGCCCTTGTTCTCGAAGGTGGCGCCGGCGCTGTTGGTAATGCTGCCGTTGTTGGTGAGGGTGCCGGTGACGAGCGGGTTGTAGGCGTAACCGCCGCTGCTTTGGTCATCCATGTTAAGAAACAGGCCGTTGTTGACGAGGCGGCCGTAGTTGGTCAGCTGGCCGCCGCAGTTAACGGCCCCGGCGGTGACGGCGATCGTCCCGGCGGCGCGGTTGGTGATGGTGGCGTAATTCGTGACATCGACGAGGGTGCCGCTGTTGTCCAGGGTGGCGACATTGGGATGGGTATGCCCGTCGCCCTGCCAGACCACCCAGCCGTTATTCACATAGGAGGCCGTGCCGGTGTTGGTCAGGGTCTGATAATTGTCCAGGACGGTCAACACGCCGGCGTTGGTGAAGGTGCCGCGGTTGACGGTGGAGACGGCGCCGAGACCGGAGAACGTCCCGCGGTTGACGACGGTGCCGAGGTTGTCGAAGCTGTAGGCGTTGGCGAAGGTGCCGCCGTTGTCGATGGTGCCGCCGGCGTTGTTGGTGATGAGGCCGCGATTGTCGACGGTGCCGCCGGCGTTGTTGGTCAGCGCGCCGTTGTTGTCCAGGACGGCCCGCAAGCCGAGAGTATACGTGTTTTGGAAAAAGCCGCTGTTTTCCAGGATACCGTTATTGGTCATTTTCAGCCCGGCCGTATATTGGGTATTTGTCAGGGTGCCGTGATTCACGATCTTCCCGCCGGCATTGTTTTCCGTGGACCGGGCCATGTCCAGCGTGCCACCGGCGTAGTTGGTCACGGTGCCGCTATTTACAAGGTTTATAGTAACACCGGTGCCGTAGTTGTCGATGGCGGCGCCGGCGTCATTTGTAGAGGCTTCTATGACTATGCTGCCGTAGCCGGTTATGGTGCCGCCGCTTTTATTTGTGGAGGTGTATATGCGAAGGCTGCCGTAGCCGGTTATGGTGCCGCCGCTCTCGTTGGCCGTATCATACAAGGTAAGCGAGCCGCCGCTGTCGCTGGTAATGCGGCCCCGGTTGGTGCCATGATGAAAGGCCATGTTGCCGGCGCCGAGGTTGGCAATGGTGCCGTTGTTGGTGAGGGTGCCGCCGGCCGACCCAATATCGGAATAATTGATGATGGTGTTATTGTTGGTCAGGTTGCCGCCGGTAATGCGGCCAAGTTTGCCGCCGCCGGGCGACAGGACGCCGGTGTCGTTGTTGACGATGGTGCCGTTGTTGATGAGCGTGCCATAGACATTGCTGGTATCCCAATTCCATAAAATGTTGTTGTTGGTGAGGGTGGCGCCGGCGTTGACGGTCAGGGTGCCGCTGCCGGTGTAGAGTTCCGCATTGACGGTCAGGGAGGTGCCGACAACGTTATCGCCGGTCAGGGTGGCGCCGGCGGTGACTTCGCCGCTGACGTCGGCGGCGCGGGCGGGGGACAGGCGGCCGGCCAGCCACTGGCCGGCGGTGTCGTGGTTGGCGGGCAGGCCGGCCAGCCACAGCCAGAAGCCGAGCATGCCGGTGGCGAGCAATCTTGTTTTACGCATGGTCGTTTCTCCTTTCGTTCACGGGGGCGGCGTGGCCGCCCTCAACGATGAGCGCCAGCTCCTCGACGCTCCGCACGGTGCGCTCGCTGGCCGCGAATACCGTCAGAGCGTCGCCGGCGGCGCTCAGGCCTATCAGCCGCGTCCCCGGCAGCCTTTGCATGATGACGGCGATATCGGCCGGGGCGGCCCGGTTTATCTCGAACAGCACCGCGTGCGGCGACAGCATCAATATCTCCGGGACGGCTGCCGCCAGCGAGTCGCCCAGCCGCCTGACCCGGAGGCCCTCCTGCCGGCGCAGTATCTCCTCGACGCCCGACCATCGCGGGCCGGCGCCGCATATCCCGATCTCCAGTGCTGCCTTGATCACGGTTTTTCCCCTCCGGGCGCCCATACTTGTCTCATTTAAGACAATAGTAGCAAATTTTGTCTTTTTCCATACCTCCTTTTCCGGTAGTCCCCCAAAAGAAAAAGTGGTAGTCGCCGACTACCACTTTCGTTAGTTTTTATTAAGGTTTGGCGGTGAGGCGCGAGGCGTTTGCGATGAGCTGCGTCCGGTTGGCCAGTTGCGTCTTGGCCAGTATCTCGCGGATGTGGTACCTTACCGTATCCACCGCCAGCCCCAGCCGGGCGGCGATCTCCTTGTAGGTCAGCCCCTCGGCCAGCAGCCGCAAAAGCTCGCTCTGCCGCTCGGTCAGTCGCCGCTCCTCGCCGCCGGGCCCGTGGTCCTCTGGCCGTGGCCGGTCGCTCAGCCTGTCCAGCAGCCGCCTGGCCAGCCCCGGCGCGAACGGCATCTCCCCGGCGGCGGCCGCCGCGAGCTGGCGCACGAAGCCGTCCGCATCCATATCCTTCAAAAGATACCCTTCCGCCCCGGCCCGGATGGCGGCTACCAGGTTGCTGTCAGTCTCGACGCCGGTGAGCATGACGACCTTGGCCTCCGGGTATTCCTTTTTCAGCAGCCTGGTGGTCTCTATGCCGTCGAGTCCGGCCATCTGGATATCCATCAGCACGAGGTCAGGCCTTAGCATCTCGTATTTCATCAGCGCCTCCGCCCCGCTTTGCGCCGTGCCCGCCACCGTAAAGCCCTTGGCCGTCAGCAGGCTGCGCAGCCCCTCCAGCATCAGGGCCTGGTCGTCGACCAGCAGTATCCTCATCGCTTCACACCTTGCCTTCCGGGTCGAAGCGGACGATCACCTTCGTGCCCCGGCCGACCTTCGACTCTATCTCCAACTGTCCGCCCGCCTCCGCGGCCCGTTCGGCCATGATCCGCAGCCCGAAGCTGGATTTGCCCGCCGTAAGGGCCGTCATATCGAAGCCGCAGCCGTCGTCCTCGACCAACACGACCGCCCGCTTGCCGATTTTCTCGATGCCGACCCTGACGCGGGCGGCGCCGGCATGCTTGCGGACGTTGGTGAGCGCTTCCTGGATTATCCTGAGAAGCTGCACTTCCCGAAAGCGGCTGATTATTTTTTCCGTCCAGTCGGGCGGCAGGGCCAACTCTACGGCAAGGCCGGTGCTTTCCCGGTACCACGCCAGGTAGTCCCTCAGCTTGGCAATGAAATCGTCGCCCGTGTCGCCGGCCAGCTTCAGGCCGACGATCGACGCCCTGGCGTCAGCGTTCATTTGTCCGACCGTGCCGATGAGTCCCGCGATCTCCTGTTTCGCCAACTGCGACTGGCCGTTCGTGAGGAAGGCGTCGACGGTCTGCAGTTTGAGGCTGAGATAGTTCCATACCTGGCCGGGCCCGTCGTGCAGCTCGCGCCCCAGCCGGTCCCGTTCCGCCATTATCGACAACGCCTTCTCCTGCTCGATTATCCTCGCCTGGGCCTTTTTCAGTTCGCCGATATCCTGCAGGACGATCGCCTTGCCGAAGTGCCTGCCTCCCCAGCCGGTCAACAATGACACCCGGGCAAGGTAGTGGCCGCCGGCCACCGCGATCTCCTCCGCCCGCGCCTCGCCGCTTTCCGCCAGCGCGGCTAAAGCCGGCCAGGGCGCGAACGCCGCCGCCGCCCGTCTGCCTGCCATTGCCGCCGCCTGTTCGCGGAATAGCACCTCGGCCGCCGGGTTGAGCTCGACGATGTAGTCCTGGGCGTCAGTCACAATCAGGCAGTCGTTCATATCGCGCGTGACCGTGGCCTCGGCCAGCTCCTGCAGGTCGAAGACCCGCAGCCCGAAAAAGATGGCAAACCACACCAGGCTGCCGAGCAGGAAGCCCAGCGGCAACGCGAAGCTCGTTGATGGGCCGGTAATCCAGAGGATATGGCCGGCCGCCGATATCACCATGTCGGCCGGGACGGCCAGTGCCTGCCAGCGCCGCAGTCCGGAGGTGCGGACCGCACGGTGGATGTATAGCGCCAGGGTAACCGCGAGTGTCAGGTAGCCTATAATCATGGCCGTCCAGAAAAGCGGCCCGCGAATGAAACCGAAGGTCGCGACGTCCCACGGTAGGCCTCGCCAGTACCAGTCGTGCCAGCCGCCGGTAAGAACAGCCAGCCAGAAAAAGCCGGTGATGGCGAGGAGGAAGACACGGGCGGCGCGGATGACGACCGGCCGTTGGCCGGTGAGGTGGAGGGCGGTCATGAGAGCCACTGGGATGACGGCCAGGGCGCCTAGTTGGTGGATGACGGCCCAACGAAGCTTGTCGGCCAGAGCCGGGCTGACGGTAATCATGACCAGGGCGACCAGCCAGACGACCCGGGCGGCGGAGCCAAGAGCGAGGTACAAGGCTGGCGGCGACTGCCGGTACCGCCAGGTATACACCGACAGCGACAGCAGCACCGCCGCCGCCAGGAGATATATCCAGATATCTTGTATCGGGTGATAGATCAGCACCTGCGACGCAGGCCAGCCCGCCTGTGACGAAAATACGTTCATAATAAGCCTTTCCTCTGTTTCCCGCGTCTGAGGGGCGTTTGTTGCATTATTCGGCAAAGATCCGGCATTTCCTACTTATGCCGCGCATGGCCTTTGACGGTCTTCACGCCGCTGCCGGCGACAATGGCGAGGTACTTCTTCGGGGTTCGGGCCGTCGGGGGCAATTTTTGCCCCGCGGCCGGGAAGGCTATTAGCGGACGATCCCGGAGGGAGGACGACGATGGACAGGTATGTGCTGGATTTCGCGGCGATAGGCAAGACTGACCTGGCCCGTGCGGGCGGCAAGGGGGCTAACCTCGGCGAGCTGTGCCGCATCCCGGGGGTGGCGGTGCCGGCCGGGTTCTGCGTGACGACGGAGGCCTATGAGGAATTTGCGGCCAAGAGCGGCGAGTTCGCGGCGCTGCTGGCCGAGCTGGGCCGGGTGGGCCCCGGGGCGCTGGCGGAGATCCGCGCCGTAGGCGGCCGCATCCGCGCCCATTTGGAGAGCCTGGCCATCCCCGCGCCAGTGGCGGCGGAAATCGTCCGCGCCTGGCGGCGGGCGGGAGCCGGGCACGCCTACGCGGTGCGTTCGAGCGCGACGGCCGAGGACCTGCCGGGGGCGTCGTTCGCCGGCCAACAGGATACTTATCTGAATGTTAAAGGGGAAGGCGAGCTGCTTTACCATGTGAAGCGGTGCTGGGCGTCGCTGTTCACCGACCGGGCGATCGCCTACCGGGCGAAGAACGGTTTCGATCATGGCAAGGTGCGGCTGGCGGTGGTTGTGCAGCGGATGGTTTTCCCGGAGGTGGCGGGGATAATGTTCACCGCCGACCCGGTGAGCGGCAACCGCAGGGTGGCGTCGATCGACGCGGCCTTCGGGCTGGGGGAGGCGCTGGTGTCGGGGCTGGTGAGCGCCGACCTGTACAAGGTGCGGAGCGGACGGATCGTGAAGCGGCAGGTGGCGGCCAAGAAGCTGGCGATATACCCGCTGGCGGACGGCGGCACGGAGGAGCGGGAGGTTCCCGCCGGGCGGCAGCGCGAGCAGGCGCTGCCCGACGCGGCGATCGCGGAGCTGGCGGCGCTGGGCCGGGAGATCGAGGAGCATTTCGGCGCGCCGCAGGATATCGAGTGGGCGCGGGCCGGGGGGCGGTTTTACATCGTGCAGAGCCGGCCGATAACGACGCTCTACCCCTTGCCGGAGACGGCCGGCGACGCGCCGGGGGTATACGTGTCCTTCGGCCATGTGCAGATGATGACCGATCCGATCAGACCGCTGGGGATGTCGATCTGGGAGAATACGATGGAGGCGGTGGACAATCGCTGGGTGCCGGTGGCCGCGGGGGGAAGGATGTATATCGATATCACCGATTCGCTGGCGTCGTGGCTGGGGCGCAAGACGGCGCCGGCGATGTACAGCAAGTCGGACGCGCTGATCGCGAGCGCGATCGCCGAGGTGCTCCGCCGCCGCGATTTTATCGCTTCGCTGCAGCCGCGCAAGCGGGCCAAAGGCGGGAAGTCCTATATGACGAAGAGCCTGGCGATGATGGCCGGGGCGGTCCCGAAGTTGCTTTTGCAGGATAAGATAAAGGTCCCGGATACGGAGGCGCTCTGCGCTCAGCTTGTCGGCGAGCTGCGCCGCGAGCTGGCGAGGCGGCCGGGGCAGGAGCGGCTGAAGTATATCGCCGACAGTTTCAGCATGGGGTTCGATGCGTTTATGGAGGAAATCGGGCCGCCGGTGTTCACGGCCTGGATGGCGTCGATGCTGATCGGCTGGCTGGCTCGGTACTGGCTGGGCGAGCCGTCGCCGCTGGACGAGCTGACGAAGTCGGCGCCGGGGAACGTGTCGTCCGAGATGGGCCTGGTGCTGGGCGACCTGGCGGACGTAATCCGCCCCTACCCCGCGGCGCTGGCGTATATGAAGACGGCGGAGGACGCAACTTTCCTGGAAGGCCTGGGGCGGGTGGAGGGCGGCGACGCCATCCGGCCGGCGTTCGAGAGTTTTCTGCGCAAGTACGGTATGCGCTGCCCGGGCGAGATCGACATTACCCGCCCGCGCTGGCGGGAGCGGCCGACGCAGCTGGTGCCGGCGATCGCCAGCCATATCCACAGCACCGAGCCGGGCGAGCACCGGCGGAAGTTCGCCCAGGGGAAGGCGGACGCCGAGCGGGCGGCGCAGGAGCTGAGGCGGCGGCTGAAACGCAGGCTGGCCGGCGGGATGAAAGCACGGGTTATGGGCCGGCTGGCGCGGACGTACCGGGAGTTCATCGGTTTGAGGGAGTATCCGAAATATCTGATGGTAAGCCTGCTGGACGAGTGCAAGAAGGCGATCATGGAGGAGGCGGAGGCTTTAGCGGCCCAGGGGGCGATCGAGCAGCCGGAGGATGTTTTTTACCTGACGCTGGAAGAGCTGACGGCGGCGGTGGCGACCGGCCGGGCAGACAAGAGAATAATCGCGGCACGGCGGGAGAAGTACGCGGAGTACGAGAAGCTGAAGCCGCCGCGGGTGATGACGAGCGAGGGCGAGATGTTCGCCGGCTCGTATGCGCCGCGCGACCTGCCGCCTGGGGCGCTGGCGGGGATGGCGGTGTCGGCGGGGACGGTGGAGGGCCGGGCGCGGGTGGTGACGAAGCTGGAGGAGGCCGACCTGGAGCGGGGCGATATCCTGGTGGCGCCGTTCACCGATCCTGGCTGGACGCCGCTGTTCGTTTCAGCCAGCGGACTGGTGACCGAGGTGGGCGGGCTGATGACCCACGGGGCGGTGGTGGCCCGCGAGTACGGCATCCCGGCGGTGGTGGGAGTGGACGAGGCGACGGAGAAGATCCACGACGGGGACAGGATAAGGGTGGATGGTACGAAGGGCGTTGTGGAGGTACTGCATTAACATACTATCCCCCGATACAAGAAAGCCACCAGCCTTTCACAGCATAGGGAGGACAAGCATGAAAATTAAACTGAGCAGCGTGTTCGTGGCCGACCAAGAGAAAGCCTTGAAGTTCTATACCGAGGTGCTGGGGTTTGAGAAAAAAAACGACATCCCGCTGGGGGATGCCAGATGGCTGACGGTGGTGTCGCCGGAAGCGCCCGACGAGGCGGAGCTCGTCCTCGAACCGAACGGCAACCCGGCGGCCCAAATTTACCAGAAGGCGCTCCGCGACCAGGGCATACCGGCGACCGCTTTCGCGAGCGACGATGTCGCCGGGGAGTATGACCGCCTGCTAAAGCTGGGCGTGACGTTTACCCTGACCCCGACCAAAGCCGGCCCTGTCACGATTGCCTTGTTCGACGACACCTGCGGGAATCTGATCCAGGTTTACGGGGAGTGAGGGCGACTGCCGCCGCAGGCTTTGAATACTGTCCCTATTCTGTCTTTGATATCGAAATAACCGAAAGCCATCATCATCGTCGGTTTCGCTTTCAGGGCGTCCGGCACCCCGTTCTCCAGGCAGTCCTCGTCCGCATAGGCGGCGACGATCTCGCCGAGGAACATCGTGAAGTCGAAGATGGGGATGGTCTGGATGACCTTGCAGAGGTAATTGATCGGGCACTCCTTTATCAGCGGCGCGTTGCCCGCTTCGTCGTAGAAGGACTCGAACACCGCCGACTTGTCGATGTCTTTGCCGGAAACGGTGCCGCAGTAGTCGGTTTTGGCGACATCTGCCGAGGCCGGGACGTTGACGCTGAAGAAGCCGTTCTCGACCACGCCCGCTGTGGTGTAGTGGGAGTTTTTCAGCGAGATGTACAGCACCGGCCGCTGGCTGACGACGCCGTAGGCGCCGAGGGTGGCGTAGTTGGGCTTGCCGTTGACGGTGGCCCCGGCGAGGACGGCGATATACGGCCCGAAGGGGATATTGGCGATTTTCTTTTTCGTCATATTTAACGCTCCTTTCTGGCTGATAGCTTTTGCGGCGGCGAGAGAAATTATCAGGTGCGACAACATGAAAAAGCCTCAACCCTATGGTTGAGGCTTTGATGCATATTAAGGGGCGTTTCGGCCCCGAAGGGCGGCTAGGCCAGCAGTTCGCCGGCGAGGACGGTGACGGCGTGGCCGCGGATGCTGACGCGGTCGCCTCTGGCGGCGACTTTGAGGAAGCCGCCCCGCGCCGAGGCCTGGTAGGCGGTGAAGGCTTCCTTGGTGAGCTTGCTTTGCCAGTAGGGGACGAGGCGGCAGTGGGCCGAGCCGGTGACGGGGTCTTCGTTGACGCCGACGGCGGGGGCGAAGAAGCGGGAGACGAAGTCGTAATCGCCGGTGCGGGACGGGGCGGTGAGGATGACGCCCCGGCAGGGCGTTTTGACGAGGCGGGCGAAGTCGGGAGCGGCGGCGCGGACCTCTTGCTCGGTGGCGACTTCGACGAGATAGTCTTCGTCGCCGCGGCCGACGAAGACCGGCCGTACGCCGAGAGCCTCGACAAGCCCTGGCGGCGCTTCGCAGGGGGCCACGGGGGAGGCGGGGAAGTCGAGCTCGATGAGGCCGTCGGCATAGCGGGCGGTGAGCAGGCCGCTCAGGGTGTGGAAGTTGATCGGCTTATCGCGCGGCACGCCCTTTTCCGTGAAGAGGACGTGGGCGGTGGCGAGGGTGGCGTGGCCGCAGAGCTTGACTTCGCTTTTGGGCGTGAACCAGCGCAGCCGGTAGCCGTCGCCTTCGGGGAAGATGAAGGCGGTTTCGGACAGGTTCATTTCGGCGGCCACGGACTGCATCCACGCCTCGTCCGCCGCTTTGTCGAGGAGACAGACGGCCGCGGGGTTGCCTTTGTAGGGCTCGGCGGTGAAGGCGTCGACCTGATAAATGGGGATTCGCATGAGGTTTCACTCCTTTGCTGTTGTTGGGCGTTCGCGTGTAAGCGGCTTTATGGGGTACCGTCACCCCGACCGGGTCGGCGGGAGGGCTCGGTTGAAATAATTGCCAGTTGACGGTATACTATAAGCAGTATTTTACTTTTTTGACGAAAGGGGTCGTATTATGAAAAAAGTGCTGCTTGGTATCACTCTTCTCGTGTTCGTACTGGGTCAGTCGGTCTGTTTCGCCAATCCGATCCCCAATCTGGTAGGGACCTGGACGGTCGCGTCCGAGGGCGTGGCTCTGTTAAAGGGGAACGATGCGGTTAAGCACGGGCGGGCGAACGATACTCTCGACAAGGAAGGGAGAATAAAAGCCATCGGCAGCTCGGCTCCTGATATGAAGATCGTCATAACGGAGCAGAAGGGCAGAATCTTTTACGGGACGAAGCAAACCGGCAAGGTCGCGGAAAACTTCGCCGGGGTGATCGGCTACGACAATAAGACCATCCACTGCGTCGATGAGGACGGGTTCAACGATGGTACATACGACAGCAAAAACGATAGGATCGATTACTTTTACAAGCACGCCAACGACAACGATTCGATGGTGGTCGTGGGAACCTGGACAAGGGTGAAGTAAGGGATAAGCGAACCGGATACGGGAGCGCCGTCAGTTTTGACGGCGCTCTTATCTTTTCGCGGTACCGGTCAGGCTGTCAGCCGAGGGCGACGAGGATGGCGCCGAGGGCGATGAGGACGACGCCAGCGCCGCCGAGGAGGCTGACTTTTTCGCCGAGGAAGAGGACGGCGATGACGGTGGCCATGACGACGCTGAGCTTGTCGACGGGGGCGACCTGGGAGACGTTGCCGTACTTGAGGGCGAGGAAGTAGAACAGCCACGACGTCGCCCCCGCCACACCGCTCAGGGCGATGAACGTAATCGCCTTCCGGTCGGCGATGATGGCCGGGATGTCCTTCAGCGTCCCCTGGAAAGCCACAACGCCGACCAGGAACAAAGCCATGATAACCGCCCGCACCGCGGTCGCCGTATTGGCGTCGATACCCTGCAACCCTATCTTGCCGAAAATCGCCACCAACGCCGCCGTCCCCGCCGACAACAGCGCGAAAACAAGCCAAAGATGATCCAAGGGTAATCACTCCCGGTTGTTGGTAATTTTTTATATATACGCCGGGAGTGGGCGCTCAACCTCCCGGCAATGAAAAAAGAGCGGGGGTACCCGCTCTAAAAGGAAAAAACCTTCAATCCTTTTGGGAACAAAAAGTTGTCCATACCCTTCAAGTCATACTTCAATTTATATGGTCATCCTACGGGATTTTTGCACCAAACTTTTTAATATAATCTATCTGTCTCTCCTCAGTTAGCCTGACTATGCCTTCAACCAGAAACTCCCATTTGGGAATACTTGTGCATTCTAATGACGACCAATATTTATGAATATATTCTTCTTTTGGATCATGGCAGTATAAATCAAACCAGTCCGTATCCACCTTGGTTACTCGAAGAGCTTCAGGAATATCGACAGAAACAATATATGTTGAAACTCCCAGCATCTTTCTAATATGAGCCTCTCCGATTCGGTTATTTTCAGCAACCCATATGCAGGATAAGCGACTTGCAGCGTCAGAAGCGACTATGCGCCTAAGTCTCTCAAATTCTAATTCGACATTTGCTTTTAGTAACACTTCTTGCATTTCCGAAGTCATAAGCGATTGCGTATTGGTTAAACCAAAGCCCACCCCACCTGTGCTCTTAATAATTGAAGCCATAATTATTGTTTGCACAGATCGAGGTGTTACAGCCCCAGAAGGAATTTTCGCATTTGAAATATCTGATAGGGATGCCTCTCTTAAGCTAAGATGACTTGCGCCAATTCCAGAATCAATCAAAGCCAAATAATCAGGTGACATGAGAGAACCAGCTAGAGAAATATTATGTACGGGATACCAGTTTTTTAGGTCAATACCATGAATAAATGTGCCATCGTATGCTTTCATCTTTCGCCATTTTTACCTTCCGTAAAATTCATTTCCCTACTGACACTTCTGTTCTATAATTACATTCCCTTCTTTCTCAATTCTTTTTTGGTCACTAAAAAGTAATGTGTTTCTTTCAATTTTGCGGGGGCGCAAACGACGGCGACGTTGCGGAGGCTGGTACGCGCCGTTGGCGAAGCGGTGAGCATGCGGCGCGAGCGGCCATGGACGGCCGCGAGAGGAGTCATCTGTCACGGACGACAGTTGACGACGGCGCCGGCGGGCGAAACCGCGAGCCATACGGCGCGTTCGGCCGGAGGACAGGAGCCGGGCGTTTGCGCCCCCGCAAAGGTATCGGCACAAACAAAAAAGCCACGATCACTCGTGGCTTTTTCGTTCCCGTCACATGTTGTCGATGTCGCTTTTCTTGATGCGGTAGCCGTCGCCGACTTTGATGGCCCTCAGTTTGCCCTCGTTGATGAGGTAGTGCACCGTTTCGGGCGATACCTGAAGGTAGGCGGCGGCTTGGTCGACTGTCATGATGTCGGGCACGGCGGCTTTCTGGGGGGCTGCCGGCGCGACGGCCGTTTTCCTGCTGTTGGGGTCGATCATCACTTCCGCCAGTTGATCGGGCTCGCAGCCCAGGTCGTAATCGCTCTCCACCGCGACGCTGAACCTCGTGCCGGCGGGAAGGTCCTGGTTCTTGCCCCGGACAAAGCCGGCAAAGATCGATATCACGAGGAAGGCCGGAATTACCCAGCCGCCTTCTCCCCCGCCGCTTTTTTCAAGGTTGAAGGCCACCGGAACATCGACGCCGTTGACAGCCTTGACGGAGCGGGTCGTTATCGCGATCTTGCCGCCCTTCCCAAAGGCCCCGGCCTTTTTGACCTCGGAGACAATCGCTTCCCCGGCGGCGCCGATGGGGATGACCGTGACGCTGTTGACCTGGACGGCGCCGGTCGTTTTGAACAGCACCCGCTCGCCCTGGTAGTTGCGGCCCGAGTTGAGGGGCGTGATAAGCTCGCAGGGGACGATTGTGCCGGCGGGTATGTAGGCGTGATTGACGGCGCGGGAGGTTGTTGTCGAAAAGCTGAACGCCTGGGCGACACCGGAGGAAAAGACGATAGCCAAGCAGAGGACGACCGCGGTAAGCCGGACGGTGACACGACCGAAAGACAACAAGAGGCTTCACACCCTTTCTATATGTAAGAACTTCTTCGACATTTACCAATAATTTCCTTGTAAATTATTGATATTTTTCAAAATTAAGGAAAAATAATTTGGTTTTCCCGACCGCGGAGGGCCAGAGAATCTTTGTCCGTGAACCGATACCGCGAGCCGTGCCGACGCGTGGCAGGCTTCGCAACGGGAAGGAAGGGACAAACAAAAAAGAGCGGTATTCCGCTCTTTGCATCCTGGCGCTCGGAGTAATTTCATTCATGCCGGTTGTCGTTTAATTATCCCCGTCGATTCTTCGCTGCTTTTCTATATACATAAGCTTGTCGCTGTGACGGATAAGCTCATCCACGCTGTTATACCTGTCGTCAAATACCGTCAGGCCATAGCTGAATTTAATCCGATAAGGCAGTTCGCTTCGCAAATTATAAGCATTGATCTTATCGTTCAGTATTTTTATATACGTCTCTACCACAGCTCTTTGGTTCTCGTCGAGCAAGACGACAAACTCATCACCACCCAAGCGGATGGGAACTCCTTTCCCTTCAAATATGTCTTCTAACTGCCCGGCGAATATCCGCAATACTTTATCTCCCTCGTGATGACCATGGGTATCATTAATGCTTTTGAAGTCGTCCAGGTCGATAGTCACTACCGATAAAACTATATTTCTTTTCCCTCGCAAACCTTCAATGTATTCGTTATACGCGACACGGTTCCTCAGGCCCGTTAACGGGTCAATCTTCGTCTGACTGTGGATAATAAAAATATAGTTAATTATCACGGCAATGGCCGTGCTATTCCAGATGGTCAAAAAAATAAAGTAATACAACTGAAAGACAGACATCACCGCAGGAATTATCGTGAGCATGCCGAGTATAAGCAGCTCTTCCTTGCTAAACTTCTTGCGGGCAGCACATAAGACCGCTAAGTTTACTGTGTAATAAAAGTAATAGGTTAGCGGTGAAACAAAGAACAGCGGCCCCCGAACGTACACGTTTTCAGGAGTTATGCTGAATATCCAGTCAAAACTAAAGCTGCCAACTGATATGATGCCATTTACAAAGAACGGGATAGCCAGCCAAAAAGCTTTGCTATTCACTTTTTTATATTTGTTCGTTCTCTTATATACGTATGACACGGCACAAATAGGTACTAACGGCGACAATGCAAACCCTAATGTATCAACCAGCTTATGGGCAACAATAAAATTGGGATAATAACCGGAATTTAACGCCACACTCAGGATTTCCAATACCAATGTTAACAGAGTTAAGAGTATTAACAAAAAAAACAACCGGTGGACTTGCTTTTTTCTATCAAGCTTGGAATATGCGTGTCCGGCAACGATAGACAGTAATATAACCATAAATATATTCAACTGAAGCGCAAGCATTGTGTTAATTGATCATCACTTCCTTGCCGGCAATCAACAGCGCGATCCATTTTAAGGCAACGTAAATATACTTTTCCCAATTCGCCTTTATTCGACAAATTCCTTGCTGACGCGTTGGGTTTCGTTTTGACGCCCGTCGGTTTCACTCAAGAGCCAATCGCTTTAGGCGCAAAACCTAAGCCGGACAGGAGCCGGAGCTTTCTTCCCCCGCAAAGGGTATGGGTACAAACAAAAAAGAGCGGGCGTAACCCACTCTAGCCTCTTCCGGCCTTCCCGCCGATCTTGCGGCCGTTGAACAGCAGCCGGACGATGTCCAGCGCCTCGGCGGGGTTCATATTATCTTCGTAGCCCAAGTCTTTAAACTCGGCCCAGACGGTTTCCTGCGTTTGCCGGGTGACTGCCGTCAGCCCCCGGATTTCGGGAACGACGGCTTTGATTTCGCTGTTGTCCATCAATTGAAAAATTCTCTGGCCTTTCTCGACGCCGATAATCATAAGAAAAACGGCCACCTTCTTTAGCGCCGTCAATACGAGTCCCCCTTAGTATGTATTCAGCCAATATCGGCGGCACTAATAGTATACGCCGGCCCTGCCCGGGCAAAACCCGCGAGGCTCGCGGGTTTGCTGTCTTCCGGATTGGCAGGACGGAGGCTGTCCGGGATATCAACTGTCGATGAAGCCTTCGGCGGTATGATCCAGTTTTTCGGCCATCACGCTTATCTGCTGGATGGAGGAGGCGATAAGCTCGATGGCGCCCGCGATCTGGGCTATCGTTCCTTCAATATGCGCCGCGTGCTGATATGATGACGTGCTTGTTTCTTTAATTTCTTTGATGATGTTCTCGACTTGCTTGATCGAATCGGTGCTGCCGGCAGCGAGCTTGCGGATTTCTTCGGCAACCACGCCGAAGCCCCGGCCTTGTTCACCAACCCGCGCCGCTTCGATCGCCGCATTTAAGCCCAACAGGTTTGTTTGCGACGCTATGTTTTTTATCAGGCCGAGCACTTTGTCCGTTTCCTGGGCACTTTGCTGGGATTCTTTGGTGGAGGTTGTCAGGGTTTGGCTGACGGCCGCTATTTCCTCGCTTTGCGCCGCGATCTTTTCGCTGGTCGCCGCCAGCGAGCTTATCGCCCCGGTCAGCGTCGTCGCCATTTCTTTAAAGCTGTCGTATAGCTCGACCGACTGGGTAATGGTAACGGCGCCGATGACTTGGTTGTCGTCATTGTACAGAGGGTTGGCCAGCGCGATGTAAGGGATGCCTCTGACCGATTTATCGATTTTGGTAAATATGCGCCGCTTTTCATCGATAGCCCTTTTGATCGCGCTCCCGTCCCTTAGCGACTGCCCTACCGGGGCCTTGAGATCAAGGTTTTTCGCCGGCTTGTAGAAAAGGCAGGTCGTGCAGTCCGCGACCGTCACGCCGTAGTCTGCCGGAACTATATCGGACAGACGCGATAGTACATAGATATATTGATTCAGTATGTCCCTGTCGCTGTCTTGCATGTTTTTTCTCCCTCCATATAATCCGAACGAAGCCTGATACATCAGTATTTTATAGCATACGCCACGGGGTGGCTCTAAGCCTCCTGCCGGACCGACGAAAAAAGCGCGGGGGCGTCCGGTCGCTTGGGAACACTTTGGCCAACTACGCGACATATCATATATCAAGAAAGAATACGGGAGGAATGACTGTGCCTAAATCCACCTGTTACCCGGCCAAAGCCGGATATGGCTGCTCGCCGTCGTCCTGCAAGCCGGACATGGATGAATGCCCCAATCATCCTGACCTTTATTTGCTTAGAGATGCGGCCGCGGACGAGCGCGGGGCGATTGCCGACTATCTGACCTGTGCCGCGGAGACGTGCCTGGACGAACTTTTTCTTGATGTCGCCGAAGATGAGATGCAGCATTATGTCGAAACAATGCGGCTGATTTCGCTGTTTGATCCCGTGCAGGCGGCAATGCTTAAGGAGGAAGACCTCGGCTTCTTAGTGATGAAACGCCCGAAGCCAAAATGGACTGCGAGTAAAAAGGCCCAGGAAGAAGCGGATGTGGAGGTCGTACCGCCGAATAAGAAGGATCTTCCGGCGATACGCTGCATTACGAAAGCCATTCAGGACGAACTGCACGCGATCAATAAGTATCAGCGCTACATGAACGAGGCCGAGGAGGACCGGGTAAAAGCTCACTTTTGCATGCTTATGAATGACGAGAAGGAGCATGTGGCGGAGTTTTCGGCGGCGTTATTCAAGCTGACGCACGAACCGCTGCCGGAAGAAACCGACTAATCGGCGTTCGCGCCGCCGGTTCGCTGCCGGAAACGGCCCCGAAGACCCTTTGCATATTGCCGCGGGTCTTTGGGGCCCCGGGGCGAGGGGGCCGGAATTTCGCAGCCGCTAATGTTTCTGCTCGATTTCGGTGACGCATTCGGTTTTGATTTTTTCGACGAGGGTCTGCAGCGCGTCGACGACATGCGGCCGGATGTCGCCGCCGATCAGAATGTACATTATGTCGTCGCCGAGGTCGAGCCGGCCTTCGTTGAGCCAGACCTTGATGTAGAAGATGCCCGCCATTTTATAGGTTTCCGCGACCGCGGCGTCGACTTTCGCTGCGTCGTAGGCGAACTCCATTCCCGTGACCTGCGAGCCGTCGTCGATGCCCTGGCGGACCTGGGCCTTGGGCGTTTGGCGGACGACGCCGTTATGGACGAGATACATGCCTACCCTTGCGGCCGACGGATGGGCTTTCGCTTCTTTGAGCCATTCGTCGATGGATGGTGCGAGTTTTTTCATTTTACCAACGCCTTTCATCAGTGCAGGGATTTAGGTGACTTATATTATATACGCCGCCGGGGAGGCATGACCTGCCGGCGACCGATGAAAAAGGGGGCGCCGCTCTTGTTATAGGACTTAAGTCCCTGTTACGTAGGAAAAAACTCCTAGGAAGTACCTTGACACTGATGATGTTCAGGTAGTAAGATTGAATTAATAATAATTGTTATAATTTGTCGAATGGGCAAACTTATCGAAAGATAAGGACGCAAAGCTATGGGTCTAAGGACATACGTCTATGACTGCCAAGCCGCCAACTATCTGAGAATAGTTGTTTTGCGCAGGCGGCGGCCTGCCTTTTTTAGTTATTCGGCTGCACTTGACGGATGGTGGCGGCTATGGGCTGGTGCGGAGGTTTTCGATGATAAACCGCGAGTGTGTCTATAAAACAATCAAGGGGTATTTGCCGACCGCGGAGGAGGATTTGGTGGTTTATCTGACGACGCAGGCCGAAAAGCAGATCGAAATCCTGGGCAGGGACGTTATCCGGAGGCTGGTGCTGCCAGGCGCCGACAAGGGCCCGGTGTTGTTTGCATCCAGGATAGATACGAAGGTGTAATGATGAGCAAACCCGCGCAGCCGCGCGGGTTTGTTTTTTTGGCTTTAAGCGGGAGCGGAGAACCAGGTGGATTAGTTCTTATGTAACTACGACGCCCAGCGCCGAATAGGATGATAATAAACGAATTCGGAGGCGAGGCGCATGGGGTTTTATGTAAAAGTTGAACCGGGTGTGAGGCTGTATGTGGAGGAGCTCAACCCGGAGGGCCGGGAGGCGATTTTGTTCCTGCACGGCTGGCCGGCGAGCCACAGGATGTTCGAGTATCAGTTCGACGAGCTTTTCCGGCTGGGGTACCGCTGCATCGGCGTGGACTGCCGCGGGTTCGGCAAAGCGGACAAACCCGCCGGCGGTTACGATTATGACCGCCAGGCGGACGATATTCTGGCGGTGGTGCAGGCGCTTCGCCTGGAAAACGCGACTCTCTTAGGCCATTCGACGGGCGGGGCGATCGCCGTCCGCTATATGGCCCGCCACGGGTGCGGCTTCGCCAGGCTGGCCCTGTGCGCGGCCGCCGCCCCCAGCCTCATCCGGCGGCCCTATTTCCCTCACGGCCTGGAGCGGGAGGCTGTGGAGAAGATCATCGCCGGGACGCTTGCCGACCGCCCGGCGATGCTGAGGGATTTCGGCGATATGTTCTTTTTCCAGTATAAGACCCAGCCGCTGATGGAGTGGTTTTTCCAGATGGGGCTGGAGGCGGCGGGCTGGGCGACGGCGGCGGTGGCGCAGGTGTGGCTGGACGAGGAGCGGCTTTTTGCCGATCTCGGCGAGATCCGCGTGCCCACGCTGATCATGCACGGCATCCACGACAGGGTGTGTCACTTTCCGCTGGGCGTGGCCCAACACGAGGGCATCGCCTGCTCAAGGCTGGTGCCGTTTAAGTACAGCGGCCACGGCCTGTTTTACGACGAGCGCGAGAAGTTCAACGCGGAGCTGGCGCGGTTCGCGGCCGGGCGTTAAGCGCCGCCGGGGAAAGGCAAAAAAACCGTCCCTGTTCCCTTTTGCGGGAACGGGGACGGTTTTGCGTCACGGGTCTCAGGCGTAACGGAGGACGGCTTCGCCAGCCCGGGCCTTGCCTTCGATGACGCGGATGGCGGCGTCGATCCGCGCCTCGATCTGGCGGGAAAGCTCCTCGGCCTGCGCGTACTGGCTCTGCGCTCCGGCCGCATCGCCGGCTTCGACGGCGGCGATCACCTTATCGCCCATGCCGTGCATGTCGTTGTGGACGGCGTCGATGGCGGCCCATTCGCGGAGGACGTCGGGGTGGTCGATGGTGATGGCGTGGTAGAAGTGGCCGAAGGCACACCGCTTGGAGTTGGTCTGGAGGGGGTAGGTTTTCATCTCGTCGGCGATTTTTTTGAGGTTGCGCATCCAGTTGGCGTGGGCTTCCTTGGCTTTGACGAGGTTGGCGACGAGTTCCTCGTTGGAGATGGCGTGGATGCCGCCGTTGAGGGATGAGACCATGTCGCGGACGATGCCGCTGAGGTCTTCGTCGATCTTGGATATCTGCTTGGCGTTGGCGGCGCTCTGGGCGGCGTCGTCGTGGATGGCCTGGGTCATGCCGTGGAGCTTTTCGGCGTCCTGCGCGGACATTGTCATGGCCTGGTTGACCTGCTGGGCCGATTCCTTAACGTTGACCATCAGGGCGGAGATGTCTTCGACGTCTTTGACGGCTGTTTTGAGCATGACGACGTTTTCGGCGACGGTGGCCGAGATGTTGTCGAGTTTTTCGTTCATGGAGCTGGTGGAGCTGAGGGTGTTGCCGAGGCTCTCCCGCCCTCCCTGGGCGGCCTGCTGGATGTTTTGGACGAAGCCGCGCATGTCGTTGAGGTTGGTTTTGGTGCTGTCGGCGAGTTTGCGGATTTCCTCGGCGACGACCGCGAAGCCGCGACCGTGCTCGCCGGCCCGCGCCGCTTCGATGGAAGCGTTGAGGGCCAGCAGGTTGGTCTGCTCGGCGATGGCGGCGACGCCGTCGACAATGTCGTTGACCCGGGTGGCCATTTCGACGAGTTGGCCGATCTGCTCGCGCATGAGGGTGGTGTCGGCGACGACGTTTTCCTTGAGGGCGTTGATCTCGCCGATCTGGACGATGCTTTCGTCGTTTTTGGCGATGAGGGCCTGGGAGGCTGAGGACAGGTGCTGCATTTTCTGGGAGGTCTGGGAGATGGTGTCGTTGACGGTGTTCATGCTGGCGGTGATTTCCTCGACGATGGCGAGGTTGGATTCGCTGAGGAGGGCCATTTCCTTGGCGAAGTTCATGAGGCTGTAGGACGAGTGGGTCATCCTGACGTCGAATTCGCTGAGCGCGGAGACGGTGCCGAGCATTTTTTTGCAGGCTTCGGCCATCTTGGCTTCGCTGGCCAACAGTTTATCGAAGTTGCTGAGGACGCGCTGGTGGATGGGGTAATCGACCCGGACAGGGTCGGCCTGTTTGCCGCTTATCCTGTCCTCGACGTTTTTGAGGATGCACAGAGCTTCCTCGCAGGGCGCGCTTTTTTTGAAAATGTTGAACATGGTTCCCGTCTCCTTTTCGCCGGTGAAGTTATCGGCTATCGCTTTTATGTATTATTAGTTCATAATCATTATAAATTAACTTTCGCGCTATTTCGGGAAAATCCTGCTAAATGTCGCCAAGTGACGCTAAAATGTGCTATTACCAAATTCAATGGCACCATCAATACCTGCGGGTGTCAGTAATGCATAAGGGTATGAGGAGGACGGGCGGGCGAGTTTATTCCAGCAGTATCGGCAGGAGTTTTTTGCGGTTGTTGATGAACTCTTTCGTTACAATATAGTGTTCGGTGTTTTCGTATTCGACGGTGTCGATGCTGTCTTCGGTTATTTGCAGGATGGCCGCGTCCGGATAGCCGATAATAATAGGCGAGTGGGTGGCGATGATGAACTGGCAGTGCTGCCGCACCAGATCATGGATTCTTGCGATCATCGCCATTTGGCGCATGGGAGACAGGGCGGCTTCGGGCTCGTCGAGAATGTAGAGCCCGCTGCCCCTGAATTTGTTCATGAAAGTGGCAAAAAACGCTTCTCCGTGGGATTGCTCGTGCAGCGACCTGCCGCCGTAAGAATCTCCGACGCCGAGTTCTTCTATCTGCGTCGCCAGGTTGTAGAAGCTTTCCGCCCGCAGAAAGAAGCCGTCCCGGGGTCTTTTCGCCCCGCGAATCAGCCGGATGTGCTGATGCAGTTGGGAATGGGAACTGCGCGTGGCGAAGTTGAAGTTGCGCGTGCCGCCTTCGGGGTTGAAGCCCCAGGCGACGGCAATCGCTTCCAGCAGTGTCGATTTGCCGGTGCCGTTTTCGCCGATGATGAAGGTGACCCGCGGGTGAAACGCCAGACAATCCAGGTTGCGGATGACGGGCAGGGAAAAGGGATAGTGATCGAACGACGCTATTTCCCCGCGCAGTAGTTTTATCGAGCGCAGGTAGTGCCCGCATTCAAGCGCTTCCATGTTTGCTCCCCCCTCTTCCGCCCTGCCCCGGGCTTCTTTGGTGGTATTATAGCTTATTCCGGACCAATAATCCATCGCTCGCGCCGGAACGCCGGCCGCGGGCGAAAGGCGGTGGGATGAAGACAGCCTCAGCCCCTTTACGGGGCTGAGGCTGTTCGCTCGTTGCGGGGCTTTATTTGCCTTCCTTTGCGGCGGCGGCTTCGGCGACGGCTTCGTCGCAGGACTTGGCCAGACGGCGGTAGCTGTCGAGCCTTTCGGCGGCGTCTTTGGCCGTCTTAGCGAACAGCTGGTCGGCGACGTCGGGGAATTCCTGCTTGAGGGCGGCGTAGCGGACCTCGCCCATGAGGAATTCGGTGAAGTCGGCGGTAGGCGCCTTGGAGTCGAGGCTGAAGGGGTTTTTGCCCATTTCCTTGAGGGCGGGGTTGTAGCGGTAGTTGGCCCAGTAGCCGGCTTCGACGGCGCGTTTGCACTCAAGCTGGCTGTGTCCCATGCCGATCTTGAGGCCGTGGTTGATGCACGGCGAGTAGCCGATGATGAGCGACGGGCCGGGGTAGGCTTCGGCTTCGGCAATGGCTTTGAGGGTCTGGGCACGGTCGGCGCCCATGCAGACCTGGGCGACGTAGACGTAGCCGTAGCTCATGGCCATCATGCCGAGGTCTTTTTTCTTGGTGCGCTTGCCGCTGGCGGCGAACTGGGCGATGGCCGCGGTGGGCGTGGCTTTGGAGGACTGGCCGCCGGTGTTGGAGTAGACTTCGGTGTCGAAGACGAAGACGTTGACGTCTTCGCCGGAGGCGAGGACGTGGTCGAGGCCGCCGTAACCGATGTCGTAGGCCCAGCCGTCGCCGCCGAAGATCCACTGGGAGCGCTTGACGAAGGAGTCTTGATATTCGAGGAGCTCGGCGTAGAGCGGATTTGCGCCTTTGGCGGCTTCGAGGGCGGCGGCGAGCTTGTCGGCGCGCTCGCGGGTGCCGGCGCCGATGTCTTTTTTGTCGAGCCATTCCTGGAGGGCGGCTTTGACGTCGCCGCTGGCAACGGCGATGGCTGCGGCGACTTTGCCGGCCAGGCGCTCACGGATCTGTTTGACGGCGGTGTACATGCCGAGGCCGTATTCGGCGTTGTCCTCGAAGAGGGAGTTGGCCCAGGCGGGGCCGAAGCCGTTCTTGTCGGCGCAGTAGGGCATGGACGGCGCGGACGCGCCCCAGATGGAGGAGCAGCCGGTGGCGTTGGCGATCATCATGCGGTCGCCGAACAGTTGGGTGACGAGGCGGGCGTAGGCGGTCTCAAGGCAGCCGGCGCAGGCGCCGGAGAACTGGAGGTAGGGGGTTTCGAACTGGCTGCCTTTGACGGTTTCTTTGTTCATAGGGTTGGGCTTGGCAGACAGGCTCATGGCGTAGTCCCACAGGTCCTGCTGGGGCAGCTGGCTGTCGAGCGGCTGCATGACGAGGGCCTTTTCCTTGGCGGGGCAGACCTGGGCGCAGTTGCCGCAGCCGGTGCAGTCGAGCGGCGAGACGGCTATGCGGAAGTGGAGGCCGGCGGCTCCGGTGGCCGGTTTGACGGTGAAGCCCGCGGGGGCGCTCTTTACTTCGTCGTCGTTCGCCAACACCGGCCTGATGCAGGCGTGCGGGCAGACGAAGGCGCACTGGTTGCACTGGATGCATTTGTCGAGCTGCCATTCGGGGACGTCGACGGCGATGCCGCGTTTTTCGTAGGCGGAGGTGCCGCTGGGGAAGGTGCCATCGACCATGCCCATCTCTTTGATGACGCCGACCGAGAGGCTGTCGCCTTCGGTGCGGTTGACGGGGATGACGACTTTGCTGATGAATTCGGGGACGGCTTTGGCGGCGGCGACGGCGTCCTTGGCGTCTTTCCAGGCGGCGGGGACGTCGATTTTGACCATGGCGCTGATGCCCTGGTCGATGGCGGCGAAGTTCATGTTGACGATCTTGTCGCCTTTGCTGCCGTATTCGTCGGTGACGGAGTCTTTGAGGTATTTGACGGCGTCTTCGACGGGGATGATGTCGGCGAGTTTGAAGAAGGCGGACTGCATGATCATGTTGATGCGGCCGCCGAGGCCGATGTCGCGGGCTATTTTGACGGCGTTGATGGTGTAAAATTTTATGTTGTTGACGGCGATGTAGCGTTTGATGGCCGCCGGCAGTTGGGCGTCGAGCTCTTTGTCGTCCCAGATGCAGTTGAGGAGGAAGGTGCCGCCGGGCTTGAGGCCGGCGATGACGTCGTATTTGGCTACATAGGACTGGTTGTGGCAGGCGATGAAGTCGGCCTTGTTGATGAGGTAGGGCGATTTGATCGGCTTTTTGCCGAACCTGAGGTGGGAGACGGTGATGCCGCCCGATTTTTTGGAGTCGTAGGCGAAGTAGCCCTGGGCGTAGAGGTCGGTCTTGTCGCCGATGATTTTGATGGCCATTTTGTTGGCGCCGACGGTGCCGTCGGAGCCGAGGCCCCAGAATTTGCAGGCGCGGGTGCCGGCCGGGGTGGTGTCGATGTCGGCGCCGAGCGGCAGCGAGGTGCCGGTGACGTCGTCGACGATGCCGATGGTGAAGCTGTCCTTGGGCTGGGCGGCCTTGAGGTTTTCGAAGACGGCGACGATCTGCGCCGGGACGACGTCCTTGGAGCCGAGGCCGTAGCGACCGCCGACGATGACGGGCTGCCAGGCTTTGCCGTAGAAGGCGTTCTTGACGTCGAGGTAGAGAGGTTCGCCGGCGCTGCCCGGTTCTTTGGTGCGGTCAAGGACGGCGATCTTGGTAACGGTTTTGGGGATGTATTTCATGAAGTGTTCGATGGAGAACGGCCGGTAGAGGTGGACGGTGAGCAGGCCGACCTTCTCGCCCTGGGCCAGGAGTTTGTCGATGGTTTCCTCGATGGTTTCGCAGGCCGAGCCCATGGCGACGATCATGCGGTCGGCGTCGGGGGCGCCGTAGTAGTCGAAGAGGTGGTATTCGCGGCCGGTGACTTCCTTGACTTTGGCCATGTATTTTTCGACGATGGCCGGCAGGGCCTGGTAGTATTCGTTGGCGGATTCGCGGCCCTGGAAGTAGATGTCGGGGTTCTGGGCGGTGCCGCGGATGCAGGGGCGGCTAGGGTTGAGGGCCCGCTGCCGGAAGCCGGCGAGGGCGTCGCGGTCGATGAGCTTGGCGAGGTCGTCGTAGTCCCAGGTCTCGACTTTTTGGATTTCGTGCGAGGTGCGGAAGCCGTCGAAGAAGTTGACGAAGGGGACGCGGCCTTCTATGGCGGCGAGGTGGGCGACAGCGGCCAGGTCCATGACCTGTTGGACGCTGCTTTCGGCCAGGAGAGCGAAGCCGGTCTGGCGGGTGGCCATAACGTCCTGGTGGTCGCCGAAGATGCTTAGGGCCGAGGCGGCTACGGCGCGGGCGCTGACGTGGAGCACGCCGGGCAGGAGCTCGCCGGCCATTTTGTACATGTTGGGGATCATGAGGAGGAGGCCCTGGGAGGCGGTGAAGGTGGTGGTGAGGGCGCCGCCCTGGAGCGAGCCGTGGGTGGCGCCGGCGGCGCCGGCCTCGGACTGCATCTCGACGACTTTGACAGTCTGGCCGAAGATGTTTTTGCGGCCTTCCGCCGCCCAGGAGTCGACGTACTCGGCCATGGTGGACGAGGGGGTGATGGGGTAGATGGTCGCGACTTCCGTGAACGCGTACGCCACGTGCGCCGCCGCGCAGTTTCCGTCCATGGTTTTCATTTTAGCCATAAATTTTCCCATCCTTTCGTAACGGTACTATTACACTCGGGCCGACGGGGCGGTTGAAACGGGCCGGACCGGGGACGGCCGGAGGGGGTGGCCGGCCCCGGACGAGCGTCGGTTTTTCCGCCTCGGAGGGCGCCGAAAAAACAAGTGTATACACGAATACACCAAGTATACAATTCACCCTTATGGCCCCATAATCCTTCGCGATATAGCCGGAAAAAGAATTATTTAACATACTTTTTGCCTGGGGGCGGGCGGGAGGCGGCGACGGGGTTTGGCGGCCCCGCAAGAACGCGAAAAAGCCCCGGCCGTTGA
>JAUOZS010000001.1:4210000-4359474 GCA_032334055.1 Selenomonadales bacterium 4137-cl | reverse complement strand
CATCAAACCTAATCAGAAATGGGTAACGGATGTTTCCTATATCCAGACGCCGCAGGGAACCTTGTATCTATCCATGATTCGCGACCTGTTTGACAACAGTATTGTCGCCTACCAGACTGGAACCGAGCAGTCGGTCAACCTGGTTCTGCGAACCGTTCGGCAAGCCAAGGCAAAAGAAGCGGTCACTGCAGAGTTGCACCTCCACAGTGACCAGGGGTTTCAATACACTTCCCAGGCATATTTCACCCTAACTCAAAATTACGGCATTACTCCGTCCATGTCAAGGCGGGGAAACTGCTATGACAACGCGCCGGCAGAAAACTTCTTCAGCATCCTTAAGACCGAGTGTATCCGGCGGCATAAGCCAAAGACGGTCGATCAGGCGCGTCAGCTTATTGATAACTACATTTTTTTCTACAACCACGAGCGTATTCAACTCAAAACAAAACTGACGCCGCTCGAAAAACGACGCCAGTTTGCGTAATCTCATCTAATCCTACGATAGGGCTTTTTATCTGTGTCCATTGGCCGGGGTTCAGTGCCGGGGCCGGGGCTTTTGAGGTGCGAGGGTCAGATGCCGCGGCGACGGGAGCGCAGATAGAGGCCGGCGGCGGCAAGGAGGGCGGCGACGACGGCGGCGGTGTAGAGGGAGCCGGCGAGAGCGCCGCCGAGGCAGGTGAAGGCTACGGCGCCGGGGATGCTGCCGAGCAGTGTGGCGCCGAGGTAGGGACGGAAGGAGACGCCCGCGAGGCCGGCGAGGAAGCTGACGGCGTCCCAGGGGAGGACGGGGGCGAGGCGGAGCAGCATGATGGCCTTGAAGCCGCTAAACGCCTGGTGGTCGAGGACGGCCGCCGGCAGCCACGGGCAGGCCCGCCGCAGCCGGTCGCGGCCGAGCAGGCGGGCGGCGGCGAAGCACAGGGTGGCTCCGAGGACGGTGCCGATGACGAGGTAGACGGCGCCCCACAACGGGCCGAAGGCGAAGCCGCCGGCGACGCCGAGGACGATGGCCGGGAAAAAGAAAAACGGCCGGACGGCGTTGCCGAGGATGTAAAGGCACGGGCCCCAGTATCCCAGGGAGGCGAGTGTGTCGCCGATGATCTCCGGCCTGAACCGTTCGATGCCGTAGCCGTATACGTATAACATTCCCAGGGCGGCGAAGCCGGCGAGGCAGAGGCCGGCCGGGTGCCCGAGCGCGGTGTGGCTGTAGTGTCTCACAAGTGTTAATTATACGGCGGCCCCCGGGAGGTGTAAAGGAAAATATCGCCGGTGGCGCTTTATTGCGGCTTGACGATGGTTATTTTTTTGATGACGACGTCGGTGATGGGTTTGTCGCCGGGGCCGGTTTTGACTTTGCCGATCGCCCGGACGACGTCCATGCCTTCGACGACCTTGCCGAAGACGGCGTGTTTGTCGTCGAGCCACGGGGTGGGCACGAGGGTGATGAAGAATTGCGAGCCACCGGTGTTGGGGCCGGCGTTGGCCATCGAGAGGACGCCTTCGGAGGCGTGGCGCAGGTTTTTGGTGAACTCGTCGGGGATGGTGTAGCCGGGACCGCCGGTGCCGTTGCCCTTGGGGTCGCCGCCCTGGATCATGAAGCCGTCGATGACGCGGTGGAAGATCAGGCCGTTAAAGAAGCCTTTGTCGGCGAGAGTGATGAAGTTTTTGGCGGTGACGGGCGCTTTGTCTTCGAAGAGTTCAACCTTGAAGGTGCCCATCGAGGTTTCGAAGGTGGCTTTGCTGTTGGTCGGGGAGCTTACGTTGACGGCGGCGGGGGCCGCCTTTTTGTCCGGCTGGGCCGGCGGCTGCGGGGCCTTGGCGGCGCACCCGGGCAGGAGCAGGGCCAGGCAGGCCGCGAGGGCCAGGATGGTCGACAGGGTTTTGTTCATTGTTAATTCCTCCATTCGGCTGGGTATGTGCAGCCAGGTAAGATTATACCAGATTTGCCGCCCATCTAGTAGGGGGTTTCGCCGATGTGGCGCATCCTGGTTATACGGAGCAGGACGAGCAGCCGCCAGCAGGCGGCGTACAGCCGCCACCACAGGCGGCGCTCGCTGCACGCCAGCCAGACTTTGAGCCTGTTGCCCAGTTTCGGACGGGCAGGCAGGGCGGCGGCGATCTCCCGTCCCCAGCCGTCCGCCAGCAACAGTCTCGCCGCGGGCAGGTCGCCCCATTTGATCAGCTTGTACACCAGCCGGAATTTTTCGTGTCTCAGCCGGTCGTCGAAGGCTTTGAGAGCGGTCTCCCGGATGCCGCCGCGGCAGTTGAGGCGGGCGAACTCCCTGGCCCGTTCCAGACCGTGGATATCCTGGACGAACACTTGCCACCGCCAGGTACGGTTGGTCGCCGATCCGGGACGCAGACGGTAGATGCTCAGCACCTCAGGCACATAACAGGCCGGGGTTATCGCCAGCACCTTGTTGCGAAACTCGGAATCCTCGCCGAAGGTACAGCCGGGGGTGAACCTTATTGTTTCGCCCAACAGCGCTTTCCTGACCATAAAGGCGCCGATGAACACCCATATCCGATTGGTTACGCAGTCGGCGAGAAAGGCGTCGCTAACCGCCTCCCGGGCACCCGGGTTATTGACGATATGGCGCTTGTCCCGGCCGGCGGAACCCAGGACGGTGTGGGCACAAAAGCCGGCGCCCGTCCCGTTGGCTTCCAGCCTGGCGAGCATTGTCGCGAGGAAGGGCGGATACCAAAGGTCGTCGCCGTCGAGAAACGCCAGCCACTCGCCCCGCGCCCTGGCGATGGCCGCGTTGCGGGCGGCGGCGGCCCCGGCGCCGGCCTGGGAGATGCGAACGATGCGCGGGTCCCGGGCGGCGAAGGAGTCGATTACGGCGCCTGTGCCGTCGGTTGAGCCGTCATCGACAATAAGCAGTTCCCAGGCGGAAAATGTCTGACGGCTGACCGCGTGAATGCTGGCGGAAATATACTCTTCCAGGTTATAAACCGGCATGATAACCGACACTTTCGGGTCCAGACAGATCAGCCTCCCTTAGACGCTCCTCTGCGGAGGGGGGTTTTGTCGCACCGGGTCGCCAAAAAACCTCTTTTCGTCGAACGATTCAGGGTTTGCCTGGTTCAATTATAGGGTATAATCGTATTATATGTAAATATTTTACATTTATTCAAGGGAGGTGTTATTATCGCACCCTTGGTTTCGATCATCATGCCCGCCTACAACGTGCAGGAGTATATCGCCGCGAGCATCGAGTCGGTGATCGCGCAGACTTATGTAGACTGGGAGCTCATCGTCGTCAACGACGGCTCAACCGACGGCACGGAGGATGTGGTTTTGTCGTACGCCCGCAAGGAGCCGCGCATAGTGTATTACAGGCAAAGCAACCAAGGCGCCGCCGCCGGCCGCAATAAGGGGCTCGCGATGGCGGGCGGCAGGCTGGTCGCCTTTTTGGACGGCGACGACCTGTGGCATCCCCTGTTTCTCGCCAAGGTGGCGGCGGCCTGGCAAGCGGCTGGGGCGGGGGTGGCGTTCTCCGACCACGAGCGGCTGTTTGCCGACGGCCGCCGGGAGATCAACCGCAACAAGCTGTACGCGGAAAAGGGGCTTATCGCGGGCGATATTTATATGGACACCGTTACCTGGCAGGTCTGGATGCACCTTGGCGCGATGCTGATGCCGAAAGAGCTGCTGACCGGCAACGGCATCGACTTCACCGCCGGATGCCTGATGTGGGAGGATGTGGAGTTCCAGCTCAAGGTGCTGGCGGTGGCGCGGGTGACGCATGTTCCCGAGGTGCTGATGGCTTACCGGGAGCGGCCCGGTTCGACGACGCGAAAGTTGTGGCGCTGGGAAACGTACGTCCATCAGGTCTATGCCGTGGAGAGGGTACTGGCTTTTATCGGCGATGTTTTCCCCGCCGACCGGCGGAAGGCGTTTGCCGCCACCCGGCGACTGGTCGATTTTGAATGTTACCGCTTTTTGTACAAAATGCTGAAGATCGGCCGTTATGCGGACATGCTCGGGCTTATGGACGCGCATGGCTGGGATAGCAGGGTCCGCAGGGTAATAGCGGGCGATTTGGGCTTCAGGCACAGAATCAGGGCCTGGCTCGTCGTGTGCGGCTTGCCGCAGGTCTGGCGGGCCATCGCGCTCGTCTGGCGGCTGCTACTCGTTTTCCGGCCGAAAGACCAGCTTCGCGCCGGATAAACAAAAAAAAGCCACTTAGGTGGCTTTTTTTGTTGCGTGGGTTACCGGGGGCGGTAGTATCTGTCGACGAGGGCGGTCGCCAGGCAGGCCGAGGAGTCGACGAGCGGCAGCGGCGACACCGCGCCGTCGGCGACGACGTTGAGGTCGGTGCAGGCGATGACGGCCGCGTCGGCGGCGGCGCTTACGTCGCGGACGAGCGCGTCCCAGCGGGCTTTGGCCTGCGCGGCGTCCCGGCCGCTTTTTATCAGCTCGAGGATGGCGGCGGTTTCCGCCTGCCAGCGGGGCGCGAGCACGGATTCCCTCCCGGCGTGCGCCAGCCCTTGCTGGTAGATGCCGGCTTCGAGGGTGGCGGCCGTCGCCAGGACGGCGATCCGGCCGGCGTCCGCCGGGAGGGCGGCGACGGTTTCGGCGACCATGTTGAGGACGGGGACGGGTACCGCCTCCTGGATTGAACCGAAGTATACGTGGGCGAGGTTGCAGGGGACGGCGAGGTAGTCGACGCCGCAGGCGGCGAGCCTGGCGGCGCCGGCGACGATGGCGTCGCGCAGGGCGGCGTGGTCGACGGGGCGGTCGAGGTAGAACGGGGTCGGGCAGGAGTAGATGAGCATCGGCGGGAAGTCGCTGTCGTGCCTGGCGCCGTGGCGGCGCTGGCACAGGTCGACGACTTTGTCGATGAAGGGGGCGGTGGATTTAGGCCCCATGCCGGCGAGGATGCCGATCATATTTATTCCCCTTCTCAATCAGTACTGCGTTTTGTCGGTCTTTTGCTTCCAGAGGGCGAAGGGCCTGTCGTCGCCGGAGCCGGGACGATGTTCCATGGCGACCTGCAGCACTTTGGCTTTGCCCTGGATGACCTCGTAGATGTAGCTGTCGTCGAAGCCGGCGTTGGCGGCGTCGTAGCGGGTGGCGCCGTAGACGACTTTGCGCAGCTTGGCCCAGTGGATGGCGCCAAGGCACATGGGGCACGGCTCGCAGGAGGCGTACAGCACACAGTCGGAGAGGTCGAAGCGCCCGAGCAGGGCCGAGGCTTTGCGGATGGCCTGGACCTCGGCGTGGGCGGTGGGGTCGTGGGTGAGCAGCACCTGGTTGTGGGCCCGGACGAGGATTTTGCCATCCTTGACGATCACCGCACCGAAGGGTCCCCCCTCCCCTTTCCCGACTCCGTTTACCGCTTCGTCGATCGCCGTTTGCATGAATTCGTCCTCGCCTGCCGCTGCGGCCTCGGCCGATGATGGCACAGCCGCCACGCACAGCAGGGCGACAAGAGCGGACAGCAACCACAGTTTCATCGCAATACCCCCTGACAAAGTTCGCTATTATTGTATGTACTATGCCGGGGCGGGAAATCCTGCCGGCGGCTGTAACGCGACCGGCGGGGAGGTCTTTATGCGGGGCGGCGGGCAGGGCCGCCTTCTTCGCGCCGCAACCGCATCCAAGTAGTTGTGGCGGATAACTTTACAATATATTATAATTATGGTAGATTCGCTATAACTTTTGTCGTAAATTATGGAATAAAATATTGTTTTGCGGGGGTGGGGACGATTTGGCGGCAGTAAAAAGATCGCTACGGTCGCTCATCATTATCTCGTTCATCGCGCTGATGGTGGCAACGATCGGCCTCATCGGCTATTTCGCCTTTGCCAACTGGCATTCTTCCACCGAGCGAATGGTGTCCGAGCTGCAAAACAATACCAACCGGGTCATCCTTAGCCGCATCGAGGGCTTCATAAGCGCCACCGAGCATGTGAACGGCGCGAACCGTAACCTGGTCGGCCGAAAGGTGATCGCCATGGGCGACCGGCGCGAGCGGGCGCAGTATTTCGCCAGCGTGCTGCAGGCAACCGATGAAGATGTTTACAGCTTCACTTACGGCATGGAAAACGGCGAATTTTACGGGGCGCGCCGCAACGCCAGGGGCGAGATCGAGGTGTACGAGAACAACGCGGCGACCGGCGGCAGAACCCGCTACTACGCCACGACGCCCGGGCTTGAAACCGGAAGCTTCGTTAACGAGACCGGGTTATTCGACCCGCGCACCAGGGATTGGTACAAAATCGCCAAAACGACGGGGAGACCGGTATTCTCGCCTATCTATAAGCATTTCGTGATGGACGATCTGGCGATTTCGGCGGCCTGCCCGATTTATGGCCGCGACGGCGCTCTCGCGGGGGTGCTGGGTACGCACATAACGCTGTCGAGGCTGAACGGTTTCCTGCGCGAGGCCGTGCAGGACCAGCACGCGATCGCCTATATCGTGGAGAAGGACAGCGGCTATCTGGTGGCTAATTCGCTGGGCCGGCCGAATTTTTCGTCCCGGTGGGACGGTATCGGGAGGGTCGCGCTCGGAGAAGGCGACAACCCGGCCGTTGTCGCCGCCTGGCGCCGGTCGCTGGCGGCACCGGGGGCCGCCGCGCCAACGTCGCCGGATAAGGACGGGCTGCTTGTCAAGGTGACCGGGTACAACCGGGACGGTCTTAACTGGCTGATCATAACGGCCATCCCCCAAGAACCGTTCATGGCCGGGTTCGAGAAGAGCCTCCGGTTTTCGCTGCTTATCGCCGCGCTCGCCATTGTGCTGGCTGTCCTGATTTACGCGAAAAGCACGGCAATCGTCTTCAGGCCGGTGTATGACCTGATAAGGACGACGGAGAGGTTTTCGGCGGGCGATTTCTCCGAGCGCGCCCAGGTGGTGCGCAAGGACGAGATCGGCCGGCTGTCCCTCGCTTTCAACCGGATGGCGGACCAGATCGACGCCCTGATCCATACGCTGGAGGAGCGGATCGCAGAACGCACGCGGGAGCTGCAGGAAACGGTGCGGCAGCTTAGGGACAGCGAGGACGATATCCGCCTGCTGCTCGATTCGACCGCGGAGGCGATCTACGGCATCGACCTTGACGGCAACTGCACGTTCTGCAACGCCAGCTGCCTGCGGATGCTGAAGTACGACAGCCAGGAGGAACTGATCGGAAAGAATGTTCATAACCAGCTCCATGCCCGGTGCAGCGACGACACCCCGATAACGGCGGAGGAATGCCGGATATTGCAGACGCTGCGCAGCGGCGAGCGCGTCCACGCCACGGACGAGGTTTTCTGGCGGTCGGACGGCACGTTTTTCCCGGTGGAATATTTCTCTTACCCGCAGTATCGCGACGGCCGGGTCGTCGGCGTGGTGGTGACGTTCTTCGATATCTCCGAGCGCAAGAAGTCGGAGGCCGAGGTCGCGTACCTGAGCCACCACGATCAACTGACCGGACTTTATAACCGCAGGTTTTACGAAGGCGAGCTGCTGAGGCTCGACACGCCGGACAATCTGCCGATGACGATCGTGGTGGCCGATGTCAACGGCCTGAAGCTGGTCAACGATTCGCTGGGGCACACCGTGGGGGATGAGCTGCTGGTGAAGGCGGCCGCCGCGCTGTCCAGGGGCTGCCGCAGCAGCGACCTGGTGGCCAGGCTCGGCGGCGACGAGTTCGTCATTCTCCTGCCGCGTACTACTCCCGCCGCGGCCGAGCGGATCATCAGGCGCATCAAGAATATCGCCGCCCGGGAGACGGTGGGCTCGGTAACCGTGTCGCTGTCGTTCGGCTATGGCACCAAAATGGCCGCGGAGGAGGATATCGAGGAGGTCTTCAAAAAGGCCGACGACCAGATGTACCGCAATAAGCTGTTCGAGAGCCCGGATATCCTGGGGAAGACGATTGACACGCTTATTAAGAATCTGCATGAGAATAACGCTATGGAGGAGTCGCACTCGCGCAGGGTCGCCGACCTGTGCAGGCGGATGGGCGAGGCTCTCGGCCTGGCGCCCGGCGATGTCGACGAACTGGGCAATCTCGGTCTGCTGCACGATATCGGCAAGATCGCCGTCGCCGACGATATCCTGAGCAAGCCGGGCAAGCTGACGGACGACGAGTGGGCGGTGGTTAAGCGCCATTCGGAGATCGGGTATCGCATTCTGAGCACGGTCAATCATTTGTCGGAGCTGGCGGATTACGTGCTTGCCCACCACGAGCGCTGGGACGGCGGCGGCTATCCCAAAGGGCTGCGGGGGGCGGAGATCCCGCTGCCGGCCCGGATTATCCACATCGCCGACGCCTATGAGGCGATGACGGGCTATCGCAGCTACCGCCCGACGATGACGGAGGAGGCGGCGGTGGCTGAGCTGCAGCAGGGCGCCGGGCGGCAGTTCGATCCCGCGCTTGTCGAGATTTTCGTCGAGAAGGTGCTGGGAAAGCCGGCCTAGAGATAAGCAGGTAATATGAGGACCAGCAGGCGGTCCCGCCCCCTAGCAGGGGCGGGACCGCTTTCATTGTAACAGATTAACCGAGCTTTTTCTTGAAGCCCCGGTGGGCGCCGGCCGGGTAGCCGGCGGCGGCGTAGAAGGCGCAGGCGTCCGGCCTGTCGGCTTCGGTGACGAGGATGGCCTGGCCGCAGCCGCGTTCGGCGGCGCGTTTCTCGAGGGCGGCGAGGAGCGCTTTGCCGATGCCGCAGCCGCGGCGGGGGGCGTCGACGATCATGTTTTCGACGACCAGGAAGGGCCGGCAGGGTCCGTAAAGCTCCCCGCACACGACGCCCATGACCGAGCCGACGAGGCGGCCGTCAAGGACGGCGCCGAGGAAGAGGTGCGAGCCGGCGGCGGCCAGCCGCCGGAACTGGGCGCGCATGGCGGCGGGGTCGGATTCCTCGCCCCAGAACTGCTTATAAAGACCGGCCAACGCCGGGATGTCGTCCTCGGTCAGCGCCCGGATTTCCATGTGTATCTCCTCCCCTGCTGGCGGTTTTTTCAGAGGCTGAAGCGGCAGGATACGCCCTTGCAACCGTGGGTGGTGTCCTTGATGTGAAAGCAGCGCACATGGCTGAGCGGCAGCCGCACCCGGCACAGTTCCTTGAGGAACTCCGCCCCGGCGAGCACGGCGGTGCGGACACTTTGCTTGCAGCAGCCCGACCCCCCGCAGTCCGCGATGGCGGCGAGGGCGGCGTTGGCGGCCCGCATGGCGAGGGTGCGCTCAACGTCTTTGGCGCAGGAAGCGTCGAGGAGGATGCTGACGAACGCGCCGACTCCCATGCCGGCGCCGCAGGCTCCATGGTTGGCGCAGGTGCAGGCTGGTATTTGCTGCATGCGCCTGATGCCTTCGCGGATGTCGGCGTCCGTGATGGTGCGCGCGGCACCGCCGGGCAGGGGGATGGGGCCGTGGTTGCGGGCGGCGGCCATCAGCGCGGCGGCGACGATGGCGTGGTGCTCGGCCCCGAGCGACGGGAGGAAGGGACCGCGGAGGAGCGCCTCGGCGATGGCCATCGGGTCGGCGCCGGCGGCGGCAAGAGCCGTCTCTTCGAGGAAGTCGTTGAAGCCTGCTCCGTGGCAGTCTTCGCAGACGTAATGGCCTGCGGGACAGTACACGGAGGCGGCGAAGGTCCGGCCGCAGTAGTTGCAGGCTATCTCCGCGGCGTGGGTCCTGTAGACCAGTTTGCCGCCGCAGACCATGCAGTTTTCCAGGTGGCGTTCGTCGTGCCGACCGGCACGGTTCTCTTCTTGGGGCGTTCAGCAGTTTCTGACGGCAGTTTCTTCGTTCACGAGCTAGCCTCCCTGTTGGCGGAGTTTTTTCATAGGTATTCTAGGCTGTGCGGCTGTATTCCTCCGATGGCGGGCCTGGAGGGCGGAGCATGCGGGTGCGCAGCATATGGCACTTTATCGCCAGCCTGGGCTGACGGCGGCGGAATTGGGGAAGATAATGCTGGCGACAAGGATTTTTGCCGGGGAAGATGGAATATGGGGAAAGATGTTGTTTTCAGCGGAAAGGATGACGTTTTGTTGGCAGAGAGGGAGAATAGCCGGCTGACCAGGGGGCATATGGTTTCCCTGGCGATGCTGGCGGGATTGTTCGTTTATATGTACGCGCTCAATTACTTTATGCCGCTGCACCGCGACGATTACGAGTACGCGCTGGTGTGGAACACGCTGGAACGGCTTTCGTCCTGGCCGGATGTTTTCCGGTCGTTGTATATCCACTATTTCCAGCACGGGGGCCGGATGATGGACTTTTTCGTGCTGGACAGCTTCCTGCTGGTCGGCAAAGAGTGGTTCAACCCCTTCAACGCTTTGCTGTACGTGGCGCTGATGGTGCTCATTTACTGGCATTCGCAGCGGGAGGTGACGCTGCGCTTCAACCCCTATATCCTCGGACTGATCATCGTTTTTTGCTGGCTCGGCCTGCCCGACTGGGCGGTGGTTAACGTCTGGATGACGGGGGCGTGCGTGTACCTGCTGACGGCGGTGCTGATTTTCTCCTTCCTGCTGCCGTACCATTTCGAGTATCTGGGCCGGCCGCTCATCGGCGACACCCGGCTGGCCGCCGCGGGGATGTTTTTAGGCGGCGTTGCGGCAAGCTGGACGATCGAGAATACGGCGGCGACGATGATCCTGGCGGTCGCAGCCCTGACTTGGCACGCCTGGCGGCGCGGGTCTCTGCGGAGGTGGATGGTTCCCGGTCTGGCGGGCTCGCTGCTGGGGTACGCGCTGCTGGTGGCGGCGCCCGGCAATTTCGTGCGCTACGGCAAGGGGCCGAAGCTGGCGGTCCATTTCCTTCACCTGCTGGGGGCCAGCTTCGAGATTTTGCTTGGCGTACTCCCGGTGGTGGTTTTCCTGGTGCTGGCGTGGCGCATCCTGGCGACCGCCGTTGCCCGGCGGCGGGGAATGGCGATTCCGGAAGGCGGCAACGGGCAGGGGCTCGATGTGGCCAGCCTCGTGCGGGTGGCGTTCGCGGCGCTGATGCTGGTGTCGCTGCTGAACGGGCAGTTCGTGGCGAGCTGGGCGGCGAATGCGCTCTATACGCAGGTGGCCGTGCCGCTGGGGGTGGCGACCGACCACCTGAGGAACCAGCTTTTCCGGACGATGTCCGGCCTGGAGCCGGTGGCGCTGTATCTGGTGCTGATAACGCAGATTTTCAAGGTGGCGTTCACCAAGCTGGCGCTCAGGAAGCGGGATGTGGGCGCGGTGCTGGCCCAGGTGCGGCGGCGGGAGGTCGTGGCGGCTTTTCCGGCGGGCTGGTTCGCGGCCGTCTGCGTGGCGCTGGCGATAATCAACAATCTGGTGATGCTCGCCGCCCCCTCCTTCCCCGGGCGGGCGGGCTACGGGTCGGCGGTCTTCCTGATTATCGGGGCGATGAGCCTGTTGACCGTGCCGGAGGTTTATGAGGCGGTGTTCGGCGGGACAAGGAAACGGTTCGTGGTGGCGGTGATGGCGCTGATGTTTTTCCCGATGGCGGAGGCGACACTGAGCCAGCACTATGTCCTCCACAAGGAGAACAGCGCGCGGATGGCGTATGTGGAGAGGATGGTGGCCCAGGGGGCTACGCACCTGGAACTTGAGCCGCTGCCGGTGCGGAATATGGTGCTGCGGCACGTGTATTTCGTGGAGCTGAACAACCATGTGTCCAAGGGAGGGTTCATCCGCTACTACGGGCTTAAGGATGTGAAGGTGAGGTAGCGGACGGCGGTTGGCAGCATATTACAGGCCGCGTTTGACAGGAATTGATCGCAGGCCATTGAAATATATTATATTGTGTTGTTTTTTTGCGCGGTCGCCGCGCAGCCGGCGCCAGGCGCCCGGTAATTTACAGGTAAAGGAAGTGCGTTTTTTGTTCGGTTTTTTCAGTGGCATAATGCATACGGCGTTGACTTTTTTTTATCATCTTACGATCAGGCTGGGATTTCCGAACTACGGTGTGGCGATTATTTTGCTGACGGTTGCCATCAAGGTGCTGCTTTTCCCCTTGACGGTCAAGCAGGTGAAGTCGATGCGGGTGATGAAGGAATTGGGGCCGCAGATGAAGGGCCTACAGGAAAAGCATAAGGACGATAAGCTGAAGCTGCAGAAGGAAATCGCCGACCTTTACAAAAAGGCCGGGGTCAATCCTCTGGCCGGCTGCCTGCCGCTGCTGATCCAAATGCCCTTTTTGACCGGTATTTTTTTCACGATCCGCGATACCAGCTATGTCGGTCAGCCGAGTTTTCTGTGGATAAGCAATCTGGCCGGCAGCGATCCGTTCTATATCCTTCCGGTGCTGGCGGCTATCACCACTTTCGTTTCGTCGCAGCAGACGATGGCCGATTCGACCGCTCAAAACAGAATGATGCTGCTGGCCATGCCCCTCTTTATCGGCTTTATGACGTTGCGCTTTCCGGCGGGACTGGGTTTGTACTGGGTGGTAAGCAACCTTGTCCAGATAGTTCAGCAGTGGTTTTTGTACCGCAAGCCGGCTGTTTCCTAGCGCCTGCCGCGGACGACGGTAAACCGGAACCCGATGAAACGAAATCCCGGCCCTTTGCTAAGGGCCGGGATTTTTTAGTGGTTGAGGACTTTGCTGAGAAATAGCTTGGTCCGCTCGTTCTTCGGCGCGGTGAAGAAATCGGCCGGCACGGCTTCCTCGACGATGAGCCCTTCGTCCATGAAGATGACGCGGTCGGCGACCTCGCGGGCGAAGCCCATTTCGTGGGTGACGACGATCATCGTCATGCCGTCGCCGGCCAGCCCTTTCATGACGTCGAGCACCTCGGCGATCATTTCCGGGTCGAGGGCGGAGGTCGGCTCGTCGAAGAGCATGACCTTCGGACGCATCGCCAGGGCGCGGGCGATGGCCACCCGTTGCTGCTGCCCGCCGGAGAGCCGCGACGGGAAGGCGCTGGCCTTCTCAGGCAGGCCGACTCGCTGGAGCAGCTGGCGCGCGGCCGCCTCGGCGTCGGTCCGCGCCATGCCCTGAACGTGGATGGGCCCCATGGTGATGTTGTCGATGACGTTTTTGTGGTTGAAGAGGTTGAACTGCTGAAAGACCATGCCGGTGAGCTGGCGGGCCTTGTGAAGATTGTGGGGGCTGGAATGGACGGAGATGCCGTCGACCGTTATCTCCCCCGCCCTGATCGTCTCCAGGCCGTTGATCGTCCGGAGGAGGGTGCTTTTGCCCGAACCGCTCGGGCCGATGACGACGACGACTTCGCCGGCGGCGACGGTCAGCGAGACATCCCTTAGCACTTCGAGCGGGCCGAAGTTTTTCGATACTCCTTTTAGCTCAATCACTTTCCGCCAGCCTCTTTTCCAGTTTTCTCACCGCGAGCGACAGGCCGAAGGAGAGGATGAAGTAGAAGGCGGCGATCGCCAGCCACACTTCGAACGCCCGGAAGGTGGTGGTCACGATGTTTTTGGCCACATAGGTGAGGTCGGCCACGGCGATGACGGATACGAGGGAGGAGTCTTTGACGAGGGTGATGAACTGGCCGGCCAGCGGCGGCAGTATCCGCTTGATCGCCTGCGGCAGGATGATGAGCCGCATGGCCTGCCACTCGGTCATGCCGATCGACAGGGCGGCCTCGCGCTGGCCGCGGTGGATGGATTGGATGCCGGCGCGAATTATTTCGGTGATGTAGGCCCCCGAAAAGAAGGCCAGGGCGAAGACCGAGGCCGTGACCGGCGACAGGCTGAAGAACACGCCCAGCCCGAAGTAGATGAAGAGGATCTGGATGAGGAGCGGCGTGTTCCTTATCCATTCGACGTAAATGTTCCCCACCGTCCTCAGGGCCCAGGAGCTGGAGATGCGGCACAGCGCGCCGATTATCCCCATCGCGGTGCCGAAGACGATCGACAGCGCGGATATTTTGATGGTTACAAGTAAGCCGTCCAAAATGGACGGCATGTATTCGGCCAGTACGCCGAAATGCAACTGATACACGGTGTTATTCTCCTAGCTAAGCCTTTTTGTTGCCCGCAGGCTTATTTTTTCTTCTGCGGAACCGAATCCCACCACTTCATGTCGACGAACCAGTAGGCGTAGGCTTTTTTGTATTCTTCGCTCGCTTTGTATTTTTTGACGAATTTGTTGACCTCGGCGAGCAGGGCGGCGTTGCCTTTGGGGACGGCGATGCCGAGTTCCTCGGTGGTGAACGGCTCCAGCACGGCATAGGTGGCTTCGCTGTTCATCCGGTTGTAGATGGCCACCCACGGCACTTCGTGGATGACGGCGACCGCTTTGCCGTTCAAGACTTCCAGGCCGGCCAGGGCGGAGCCGTCGAATTTCTTGACTTCAGCGTTCTTGAACATTTTGGACGCCGTCTGATCGGCGGTGGTGCCCATCGATACGGCGATAACGTTGCCTTTTTTGTCGAGGTCTTCCCATTTCTTGACTCCCGGGTATTTCTTGCTGACGAGCATGGCCTGCCCGGACTTGAAATAGGTCTCGGAGAAATCGACGACTTCTTTGCGCTTGTCGGTGATCGTCATGCCGGCGATGACCAGATCGACTTTTTTGGCCTGAAGGGCCGGGATGAGGCCGCTGAACGCGTAATTCTGGAACTCTATCTCGACGCCCAGCTCTTTGCCGAGCGCTTTGGCGACGTCAATGTCGAAGCCGACCAGTTGGCCGTTCTTGTCAGCCATTTCGAACGGATAGTAGCCGGTCGCCGTGCCGACGATCAGTTTGCCTTTTTTCTTGATGGCGTCGGCCGTCGCGTCTTTCTTTTCGCCGCCGCCGCAGCCGGCCACCGCGAGCGTAAGCATGCCTACGGCCACGACTGCCGCAATCTTCTTCAAATAGTGCTTCATTATGTATCCCTCCGTTGTCAGTCTGTCCTTATTATAAGTTGTCCGGTATATTAATACAAGGTAATTTTGCCAAGCCCGGCGGCGAGGAGGCTTATCTGGCGTAGAATTCCACGTCGCCCTGCACGGTGAAACCCGCCTGCCGCCAGAACGACGCCCCTGCCGGGTTATCGAGGTTGACGAACAGGTGGCAGCGTTCGATGCCGGCGTCTTTGAGGCTGGCGAGGCTGGCGGCGACGAGGGCGCGGCCGAGGCCGGCCCGCCGGCAGTCGGCGGCGACGGCGAGGTGGTACAGGCAGCCCCGACGGCCGTCGTGGCCGCACAGGAGGGCGCCGACGATCTCCCGCCCGTTCCGTTCGGCGACGAAGCTGAAGCCTTCGTTGCGGGCCAGTACTTTGCCGATGCTGGCGCGCGAGTCGGCGCCGCCCAGGGTGAGGCCCGCGGTTGCCGCCCACAGGGCGTAAACCTGCGGATAGTCGTCGATGGTCATTGCGCGGATGCTGATGCCGCTGTCCATGGTAAGCGCCTCCTGGCTGAAAGAGTACGGTTGCCGGCAAAAATTGCCTCTATTAATCATACCCGAATTCGCCGGCAGGGGGAAGAGAAACCGCGAGGCGTCGCCGCGCGGTTTGGTCATCTCAGGCGGTCGAAGGCTCGCACGAACGCGGCCGGGTCCGGGCAGGTCATGGCCGCCGACAGGACGCAAAAGCCCGCGGCGCCGCATTCCAGCACCGCTGGCGCGTTGCTGGCGCTGATCCCGCCGATGGCGTATACGGGCAGGTTGACGGCCTGGCAGATTTGCCGGAGAAAGGGCAACCCTTTCGGGGGGACCCCTTTTTTGGAGTCGGTGGCGAATATGTGGCCGGCAACCAGGTAGGCGGCCCCGAGGCTTTGCGCCTCTTCGGCTTCGGCGGCCGAGTGGACGGATGCGCCGATGAGCAGGGGGCCGCGCCTGCGATAGGCGCGTAGGGCGGGCAGGGGCAGTTGGAGATGGGTTATCGCCATTTGTTCGGCGACGGTGGGGTTTTGATGGCCGATGAGGAGCACTCCGTGGCGGTCGCAGATGTCTTTGACCTGGCGGGCCAGCCGCGCGTAAGCCGGCGGGTCGAGGTCCTTTTCTCTGAGCATGACGGCGTAGGGCTTGGCTGCGGCCAGCCGCTCAATGCGGGGCAGGAAGTCCTCCGCGGGGCACAGCCGGCGGTCGGTGACGCAGATCAGCACGGCGTGTACGCTCTAACGTAGTCGGTGTAGACCGGCTGAAGGCCGCGGGCGAGGATCGTCCGGTGGACCTCCGCGACGCTGCGCGGGTCGGCGATGGCGAATTGTTCGTCGCCCTTTTCCGCCGCGTTGTGTCCGCCGACTCCGACGCGCACCCCGGCGGATATTTTGGTGGCCGCCATGCCGATGACGTTGTCGCGTAACCCGGCCCGCTCCCGGGTGGAGATGGTGATGCCGGCGAACGGCATGAAGAGGCGGTAGGCAAGCATGACCTGCAGCAGCTGGCGCTCGCGGACGCCGCCCGCGCCGGTGGCGGTGTTGTTGATGTATGGCCGCAGGCGGGGAACGGAGAAGGAAAGCTCGGCATGGGGGTATTTCTGCTGCAGGAGGTGGGCATGCAGCCCGACGGCGAAAGCGTCGTTGCGGAAGTCGTCCAGGCCGAGCAGGGCGCCGAGGGCCACCCCCCGCATGCCGCCCCGCAGGGCGCGCTCCTGGGCGTGGAAGCGATACGGGAAGACGCGTTTCGGCCCGCGCAGATGGACCTGTTCATACCTGTCGGTGTTGTAGGTCTCCTGATATACGCTGACGAAGTCGGCCCCGCATTGGTGGAGGTAGGCGTATTCGCCGGTGTCGAGGGGGTAGATTTCGATGCCGACGGCCGGGAAATAGCGGGCCGCCAGCCTGACCGCCTCGCCGATGTATTCGACGCCGGACTGCCGGCGCGATTCGCCGGTGAGGAGGAGTATCTCCCGCAGCCCCGTGGCCGCGATCGCCTTGAGCTCGTCTTCGATTTCCTCCCCGGACAGCCGGCCGCGGACGATGCGGTTGCTGCAGTTGAAGCCGCAGTAAACGCAGTGGTTTTCGCAGTAGTTGGCGATGTAGAGCGGCGTGAAAAGCTGGACGGAGTTGCCGAAGTGCCGGCGCGTCTCCCAGGTCGCCCTGGCGGCCATTTCTTCCAGGTTGGCGTCCGCCGCGGGCGACAGGAGGGCGCCGTAATCAGCGACGGACAGTTGTTCTTGCCGCAGGGCCCGCTCGACGTCGGCGCCTGTATACCGCCGGTAGTCGTAGGCGGCCAGCCCGGCGGCCACTTTGTCCAGGACGTCCGACTCGATGGCCTCCATGCCTTCGGCATAGGCCATATGGTTTGCCCGGATTGTCATAAGTCTCACTCCTCCAGAAAGCCGGTCAGGGGGCTGGACGCCTCCGCCCGGCCGTCGAGCACCCGCCCCAGGCCGGCGAGGTAAGCGGCCCGGCCGGCCTCGACCGCGTGCTTGAAGGCGCGCGCCATCAGGGCGATGTCGCCGGCGGTGGCGATGGCGGTGTTGCACATCACGGCGTCCACCCCCATCTCCATCGCTTCGCAGGCCTGCGACGGCCGGCCGATACCGGCGTCGACGACGATCGGCAGCGGGATTTCCTCGATGAGGATGCGGATGAACTCTTTGGTGCACAGGCCCTTGTTGGTGCCGATCGGCGCGCCCAGGGGCATGACCGCGGCCGCCCCGGCGTCGGCCAGGGCGCGGGCGACGTTGAGGTCGGGGTACATGTAGGGCATGACGATGAAGCCTTCGCGGGCGAGGATCTCGGTAGCCTTGACCGTTTCGTAGTTGTCGGGCAGCAGGTATTTGGAATCGTTGATGACCTCGAGCTTGACGAAATCCCCGCAGCCGATTTCCCTCGCCAGGCGGGCAATGCGGACAGCCTCGGCCGCGTTTCTGGCGCCGGAGGTGTTCGGCAGGAGGGTTATGCCTGGCGGTATGTAATCGAGAATGTTTTCCGGGCCGTGAACATCAGCGCGGCGCAGGGCAAGGGTGACCATCTGCACTTCGCCGTGCTCGATGACCGCCTTGGCCATTTCAAGCGAAAACTTGCCCGAGCCGAGGATCAGCCGCGACCGGAACGCATGGCCGCCGATGATAAGCCGGTCGTTCATTATGTAAACCTCCCTTACGGTTCTTCTATTCCCGCTAAAAGCCGCAGGACGGTGTTGGCCTGGTGGCCCGCGCAGATCTGCACCCGGGGCGCCATCAGCCCGGTGCCGACGGCGGCTTCCGTTTCGAGGTCGCCGCAGAGGTAGAGCCGCTCCAGCGGCCGGGTGGTGCGGATGGCGTTGGCGCTGGCGAGGCCCGCCATCCCGGAGGCGGCGACGATTTTGACGCCCGGCAGCTTTTCCAGGGCGGCGCTGACGAGCATGGCTTTGGCTTCGGGCCTGTCGAACGCCTCGCAGAGGATTTCGCAGCCGGCGAACAGTTCGGCGACATTGTCGGCCTCGACCCGGACCGTGCGGGTTTCGACGCTGATGAAAGGGTTGATCTCCGCCAGTTGGCTTTGCAGGGCCAGGGTCTTCGGCATGCCGAGGTGGCGGATGTAGTAGCTTTGCCGGTTGAGGTTGCTGGGCTCGACGATGTCGAAATCGACGAGCAGCAGATGACCGACGCCTGTTCTGGCGAGCATTACGGCGATGTTGGAGCCCAGCCCGCCCAGCCCGGCGATGGCTACCCGCCCCTTTTGGAGCTTTTTGTGGATGTCCGGGGTATGCCGCGCCAGCATCATGCTTTCAAGCTGCTCCCGGTCCGGCATGGCGCCCTTGGGGATGACCGTCAGGACGTCGTTGTCCGCCAGGGGGCGGTCCCGGTCGAGCTGAAAGCCGTTCAGGATGACGATGGCGGTTTCGCCGCCGAGCAGCGCCCTCGCTTCGAAGGCGGTGCGACAGGGCAGCGTCCGCGTTATGCCGTTTACTTCGAGTCGCATTTTTCAACCACCGCCTACAAAGCGCACGATTTCCAGCACATCTTCGTCGGTGAGCGTGACGCTGCCGTACTCCGTCCGGGGCACAACCGCCCCGTTCCGCTCGACCGCGACCGTTTTACCGTCGTACCGTTCCGCCGTCAAAAAAGCCTGCAAAGTCTGCTCCTGTTCGAGGGGAACCGTCTTGCCGTTGACCTTCACCGTTTCACCTCCTCCGGCGGGAAAACAAAAAGCACAAAATGAGTCTGGCACCCTTTCGGTGGTGCCCCCCATTTTGTGCTTCCCTTGTTAATTTTTTCATAGTATAACACGTTTATGGTTTCGAATCAAGCCCGGAAGCGTCCCGGTTCCTTCCTGCGACGGGCCGCGGAGCCTACAGCTTGATGACGCCGACGGAGCTGAGGAAGATGACGATGAGGAGGGCCGGGGTGACGTAGCGGAGGATGATGAAGTAGACGGTCAGGAGGCGGGCGGCGGCCGGCGAGCCTTTGGACAGTTCGCGGGCGACGTCCGCTTTGTCGGCGATGCGGCCGACGAAGAGGGCGATGAGCAGGCCGCCGAGCGGGAGCAGGATGTTGGAGGAGAGATAGTCGAACCAGTCGAAGAAGCCGCGGCCCATGAAGGTGTAGCCGCCGAGCAGGCTGCCCTTGTCGACCGACAGGGTTGCGAGGACGCCGACGGCGAAGATGCCGGCAACGCTGAGCATGACTGCCCGGGAGCGCGGCAGGCCTTTCTCTTCGGCGAGGTAGGCGACCGGCACTTCGACGAGCGAGAGCATGGCGGTGGTGGCGGCGATGGCGGCGAGGAAGAAGAAGGCGACCAGGAGGACGGAACCGAAGGGCATTTGGGAAAAGACAAGCGGAATGGTCATGAACAGCAGGCCGGGGCCGGCCCCCGGCTCGAGGCCGAAGGAAAAGACGGTCGGGAAGATGGCGAGGCCGGCGAGCAGCGATACGAGGGTGTCGGACAGGGCGACCTTGGCGCCGGTGGCGAAGAGGTTGTTGTCGGCGGTGAAGTAGCTTCCGTAGGTTATCATGCAGCCCATGCCGAGCGACAATTTGAAGAAGGCGAGGCCCAGGGCGGTGAGGACGGCGGCGGCGGAAAGCTTGCCGAAGTCGGTGGCGAACAGGAAGCTGACGCCGTCGGCCGCGCCGGGCAGGGTGAGGGCGCGGAGGTCGCAGGCGACGATGAGGATGAAGAGAAGCGGCATGAGGGTTTTGGTGATGCGCTCGATGCCTTTCTTCACGCCCATGACGAGGATGGCGGCGACGACGGCGAGGACGGCGAGCTGCCAGACGACCGGCGTGACCGGGTCGACGACGAGGGCGCCGAACTGGGCTTTGGCGCTTTCCATGGTGACGGCGGCGAAGTCGCCGCGCAGGGCCTTGAAGAGGTAGAAGTAGACCCAGCCGGCGACCGAGCTGTAGAAAAACATGATGAGGGCGGCGGCGGCTACGCCCATGGCGCCGATGTTTTTCCAGGGGGTGCCGGGGGCGAGTTTTTCGAAGGCGCCGACGGCGTTGCTCCTGGTGCGGCGGCCGAGGTAGAATTCGCCGAGCATGACGGGCAGGCCGACGAAGACGATGCAGGCCAGGTAGACGAGCAGGAACGCGCCGCCGCCGTGCTGGCCGGTGAGGTAGGGGAATTTCCAGATGTTGCCGAGGCCGACGGCCGAGCCGAGGGTGGCGAAGAAGACCGCGAGGCCGGAGGAAAAAGTTTCTCTGTTTTTCATGCTGCCTTCCCTTCGTCGAATAAGTATGATTGCTGCTGCGTTTACGGGCACACCGACTATGATATCACGGCGGCGCGCGGGCGGACCACCGGAAAAAAATGGCCCGGTCCCGCTGCGGGAGCGGGCCGGGCCGGTGATGGAAGGATTACAGGGGCGTTTCCTCGCCTTCGTAGAGTTTGATGACGGTGGGCGCGGCGAGCAGGTCCTTGACCTTGGCCCGCCATTCGGCGATATGCGGGGTGGTAAGGTGCTTTTTGAGCGCCTCTTTGCTCGTCCACTCCTCGACAAATACCAGTCTCTGGGGATCGCCGGGGTCGTCGAAGAGGGTGTAGCTGACGCAGCCTTCCTCCTGCCTGGTGGCGGCCATCAGGGGCTGGGCGAGGGCGAGGACTTCCGGTTTCTTGCCTTCTTTGACCGTCTGGGCGGCCATGACGATGATCATTGCGCATTCCTCCCGAGAACATTTCCTTATTATGTTCGTCGTAAGGCGACGGTTTCCTGGTTTCTGCGGACTATCAGTATATAGTGACTCGCCGGAACCGGCCGCTAGCCCATAATTATCTATGCAACATATGGTTTAGTTCAGTAATATATCGCAGTAAAAGAATTATTATTTCATCAACGCATTTTATTATGCAATCAATAAAATATTCAATCTCTTTCTGTGTTACTTGAATGCTGTTTTCACCATGGGCAATTGAATTCCGATACCAAACTAGTTTCTCAATACCTTGTTTATTTGATACTAACGCCGGCGAAAGTTCTATGCCGAAATAAGCTAGCATTTTCTCCAACTGGACATAATTCAATTTGGAATTCGCTGAAATAAGGGCGCGGTTAATATGAATGCCATTAGCCTGTGCTTGGAGAAATTCATCTAAAAACCTACTTTGTTGCTCTAACGTACAATTCCCCTGTAAATATCCGAATCTTGCTTTATTGTCCAAGAGAACCATATGTTTTGGAGCCATGTAATAAGGGACCTGTATATCGTTTACGTAGTCAACAACCGATTTCATAGCCGCAACTACAAACCCTTCCCAATGTGCATATATTATTGGTACGCACAGCCTCCAGAATTGATCAATATGTTGTCTAAAGTTTTGGGTTGTATAGAGAAACGGAATTTTTTTGCAAAACTCCATTTCTTGCATACGCCAGTCTCTTTCAGCAACCAGTATATTACCTAAGTTTTGCTCAGTCATTCCGTATCGTCCAGAAGAATTCTTCTAGCAATGATGAGTTTATTGTTAATTGCACTCGCATTGCTACTAGCTGCACCAGCGTTTCTTTTGAATGCATCATCTTCTCGCAGAAGGTCCACTCTTGCTTTAAAAGTGTCTTGGGCAATCGATTTGTAATCCTTTGTTGTGGTAGATAGGGAGAGAAGAATTGCATCAAACATACTTGTCGAAAAATTCAAACGCGCCAATTTAAAAATCTCATAACCAAGAGGTCGCAAGTATGAACATATTTCAGTGAATATTTGAGCGGCCCTTGCTATTATTTCTTTATCGGGTGTCTCACACTGCTTTTTCATAATCTTGTCGAAAAAGTCTTGAATAACTTTCTCAGTATAAGAGACACGAAAAGCATGTAAAGAAAAGAACCTTAAGAACAATTCCTCATACATCATTTTTTCCTGAATTTCACTGGAAATATTAACAATTTCTCTGAAGTCCTCATTACTCGAACATGCCGTGATGATGTCACTGAAATATCTGTAGTTTTCAAATCCACGGAAAATACAGTTGCGGATTTCCTGACGTGTTAGACCTTCTCCTCCAGTATTTAATCTTTTAAACAATTCATACCGCATTTCAAAGTGGCTATCTTTTTGAATGATCTCGACTCGACAAGGAGTTCTCTTAATGGCGAGTTTTAAATCCAATGGCAATGTATCAATTGTAATGTCTTCCAGTTCCGGCACAATACTTCCCGAACGCAGAGTCAAATGATTTTTTTCTGGGTTCTTTAATTCCCCGAAAAACGAAAGAACCGTTGATATTCGCTGTAGACCATCAATTAACTCCCAAGTACCATCAGCGTTTGTGGCCACAAAAATGGAAGGAAACGGAATCCCCAGCAAGATAGATTCAATAAAATCTGTCTGACGCTGTAGATCCCAGCGAAATGCTCGCTGGTATTCCGGAGAGATTATAATTTCGTCATCTTTGTACATATTGATAATTTCTCCGAAGGACATATCGACTCTATCAGACTTAATATCTTGCCTGTACTGAGAAATTCGTTCATTAATTTCCATAGTAATCCTCCCTTGAATAAACTTTTCGTAGAACAAGGAGACAGTTCTTTTATATCCTCTTTTACTTAGAAATATGTTTCGCGATTCAACCAAACTTATTTCAACATACTTTAGCTATTTACCATAAAAATACAAAATCCTGCGAACATCTACAAATTAGCAGGATTAATACCCAACATTTTTTGCCCTATTCTTAGAAACCTATTTTTCGCCGCTACAAATGATATGGTTCGCCTCGGGATATTTTGAAAGTACAAGAGTAGTCTTTGCGGCGGCGCAAACGATCCGGCGACTTTGCGGAGGCTGTTACGCGCCGTCGGCGAAGCGGTGAGCACGCCGCACGAGCGGCCATGGACGGCCGCGAGAGGAGTCATCGGTCACGGACGACCGTTGACGACGGTGCCCGCAGTGCGAAACTGCGAGCCATATGGCGCGTTAAGCCGGAGGATAGGAGCCGGAGTTTCGCGCCCCTGCAAAGGGAGCGGAGCATGAGGTTGGCGCTTGGGGTTCACCTTGACGCCGCGACAGCAAACGGCAAAAAATATTACTTTTTGTATCGTTTATTGTCGTTAACTGCGCAAATGGTGGATGTTATCCTGGCAGGAAGGCATGCAAAATGGTAAAATTGTACTAGGTTTTACCAAGCTAAACTTTACGCCAACGAGTCGGACGCCGGAAGCAAGCAACTGAAAGACGGGAAACGAGGTAGCGCGAAATGAGGAGTGTCGGTATTATCGGCATGGGACATTATGTCCCGGAAAAAACGCTAACCAACGCCGACCTGGAAAAAACCTTGGGGTTACCGGCCGAGACTATTCTGCGACTTTCCGGCATTAACGAGCGCCATATCGCCGCTGCTGAGGAAGCTACCTCGGACCTGGCTGCCAAGGCCGCCAGGCTGGCTCTGGCAAATGCCAAGGCTAAACCAGATGAAATAGATATGATAATTGTAGCTACTTGCTCGCCTGACTGCTACGGTCCTTCGACCGCCGCGGCGGTCCAAGAGCACCTCCAGGCGCGGAGGGCGGCGGCCTTCGATTTGGCGGCGGCCTGTTCCGGCTTTGTCTATGGCCTGGTGGTGGGCTGCAATCTAATTAGAGCAGAGCTATACCGGAAGGTGCTTGTGATCGGCAGCGATGTGTTGTCGAGGATAACCGACTCGCAGGACCCCGATACGGCAATCCTGTTCGGGGATGGCGCCGGCGCGGTGGTGCTGGGGGAAGTGCCGGCCGGCTACGGCCTTCTGGGCACCGATCTCGGAGCGGACGGTTCGGGCTTCGATACAATCAAAGTCCCGGCCGGAGGCAGCAGGCTGCCGACATCGGCGGAAACGGTGGCCCAAAGGCTTCATTATACGAAGATGGATGGCGCCAGCGTAGTCATGTTCGGCATGCGGGTGCTGGGCGAGTCTGTAAAACGTTCGCTGGCCGCAGCCGGGCTAGGACCGGGCGCTATAGATCTACTGGTGCCGCATCAGGCCAACTTGCGAATCATCGAGGCTGCCGCCCGCCGGATGGATTTTCCGTTGGAAAAAACGGTGATCAATATCGACCATTGTGGCAATACTTCGTCAGCCTCCGTCCCTATCGCCCTCAGTGAAGCTGCAGCCGCCGGCCGGATACGGCGAGGCGACCGCGTGGTCCTCGTCGGCTTCGGCGCGGGTCTGGCCTGGGCCTCCTGTGTGCTGAAATGGCACTGATGCCGGGGAGGAAACGCCGTTGAAATAAGGGCTGCATGATAATTTTATTTAAGGGAGGAAATGTATCATGTCAACATTGGAAAAATTAGGCCAGATTATCCTCAAGTTCAAAAAGGGCAAGGTTGCGCCGGAGGCTCTGAAAGCGACAGCTAACCTGGTTTCCGATCTCGACCTCGACTCTATCGACCGCACCGAGCTGCTGGTGCTGGCCGAGGATGCCTTTAATCTGAAGATCTCCGACGCGGATGCGTTCAAGATGAAGACACTGGGTGATGTAGCCGAGTATATCGACAAGAAGCTTTCGGCATAAGTTGTGCTATTGGGGGCTTGGCCTTGACCGCCAAGCCTTTCGCAAAGGATCCAGATTGTGATAACGCGTCGCTGGTGTGTTGAATGGGGAAGCAATCCAGTTTTTTTCAGAGAATGCGGCAAAGGTATGTGAAAAATGACAATCAAGTGGCGTCGATTATTGGGAGTCCCTCTGGGCCTTTTTCTGCTGACCTTCGTTGGCAGTACAGCTTATTGCGCTAATCCGGCGGATTTCGAAACGCCGGAGTACCAAGCAAACCAAGGCTTACGCCTGATCTATGCTTCCGAGGCTTATGCGCTCGGTTATACCGGCCGGGGGATCACTTTGGGCATCGCGGATAATTTCGCGCAGCTGACGCACGTCGAGTTCGCAAACAAGCCGAATTCGGGAACTATTAAGCTTTCGCAAAATTACAACTGGGCGGAATATACTCACGGTACGCACGTGGCCGGTATTATGGCGGCGGACAAGAATAACCTTGGAATGCACGGCGTGGCTTTTGAGGCGAATCTGCTGTCCGGCGACGTGCTTTCCGACAATCAGTATAATAATTTACTTGGCGCTTATAATGCTTTCATTGCTAATAGCAGTATAAAAATCATCAATAACAGCTGGGGTTCGACAGCCTATTACGATGTGGCCGGGAAGGCGGCTTTCCAGGATCCGGGGTTTCAGTTGTCGCTCGATGTGCTGCAAAATGCCACAAACCGCGATAAGGTTCTGGTTTTTGCCGCCGGAAACAGCGGTCACCCCACTCCGGCCGCGGAAAGCACGCTTGCCTATCTGCGACCTCAGACGGCAGGCAATTTTATCAACGTCATTTCGGTTAATGCGGCCAATTATAATATGGCGACCAACACCGCAGGCACGGCCTTTGTCAGCGAGTTCAGCGATCTGACGAAGTATGTGGAGGAAAATAGCATCGCCGCACCGGGTTCTAATATCTATTCGTCCGTTTCCAGTCCGTCGGCTAATAATTTGTATAAACCCGATTCGGGGACGTCGATGGCCGCGCCACATGTCAGCGGTGTGGCCGGCTTGGTGCAGCAGGCTTTTCCGTATATGAGCGGCAGACAGATCGTCGACACCGTGCTGTCGACGGCAAACCGCAGCTTTACCCTGCCTGACTACACGGTTACGATCCAGCAGGATGAGACACCAGCAGGTGGTAATCGTTTTAAAGTTAACCTATATTATTTCAGAACTTCGCCGAATCCGGTCCAAACGGATTTGACCAATTATTATAATGCCAACAGTGCAACTTTGCTGAATTATGGTTATGATACTTTGAACAGTTTTCTGCTGGCGACCCGGTCCGTGTTTTACAATGTCCCGCAGGAGCTTGTTTTCGGCCAGGGCCTGCTGGATGCCGGGACGGCCGTAAAAGGCCCCGGGTTATTGGATGCCAGAAGGTTGACCGCGAGCAGCCTGAGTACGAGCTATGGATTAACACAGGCCCTCTACGCAGTCGATACGAACGGATATGACAGTACGTGGAGCAACGATATCGGGGAAAGAAGGGCCGGCTTGCTGGAAGCGGGCAGCCCGTACCAGGATCTGCGGGAAATCTATAATTATTACAATACGCAAGGCGGCGATACGTACAGCCTCACGCAAGGCCGGGCGTATATCGCGGAATACAACGCAAAGGTGACCGCCAACGGATTAAAAGACCTGCCTGTAGGGTTGATCAAATCCGGCCTGGGAACGCTGACGCTCTCAGGAACGAACACTTATCAGGGCAGCACCATCGCAGCCGGCGGGATCCTGCAGCTCGACGGAGCAATTACGGGTGACGCCTGGAGCGTGGGGTCGGGTACGATTTCCGGCGCAGGCACCATCGGCGGCAATTTGTTCAATCACTCCAATATAAGGGCCGGGAGCGGCAGCACCCCCGGCACGTTAAGGGTCAACGGCAATCTCGCCAGCAACAGATTCATTTCCGTTGTCATAAACAGTAAAGACAGTTTTGGCAAGATTGCTGTAGCCGGTACCGCCGATATCAATAATTCCCTCTTAATCCCCTACACCGATGCCTACAAACCGGATGAAAAGTATGTCGGGATACTTACTGCCGCGAGTGGCATTACAGGCACCTTTTCAGACATGCCTTTGACGGGATTTCTGACCGCCGTGGGAAGCCACGACGGAACCACCGCCACGCTTCAGTACCGGCAGGAAAATAATCTCGTCAACACTACGGCCAAACAGTCGGAAACCTATCAAAAAATGATAGCTATCTACAATAGGCTGCCGGTCGGGTCGCCGGAGAGGCTGGCCATGTACCCGTTGCTCAATCTGAACGACAGACAGGCTACCCAGGCCTTGACGGAAATCTACGGCGGAGCCCAGGTAAACCAGGCGGCCTTCATTCAAAGCGATCCGACCATCGGCAACGCCGTATCGGCAAGGATGGACTATTTGAAGCAGCCAGCCGGGCAACAAGTCTCTTTTCTGCTCCCCGGTTTAGCGCCCGTCGGCTTTACGGTCAACACCGTCATCCCTCTGGAATTGGATGCTGTTAACAGCTGGTGGATGAAGGCCAGCAAAAACTGGGGCTCGATCCAAGCTCAGCATGACCTGCCTGTAATCAATAACCAGGGCTCCGGTCTCGTAATCGGCACAGACAGGAAAACAGGCGATAATTGGCGGACTGGCTTTCTCTTCGGTTATAGCCAGAATCAGGTATCCTCGACTCTGGCCAATACGAGCAACCGCGGCTATCATCTGGGATTGTACGGCGGTTCCAGCAAGGGCGCCTTGGATCTGCAAACTTACCTCGATTACGGTCGCCAGAACAACCGCGCGTCCCGCTTTATCCGGCAACTGGGCCTTCAGGCCGACAGCAGCTATAATAGCAAGACTTTGTCTTTTGGCATCGGCGCCAGCTATAATCTGCACTATGATAAAGAGCGGCAGTGGCAGGTGAGCCCGTATGCCGACGTCCATATAACCCGCTATATCCAGGACGGATACGCCGAAACGGGTGCAGGCGACAGCTATGACCAGATAGCCGATAAGCTGACCAATACCTATAGTACGGGCGAACTCGGCATCAAAGTAACCCGCAAGTTGCCCCGTGCGCATTATGCGCTAAACGTAGGATACAAAAGGGTGCTGAGCGGCAGCAATCCCGAGATGACCGTCGCCTACACTCTCGCGCCGGCGGATAAAATTAAGATAAGCGGCAGCGAGCAAGATCGCGAGTATTTGGTGGTCGGTCTTAATATCCAGGGAAAGCTTGCGAAAAATGTGACCATAGACGGGCAGATAACCAATGAAGTAGGCAAGAGGAGCGATAATCTCACGGCTTCGCTGATGCTGCGAAAGGTTTGGTAGTAGTGGCCGGGCCGCGAAAAACGAAAAAACGAAATACTGCGATTGGCGGCGATTTGACCAGCATACCGTCCGCGCGGGACGAACGTTTCCAATAATCGTTTTATTTAGCGGTTCTGTGCTTTATCACGGTAAAGTAAAATAGGCAAGGAAGCAATACATACGGGAGGGACGGAAAATGAAAAAGTGGATGGCTATCGCCCTTGTCGCCGTGCTGGCGGTTACGCTGCTGGCAGGCTGCGGGACGGCCGAGAAGAAGAAGATCGTGGTGGGCCTGGACGATCATTTCCCGCCGATGGGGTTCCGCGACGCTAAGAACAATATCGTGGGCTTCGACGTGGATATGGCCAAGGAGGCCGCCAAGCGGCTGGGCATGCAGGTGGAGTTCAAGCCGATCGACTGGAACAGCAAGGAGGCCGAGCTTAACGGCAAGCGCATCGACGTGCTGTGGAACGGCCTGACGATCACCGAGAAGCGCAAGCAGAACATTCTGTTCACCAACGCGTATATGGAGAATAAGCAGATTATCGTGGTGGCCGCCAAATCGCCGGTCAAGACGAAGGCCGACCTGGCCGGCAAGGTGGTGGGCGTGCAGGACGGCAGCAGCAGCATCGAGGCTGTGGAGAAGGAGGCGGCGGTGGCCAAGTCCTTCAAGGAGCTCAAGAAGTACCCCGATAATGTGGCGGCGCTGATGGATCTGAAGGCGGGCCGCATCGACGCTCTGGTGGTCGACGAGATCGTGGGCCGCTACTATATCGCCAAGAAGGCGGGCGAGTACGCGGTGCTGAACGATAACTTCGGTTCCGAGGAGTACGGCGTGGGGCTGCGCAAGGATGACAAGGACCTGCAGGCGAAGCTGCAGAAGGCGCTCGACGAGATGAAGAAGGACGGCACTTCGGCGAAGATTTCGCAGCAGTGGTTCGGGGCCAACATCGTCAAGTAGCAAAATTCAGGAAAGACGGATGAGATTGCCGACCGGCAGTCTCATCTTTGTAAGGTGCAAGGCATGGATTATATCCTCTCTCTCATCGGACCGATGGCTGACGGCACGGTGGTGACGCTGCAGATGTTTTCGGTGACCATCGTACTGTCGCTGCCGCTGGGGCTGGCGCTGGCGCTGGCGCGCATTTCGCGTTTTCCGGCCCTGTCCGGGGCGGTAGGCGTGTATATCTGGCTGATGCGCGGCACGCCGCTGATGCTGCAGCTGTTGTTCGTGTATTACGGGCTGCCGTTTATCCCGTATGTGGGCGTGACGCTGCCCGAGTTCCCGGCGGCGGCGGTGGCGTTCGTGCTGAATTACGCCGCGTATTTCGCGGAGATTTTCCGGGCCGGCGTCCAGTCGATCGAGCGTGGGCAGTACGAGGGCGCGAAGGTGCTGGGGATGACGTACGGGCAGACGATGCGGCGGGTCATCCTGCCGCAGGTGATCAAGCGGGTGCTGCCGCCGGTGAGCAACGAGACGATCACGCTGGTGAAGGATACCTCGCTGATTTATGTGCTGGCGATGAACGACCTGCTCAGGGTGACGCGCTCGATCGTGCAGCGCGATTTCGATCTTACGCCGTTCTTCGTGGCGGCGGTTTTCTACCTGGCGATGACGTTCGTGCTGACCTGGATGTTCGAGAAAATGGAGAAAAGGTACGCCGTGTATGACGAATAGCGACAGGTATATGATCGAGATGACCGACATCCATAAGAGCTTCGGGGCGCTGGAGGTGCTCAGGGGCGTGTCGCTGAAGGTGGCGAAGGGCGAGGTGGTCGCCATCATCGGGCCGTCGGGCTCGGGGAAGAGCACGCTGCTGCGCTGCCTGTGCCGCCTGGAGGCGATCGACCGCGGGAGCATGACGGTGGCGGGCGAGACGCTGGCGGCCGAGGGCCCCGACGGCCGGAGCCGTTATGCGCCCGACGCCGAGGCGCGGCGCATCTGCCGCCGGATGGGGATGGTGTTCCAGCATTTCAACCTTTTCCCGCATCTGACGGTGCTGGATAACCTCCTTGAGGCGCCGCTGACGGTGAAGGGGCTGGCGCGGGCCGACGTCCTGCCCGAGGCTGAGGCGCTTTTGAGGAAGGTGGGGCTGTGGGAGAAGCGCGACGTTTACCCATCCCGCCTGTCGGGCGGCCAGAAGCAGCGGGTGGCGATCGCCCGGGCTTTGGCGATGAAGCCTGACATCATGCTGTTCGACGAGCCGACGTCGGCTCTCGACCCGGAGCTGACCGGCGAGGTGCTGCGGGCGATGCGCCAGTTGGCCGAGGAGCATCTGACGATGGTGGTGGTGACCCACGAGATGGCGTTCGCCCGTGAGGTGGCCCACCGGGTGATTTTCATGGACGAGGGCGAAATCGTCGAGGAAGGGACGCCGGAGGAGGTTTTCGGCCGGCCGCGGGCGGAGCGGACGCAGGCGTTCCTGGGCAGCATGCTGTAGAGGTTTTTTGCTGTGAAAAGGCCCCAACCCTTGTGTGTGCAAGGGTTGGGGCCTTCGCCTTTTGCTGTCGGCGGACAGGGTTTACGGGCGGAGCAGGCCGAGGGCGGCGCCCGCCAATGTTTCGACGGCGACGGTCAGGGCCCGTTCGTCGAAGTCGAACCGCGGATGGTGGAGGGGATAGGTCTCCCGGCCGGAAGCAGCGGCGCCGATGAACATGAACGCGCCGGGTACTTTGGCGAGGTAGTGGGCGAAGTCCTCGCTGGCGAGCGCGGGGGGTATTTCTTCCACCCCGTCGGCGCCCAGCGCTTCGCGACCGGCAGCTATGACCCGCTCGGCCACGGCGGGATGATTGATCAGCGGCGGGTAGCCGATGACTTTTTCGACCGTGACCTCGGCATCGTTGGCTGCGCCGATGTGCCGGCAGATTGTTTCGATGCGGTCGAGGACGGTGTATCGCAGCTGCCCGTCGAAGCAGCGCAGCGTTCCTTTGATCGAGGCTTTGTCTGGGATGATGTTTTCCGCTTCGCCGCTCTGGAAGGAGCCGACGGAGAGGACCACCGGCTCGAGCGGGTCGATGTTGCAGCCGACGATGGCGTTGACGGCGGCGACGATCTCGGTGCCGATAAGGATGGGGTTGACGGCCCGGTGGGGCATCGAGCCGTGGCCGCCTTTGCCGTGGACGGCGATGCGGAAGGCGTCGGCCGAGGCCATCAGCCGGCCGCGGGAGATATGGAGTTTGCCGAGGGGCGCGGTCGGCCACAGGTGGGCGCCGATGATGCAGTCGACGCCGGCGAGCGCCCCGCCTTCGATCATGCCGAGCGACCCTCCGGGGAGGATTTCTTCGCTGGGCTGGAAGATAAGGCGAACGGTGCCCGAAATCCCGTCCCTGAGCGCGGCGAGCGCCATGGCGACCCCCAGGAGGGCGGCGGTGTGGCCGTCGTGGCCGCAGGCGTGGCATACGCCGTCGACGGTGGAGGCGTAGGGCTGGCCGCATTCGTCTGTGAGCGGCAGGGCGTCGATGTCGGCCCGGAGGGCGACGGTTTTGCCGCCGGCGGCGCCTTTTATGTCGGCGATTACGCCGGTGCCGGCGACCGGGACAGGCGCGAGGCCAAGGGCAGAAAGGGTTTCGACGATTTTCGCCTGGGTGGCGAATTCCCGGCCGCCGAGTTCGGGGTGGGCCCGGAAGTGGCGGCGGAGGGCGACGACGGCAGGATGGTTTTGGGCGGCGAGGGCTTTGATTTTGTTCTGCATGGCGGAGCTCCCTTTTCGGTCCATATGATTTGTGTGTCGAAACACTTTTCTTCGCGGGGTTGGGGCGTTACGCGCGGCGCAGCGTGGCTTTGACGGAGGGGCCGAGCTTGTCGAGCGGCGTGGCGTCGCCGGTCAGCCTGCCGAGCGGCACGCCGGGGGAGGCCATTTTGGGCTCGTCGCAGTCGCTGGCCGGGGTGGGGCCGAAAAAGATGCAGAAGGCGTTGCCGGGCGGCCATAGGGCCACTTCGCCGACGGCGAAGGTGTCGCGCGTTTCGCCTTTGGCGGCTACGGGCGCGGCGAGCCTGCCGTAGTATTCGCCGCCCCAGCGGCTCATGGCTATGGTTTGCGGCAGGGCGGCGGCAAAGTCTTTGGCGGCCGGGTTGTCGTAAAGTTCGATGGAGTATTCCTTGCCGGCGATTTCGAGGATGAGCACGGGCTATCACTCCTTCGCTTCGTGAGGTTTCTATTGCTGGTCAGCCGCTGTAGAGGGTGCCTCTGATCATGACGGCACCGGCGCCGCCGACCGCCAGGGCGATGCCGGCCGGCGAGCGTGAGGCGTGGATGGTGATGCGGCACGGCATGTTGACGACCGTCCCCTGCTCGGCCTGGAGGCGGATGGCGGGCCAGTCGCCGAACCGATGCTCGAGAAGGTAGGCTCCCAGCGCGCCGTTGCCGACCCCGCAGCCCGGGTCTTCGAGGCCCTCGCGCGGGCAAATGTTGCGGGTGTGAAGGTCGTTGGCCGGATCGTAGGCCGCGAAGGCGAACGCCTGCACTTCGCGCATCCCGTAGCGGCGGCACATGGCTCTGAGCGGCTCGGTATCGCGGCGGACCCGCATGAGGGCGTCCAGGGAATTTACCGGGACGATTATGTGGCCGAGGCCGGTGTCGACCGGCTGGACGGGCAGGCCGTCAATGAGGTCGGCGGCGTTGATGCCGAGGGTTTCCGCCACTTCCTGCCGCTCGTGGATTACGGGATGAAATTGCGGGGTCGGCTGGTCCATGACGATCACGGGGGGCGAGGCGCCGCTGTCGATGCCGACGGCCTGCTGCCCGGCCCCGGTTTCGACGACGAGCGATTTTGTCCGCGAGGCGTCGATGCGGCCTGTCGTCAGTAGGGCAGCGACGGCGGCGATGGTGGGGTGGCCGGCGACGGGCAGTTCTTCGGCAGGGGTGAAGTAGCGCAGGCGGAAGTCTGCGCCCTGCGAGCTGGCGCTGACGAATACCGTTTCGACGAGGTTCATCTGCCTGGCGATTTTTTGCATGAGGTCTTTGGCGAGGTTGTCGGCATCGGGAAAGACGGCGGCGGGATTGCCGCCGAACGGCGCCGCCGCGAAGCTGTTTACGACGAGAAATTCATGCTCCATTGCAGTCAATTCCCTTCGTTCTTTTGGTCGGTGAGGGCGAGCCAGTCTTCGTATTTGGCGTCGAGGGCGTTTTTGCAGGCGGCGTAGCGGTCGGCGGCCTGGCGGGAGGTTTCGGGGTCGCCGTGGGTGGCGGGGTCGTTGAGGGCCGCTTCGCAAGCGGTAAGTTCGGCTTCGAGGCCGGCGATTTCTTCTTCGAGCTTGCGGGCGGCTTTGGCGGCGTCGGGGGGACGCTTTTTCGCGGCGGCGGCCGGGCGGGACGCGGCGGGCCTGGCGGCGGCAGTCGTGGCGGCCTGGCGGGCGGCAAGCTGCTTCTGCCGGCGGTAGTAGCTGTAGTCGCCGAGGTATTCGCTGAGGCGGCCGTCGTCGAGTTCGACGACGCGGTCGGCGACTTTGTCGAGGAAGTAGCGGTCGTGGGAGACGGCGACGATGGTGCCGGGGAAAACGGCGAGGGCGGTTTCGACGGCTTCTTTGGCGGTGATGTCGAGGTGGTTGGTGGGCTCGTCGAGGAGGAGGACGTTGGCTCCGGAGAGCATTAGTTTAAGGAGGGCGAGGCGGGCTCTTTCGCCGCCGCTGAGGTCGCCGATCCGTTTGAAGACGTCGTCGCCGCAGAAGAGGAAGTGGCCGAGAAGGCCGCGGGCCCTCTCCTCCCCCATCCCGAAGCCGTGGACGATTTCGTCCAGCAGGGTGCCGTGGCCGCTGAGGGTTTCGTGCTGCTGGGCGAAGTAGCCGATGTGGACGCGGCTGCCTTTCTTGATCCGCCCTTCGCGGGGGTCGAGTTCGCCGGTGAGGAGCTTGAGGAGGGTGGTTTTGCCGGCGCCGTTGGGGCCGACGAGGGCGACGGATTCGCCGCGGCGGACGAGCAGCGACTGGCGTTCGAAGACCGTCCTGTCGCCGTAGCCGGCGGTGACTTCGATGAGTTCGGCGACGCGGTCGGCGCATTCGGCCGGGGCGGGCAGGTCGAATTCGAGCACTTTATCGCGGCGCATGAGTTCGATGCGTTCGAGGCGGTCGAGCTGGGACTGGCGGCCGCGGGCCTGCTTGGATTTGATGCCGGCTTTGTAGCGGCGGATGTATTCCTCGGTTTTGGCGATCTGGCGCTGCTGTTTTTCGTAGGCGCTGAGGAGGGCGGCGTCGCTCATGGCTTTTTGTTCGAGGTAGCGGCTGTAGTTGCCGGCGTAGGCGGCGAGCCGCCCGCCCTGGAGGTCGAGGATGCGGCTGACGGTGTTGTCGAGGAAGTAGCGGTCGTGGGAGATGATGAAGACGCTGCCGGCGTAGCCCTGGAGGAATTCCTCCAGCCATTCGACCATGGCGATGTCGAGGTGGTTGGTGGGTTCGTCGAGGAAGAGGAAGTCAGGCGTGCGGCAGAGGGCTTTGGCGAGGTTGAGGCGGGTCTGCTGGCCGCCGGAGAGGGTGGCGACCGGGCGGGCGAGGTCTTCGTCGGCGAAGCCGAGGCCGAAGGCGACGCGGCGGATGTCTGTGGCGTAGTGGTAGCCGCCGGACCGCTCGAAGTATTCGATGTCGACGGCGTAGGCTTTCATGAGGCGGGCGAGTTCGGTTTCGTCCTTTTCGGCCGCCATGCGCCGCTCGGTTTCCCGGAAGCGCCGCTGGCATTCGAGGACGTCGGTGTAGGCGTCTTCGAGGTATGCGTAGACGGTCCCGTCGCCGGCGACGGTCTGCTGCCTGACGTAGCCGACGGTGGCGCCGGGGGTGAGGCGGACGTGGCCTTTGTCGAGGGGCTCGAGGCCGAGGAGGCAGCGCATGAGGGTGGTTTTGCCGGCGCCGTTGGCGCCGATGAGGCCGACTTTTTCGCCGCTTTGTATTTCGAAGCCGATGTTGTCGAAGATGGTGTCGACGCCGAACGATTTGCTCAGTTGGTCAGCATGGAGAGAGGCCATTGTTTGTTGCTCCGTCGGTGGTGGATTTGCGCGGGCGGGATATGCCGCACTGCTAAAATTATATACGATTGGCGGCGATATTGAAAGGCGGGCTGGTAAATGTCAACGCCCCCGCCATGCGGCGGGGGCGGGTTGTTATTTGATTTTGGCTTTGAGGATTTCGACTGCTTTGTCGAGCTGGGGGTCTTTGCCGCTGGTGTCTTTGTCGGACGGGGGTTCGACTTTGACGTCGGGCTCGATGCCGATGCCGTTGATGGAACGGTCTTTGGGGGTGTAGTATTTGGCGATGGTTAGTTTGACGGCGGTGTTGTCGCCGAGGCCCATGATGGTCTGGACGGAGCCTTTGCCGTAGGTTTTGACGCCTACGAGGGTGCCCGCGCCGGTGTCCTGGACGGCGCCGGCGACGATTTCGGAGGCGCTGGCGCTGCCGCCGTTGACGAGGACGGCGAGCGGGTATTTGACGGCGTCGAGGTAGGAGGAGTGGACTTCGCGCTGGCCGTTCCGCTGGACGACGGAGACGATGGGGCCTCTGGGGACGAGTTTGCCGGCGACTTTGACGCTTTCGCTGAGGAGGCCGCCGGGGTTGTCGCGCAGGTCGAGGACGATGGCTTTCATGCCTTGCTGCTCGAGTTCCTGGTATTTGCGGGCGAAGTCGGCGCCGGTCTGTTCGTTGAACATCGACAGGCGGATGTAGGCGATGTTGCCGGGAAGCATTTTGCCGGTGACGGTCTTGAGCTGGATGTTGGAGCGGGTTAGGTCGTAGTCTTTGGTGTCCTGGCCGCGGCGGATGGTGAGGGTGACTTTGGTGCCTTCGGGGCCGCGGATTTTGCTGACCGCTTCGTCAAGGGCGAGGTCTTTGGTGTCGTGGCCGTCGATTTTGACGATCTGGTCGCCGCTTTTGATGCCGGCTTTGTCGCCGGGGGTGCCTTCGATGGGGGATACGACGGTGAGGACCTTGTCCTTGACGCCGATGACGATGCCGACGCCGCTGAAGGAGCCTTCGGTTTCGATGAGGAATTCGCGGTACATGCGTTTGTCGAGGTAGACGGAGTGGGGGTCGCCGAGGGCGCCGACCGCGCCTTTGATAGCGCCGTTCATGAGCGTTTCGACCGGGACGTCTTCGACGTAGCGGGCCTTGACCTGCTGGATGACCCGGAAGAGTTTGACGGCGCCGACGGCGTCGCCGGTCCAGGACTGGAGCAGGTAATAGAAAGTCCCCGCGGTCAGCAGGAAGGTGGCCGCGACGAGGGCGACGGCTCCCGCGAGCAAGCGCCGGTTAAGCAATATTTACACCTCAATTCGGGGTTGACGGTACTCATGGCCAAGATTGCCCAGAACGGCGGCCTACCCCTTGCGGGTGCGCCGCAGCTGAACTTAAAGCAATCTCCTGTTAACTATATGTAGAATCTCTCCCGCCTATTCAACCTAGGGCAAATATCCGAGCGGGCTGACGGGCGAGCCGTTCTGGCGTACTTCGAAGTGGAGATGGGGGCCGGTGGAGTAGCCGGTGGAGCCGACGCGGGCTATGACCTGGCCTTTGTAGACGCGCTGGCCTTCGCCGACGAGCAGCTCGGAGGAATGGCCGTAGAGGGTGGAGATGCTGCCGCCGTGGTCGATGATGACGGCTTTGCCGTAGCCGCCCATCCAGTCGGCGTAGATGACGACGCCGCCGTCGGCCGCGCGGATGGGTTCCCCGTAGTCGGCGCCGATGTCGATGCCGCTGTGGTAGCGCTGGGTGCCGAAGATGGGGTGGGTGCGCCAGCCGAACGGGGAGGTGATGGGGCCGGTGGCCGGCCAGATGAGGGTGCCGGTGGCGCCGCTGGCGTCTTGGCCGCCTGATTGGATGTTGCGGATCATTTGTTCGATGCGGCGGGAGGTTTCCTGGAGCTCCTGATAGGCCCGCTCGGCGGTGTCGCGCTCGTTGACGGCGGAGTTGAGGACCTGCTCGCGTTCGTTGCGGCGGCCTTCGATGAGGCGTTTTTTGGCGAGAGCCACCTTTTCGAGTTCGATGATGGCGAGGCGGTCGCGTTCGAGTTCGGCTTTTTTCCGGGTGACGAGTTCGCGCTCGAGCCTCACTTTGGTGATTAGGGCGGCGTCCTGGGCGAGGACGCGTTTCAGCAGGTCGGCGCGGGTGGTGAAGTCGCGGAAGTCGGTGGCGCCGAGGAGAACGTCGAGGTAGCTGACCTGGCCGTTCTTGTAGATGTCGCGGATGCGCTTGTTGAGGATTTTGGTGCGCTCGGCAAGGCTCTTTTCGGCCTTGGCGAGGATCTCTTTGTTGAGGACGATCTGCTGCTCGGTGTAGGCCCGCCGCGACTGGATGGCGTTGTAGTCGTCAAGGGCGGCGTCAAGGTCGGTCTGGATGAGACGTAGCTGTTCGGCGACGCTGGTGACCTTTTGCTGGGCCTCGGCGGCTTTTTGCTGGTGAAGCTGCATTTGCTGCTGGATGTCCTGCAACTGGCGCTGGTGGTCTTCGATTTCGTTGGCGAGGGCGGGCAGCGCGGCGGCCGACGTGAGCAGCAGGGCCAGCGCGAGTGCTGTAATGCGCCGTTTGTCCATCGAATACCTCCTTTATACCTTCATGAATCTTTTCAGGGATATGGTGCTGCCGAGGGCGCCGATGACGGTGCCGGCGGCGAGGATGAAGACGCTGACATAGGTGAGGAAGGGATACTTGGGGATGAGGGGCAGGAAGACGAGTTTTTGGTAGATCTGCCCGGTAAGGACGGTGTATGCTTCGATGAGGAGGAAGACGGCGATGCCCGCGCCGCAGAAGCCGAGGATCATGCCTTCGATGAGGAAGGGCCAGCGAATGAAGGAGTCGGTGGCGCCGACGTATTTCATGATGCCGATTTCCTTGCGGCGGGCGAAGACGGTGATGCGGATGGTGTTGGAGATTATGAAGAGGGCGGCGAGCGCCAGGAAGAGTATCAAGGCGAGGCCGATGAGACGGATCATTTTGGTGAGGGTGAAGAGTTGTTCGATGATTTCCTGCCCGAAGCGGGCGTTTTCGACGCCTTTGAATTTGGCGACAGCCTCGGCTACCGGTTTGACCATGCCGGGCTTGTCCACCTTTACTTCGAACGCGTTGGGCAGGGGGTTGGTGTCGCCGAGGACGGCCAGGATGCCCTGCTGCTCGCCGAGGCGCTGTTTGAAGCGGGCCAAAGCCTGATCCTTGTTGACGAAGGTGACCTGGACGACGCCGGGGACTTTGGTGATGCGGGTGCCGACTTCGCGGGTTTCCAGGTCGGTGAGGTTGTCCTTGAGGTAGACGGATATCTGGACCTGGGATTCGAGGGTGGAGGCCATGTGGTTGAGGTTGAGGACCATGATGAGGAACATGCCGAGGATGAGCAGCGACAGGGCGACGGTGCTGACGGAGGCGATGCTCATCAGGCCGTTGTGCCTAAGTGAGGAGAATGCTTCGCGGATGAAGTATTCGAAGGTCCTAACTTTCATAGCCGTACTGCCCACCTTCCTGGTCGCGGGCGATGCGGCCCTGCTCGATTGCGATGACGCGTTTTTTCATGGCGTCGACGACCATTTTGTCATGGGTGGCCATGACCATGGTGGTGCCGGCTTTGTTGATGCGTTCGAAGATTTTCATGATTTCCCACGAGGTGTCGGGGTCGAGGTTGCCGGTGGGTTCGTCGGCGATGACGATGGTGGGGTTGTTGACGATGGCGCGGGCGATGGCGACGCGCTGCTGTTCGCCCCCGGAAAGGTGCCCCGGATAGGTGCGGGCTTTGTGGCGGAGGCCGACGAGGTCGAGGACGTGGTGGACCCTCTTCTGGATTTCGCGCCGCGGCGATTCGATGACTTCCATGGCGAAGGCGACGTTATCGTAGACGGTTTTGTTGGGGAGCAGGCGGAAGTCCTGAAAGACGATGCCCAGGCCGCGCCTGAGGTACGGGACTTCGGCCGGCTCGAGTTCGGCGACGTTGCGGCCGTTGACGCTCAGTTCGCCGCTGGTGGGCAACTCTTCGCGGAAAAGGAGTTTTATGAAGGTGGATTTACCGGCGCCGCTGGGGCCGACGATAAAAACGAAGTCACCTTTGTCGATGGCGACGTTGATGTCGGAGAGGGCAACAGAGCCGTTGCTGTATATCTTCGAGACTCCAGCCATATGAATCACGGATGCCATTCCCCCTTTGTGTGAGTGGTGCTGCAGGCAGGGCTTGGACTAGCAAGTCATGTCCATCCAACTTATTTTTTTTCGACTTTTTTAGCGAAAAACCTTCTTTCCTGCGCAAAATTGTCCGATCGGTCGATTTTTGTCGGCGGGGGTGAGGGGCAATACCAGGTGCTGTGGCGAAGAACGCAGGCTGTGCGCCGGAGTTACGGCGCAGTACGCCTATGTTCTCCGCCCTCTCCGGCGCGTCGTCCGTTCCCCGAAATGCGCCACGGCCGTTCAGAACCCCTTAGATGCAAGGCGCACCGGAGGAGCGAGCAGCGCCGCGTACTCGAACGTACGCAAGCAATCGCTCCGAGGAGCAACGCAGCAGATGAGGGGTTATCAACGGCCGCTAGTTAATTAGCGTAGCAACTCAACTAAGTATACAGTAGCCACTCCTAAGACCCCCAGCAGGCCGAAGTACCACAGGGCGACCTTGATCCGCTGGCCGAGGCCGAGGTTGTAGTAGCGGGCGCCGGGGTCGACCCCCTCCCCTCTCCACAGTTGGGCGAGGGAGAAGGCGAAGATGAAGAGGATGAGGAGGTTGCGGGTGTAAAAAAACAGCGCCCCGGCGGCGAAACTGCCGAGCCACCACATGCGGGGCGAGATGGCGGCGGCGATTTTGCCGCCGTCGAGAGGGGCGCAGGGGATGAGGTTGAAGAGGTTGAGGAGGCAGGCCGTGTAGGCGAGGACGAGCATGAGGGCACTGTCGGTCCAGAGGTAGAAGACGAGGCAGACGAGGGCGCTGAGGGTGCCGGCGGCGGGACCGCCGACGGCGATGTTGGCTTCCATTTTGGCGTTGATGGGCGGCTGGCGCAGTCTGATGACGGCGCCGAGGAAGGGGACGAATACGGGGGTGGACGATCGCAGCCCGACGACGCGGGCGGCTACGAGGTGGCCGAGTTCGTGGGCGAGGAGGAGGACGGTGAAGCCGACGGCGAATTTCCAGCCGAAGGCGAGGGCGTAGAGGGCGAGGGAGATGAGCATGGTGGCGGCCATGGCGGCGGCTTCGCCAAGGCCGAGGGCGGCGACGGCCATGACGACGCAGATGGCGATGCGGCGGAGGATTCTGTTGCCGAGATGGACGACTTTCCAAAGGGCCATGACGGTACCTCCCTGCGCGGGTGGGCGCTTGAAATCTGGACCGTCCTCCCGATTTGCCGCTGCGGCTGATAAAGGCCAAGATGCAAGGGGCACCGGAGGAGCGAAGCCGCGGATGGGCGTTTTGCGGCCGCAGCAATGAAAAAAAGAGACTTGCTTAAAGTATATGCTTTAAACAAGTCTCTTTATATTTTGTCCTGAAACTAGCGTTTGCGTTCGACAACCCGCTTGGCGGCGCGGACGATGTCGGCGACGGTGAGGTTGTATTTGGCGAGGAGGGCGTCGGGGGTGCCCGATTCGCCGAAGGTGTCGAGGATGCCGACTCTTTCCATGGGTACGGGGGCATTTTCGCCGAGGACTTCGGCGACGGCGCTGCCTAGGCCGCCGATGACGGAGTGCTCTTCGCAGGTGACGACGGCGCCGGTGTCGCGGGCGGCTTTGACGATCGCCGCGCTGTCGATGGGTTTGATGGTGGGCATGTTGAGGACGCGGGCGCTGAGGCCGGACTGGGTGAGCTCGTCGGCGGCCCGGCGGGCGGGGGCGACCATGACGCCGCAGGCGATGATGGTGAGGTCGGCGCCTTCGGCGAGGAGGGCGGCCTGTCCGGGGGCGAAGCGGTAGCTTTCCCCGAAAACGTCGGGGACGGCCATGCGGCCGAGGCGGAGGTAGACGGGGCCTTTGTGTTCGGCGGCCCAGGCTACGGCCTGGTGGGTCTCGGTGGCGTCGGCGGGGACGATGACGGTCATGCCTGGGATGGCCCGCATGAGACCGATGTCTTCGATGGCCTGGTGGGTGGCGCCGTCTTCGCCGACGGTGAGGCCGGCGTGGGTGGCGCAGATTTTGACGTTGAGCCGGGGGTAGCCGACGGAGTTGCGTACCTGCTCGTAGGCCCGGCCGGCGGCGAACATGGCGAAGGTGGAGACGAAGGGGATCTTGCCGGCGGCGGCGAGGCCGGCGGCGGTGCCGATGAGGTTCTGCTCGGCGATGCCGACGTTGAAGAACCGGCCGGGGTAGGCTTTGGCGAAGACGTTGGTTTTGGTGGATTTGGAGAGGTCGGCGTCAAGGACGATGATGTCCTCGTAGCGCCCGCCGAGTTCTTTTAAAGCCTCTCCATATGCTTCACGGGTTGCTTTTCCCATGTATGTATACACCTCAATTCAAAAACGTATCCTCGGATTGCCGGTCTGGTCGTAAAATGTCCAGATGCAAGGCGCACCGGAGGTTGACACCGGAAGCGTACTCGAACGTACGCTGAGGATGGCAACCGAGGAGCAACGCCGCAGATGGGCGTTTTACGGCCTGACCCTTGTTAACCGCAAAGTTCTGCCAGGAACTTTACGCACTCCTCTGAGCTAGGGGCTTTACCGTGCCAGTCGGCGATGCCTTCCATGCTGCAGACGCCTTTGCCTTTGACCGTTTTGGCGACGATCATGGTGGGCTTGCCTTTTACCGTTTTTGCCGTTTCGATGGCGTCGTAGATGGCGTTGTAGTCGTGGCCGTCGATTTCAAGGACGTGCCAGCCGAAGGCCCGCCATTTTTCGGGGATGGGCAGGGGCGACATGACTTCGCTGACCGGGCCGTCGATCTGGAGGCCGTTGTAGTCGACGAAGGCGGTGAGGTTGTCGAGTTTGTAGTGGGCGGCGAGCATGGCGGCTTCCCATATCTGGCCTTCTTCGAGTTCGCCGTCGCCGAGGAGGGCGTATACGCGCCAGTCCTTGCCGTCGACGCGGCCGGCGAGGGCCATGCCGTTGGCGGCGCTGAGGCCCTGGCCGAGGGAGCCGGTGGACATGTCGACGCCGGGGACGCTTTTCATGTCGGGGTGGCCCTGGAGGCGGCTGTCGATCTGGCGGAGGGTGCAGAGTTCGCTATGGGAAAAGAAGCCGCGCTCGGCCAGCGTCGCGTAGAGGACAGGGGCGGCGTGGCCTTTGCTGAGGACGAAGCGGTCGCGCTCCGGATCGGCCGGGGCATGAGGATCGACGCGCATGACGGCGAAGTAGAGGGTGACGAGGATGTCGGCCGCGGACAGCGAGCCGCCGGGGTGGCCGGATTTGGCGGCGGTGACCATTTCGATGATGTTTTTGCGGACCGCTGTGGCCCGCTTGGCCAGTTCGGCGAGTATTTCGGGGGTGAGCTGCGTGGACATAGGTACCTCCTTCTGGAACGATACTTAAATCATCTGAAATTATATAAATGCATTTGGCTGTTTTTAGCTTTATCCCGCCGGCTATGTTTCCGGCTGGGAGCGGCTACACGCTGCGTCGGCGGTCTTACGTAGGCTCGTCGTTTTCCCAAAACTGCCGGGAGGTCGTTTAAACGTCCAGATGCAAGGCGCACCGGAGGTTGACACCGGAAGCGTACACGAACGTACGCTGAGGATGGCAACCGAGGAGTAACGCAGCAGATGGGCGTTTAAACGGCCTCCCCCTATAACTGCCGACGGGTAAAGCCTTCGCCCATTACTTCGTGGGCGTCCGCCACGATCACAAACGCCGCCGGGTCGACGCTGTTGACGAGCTCCTTGAGGCGGACGACTTCGTTGGTGGCGACGACGCAGAAGAGGATTTCGCGCGGTTGGCGGGTGAAGCCGCCTTTGCCCTGGAGGAAGGTGACGCCGCGACCCATTTCGGTCATTATCCGGTTGGCGACGGTTTCGGAGGCGTCGCTGACGATGAGAAAGGCTTTGGCGGTGCTGGGGCCTTCCTGGACGAGGTCGATGATGTGGCTGGTGAGCCACAGGGAGATGAGGGCGTAGAGGGAGAGTTCGGCGCTTTTGAAGGCGATGCCGGCGGAGGCGATGACGAAGAAGTCTACGGCCAGGAGGGCCTGGCCGAGGCTGATGCGGGTAATTTTGTTGATGATGGCGGCGGCGAGGTCGGTGCCGGCGGTGGTGCCGCCGAAGCGGAAGACGATGCCCATGCCGACGCCGGAGAGGACGCCGCCGTAGAGGGAGCTTAGAAGGAGGTCGTGGGTGAGGACGGGGGTGAAGGGGGCGGTGAGGTCGATGGCGGCGGCGAGGATGGCGGCGCCGTAGAGGGTCCGGACGCCGAATGTGGCGCCGAGGACTTTGATGCTGGCCAGGAAGAGGGGGATGTTGAGGGCGAGCATGGTGACGCCGACGGGGGCGCCGACGAGGTAATGGAGCACGGTGGCCATGCCGCTTACGCCGCCGGCGGCCACTTTGTTGGGGATGAGGAACATATTAAGCGCGACGGCGGTAAGGACCGCGCCGAGCGTTATGCCGGCGTAAGTACGGAATCCTTTCGGCATGCTAACCCCGCTTCCGGTTCTCGATCAGGGCCATGGCCAGTTCGGCGTTGCGGAACGCTTTTTGCCTGAGTTCGCCGATCCGCGCGGCGCGCTCTCTGCTGGGGTGCCTGATTTCCGGCCACAGGGCCCGGACCTTGGCGAGCAGGGCGTCGGCGGTGAAGTTCTGCAGGGTGCCTACCGGCTTATCGCCTACGGTTTCGAGGAAGCGGTCGATCTTGGGGTCGTAGGAGATGCCGATGAGCGGCACGTGCATTACGGCGGCGAAGATGAGGGCGTGAAGCCTGATACCGATAAGCATGTCCAGGTTGCCCACGAGTGATAACAGTTCGCTGGTGGTATATTCTTCCTCGAGAACGGCGGCCGGCTGTTTCATCCGGTCGGCGATCCTCCGGGCGATGTTCATGTCGTCGGGCCATTGCATGGGCAGGAAGACGAGACGGGCGCCGCATTCGGCTACCAGCCTGTCGGCCGCTTCGGCCAGGGTGGTTTTGTAGTAGGTCCAGTCTTTCCATTCGCGGACGGATATGCCGATGAGGGGGGCGTTGCCTTCGAGGTCGCGCTTTTTGAGGATTGCCCGGCCGATGCCCTTGTCGACCTGGTGAAGGGCGAGGACGGGGTCGGCGGTGACGTGGATGGGCGGCACGTCGACGCCGAGGGATTTGAGTTCGGTGCGGGAGCCTTCGTCGCGGACGGTGATGAGGTCGACCATGTTGCCGATGTGGCGCATGGCGCCTTTGGCCATGGCGCCGCGTACCGGGCCGATCCCCTGGGCGTAGAGCATGACGGGTTTGCCGAGTTTTTCGGCGAGCATCATGATGCTGAGATAGTAGTAGAGGCTGCGGTCGCTGGTGACGTCCTGGAGGAGGCTGCCGCCGCCGCTGATGAGCAGGTCGCTTTTCCTGAGGATGCGGATGATTTCGGGGTAGTTGAGGCGAAATACGGAGGCCACGCCGTGGCGGCGGCGGGTGTCGGCCGGACAGCCGGAGATGACGGTGATCCTGACCGCGGGGTTTACGTCGGTCAGGGCTTCGATCATGGCTGTCAGCATCGCTTCGTCGCCGGCGTTGCCGAATCCGTAGTATCCGGAGATGACGATCTCACTCATGAGGGGCAAGTCTCCTTCCCAGCAAGAACGAGAGATAGTGCAGGAGCTGCACGGCGACGACGGCGAGGATGCCGATGAGGGCTCCTACCAGAAGCCCGTCGAGGCCCCTGACCAAGGACATAAAAACAGGGGTGCGCAGGTGGGCGAAGGTTTCGACCATCGAGCCCTGCCCCACGGTGGCGGCGACGATGAGGACGTAGTGGGCAAGCCGCGGCCACTGCCGGTAGAGGGCCAGGACGGCAACAAGAAAGGCGGGGTGGCCGATGAGGAATTCCTTCTCCCGCGGCCGGGCGTACATGGTTTGTTCGAGGAAGGTCCTGAGTTTGATTTCGAAGGCGGGGACGGGCACGCCGGCGGTGTGGCCCGAGCGGCCGATGAATACCCAGGCGGCGCCGGCGCCGGCGGCGAAGAGGAGCAGGGTTTTGACGTAGACGGGGTAGTCGAGGACGCGTTTGAGCTGGGCGACGACGGCCTGCGGGCTGTCGATGCGCCCGCCGCCCCACGGGTTGTAGCGGACGATGTAGATGACGGTGATAAGGAGGAGCGGCAGGATAAGGGTGAGCTTCACGCCGCGGAAGATTTCGATTTCGAGCAGGAAGCGGATGTCGCCGAGGACGGCGCCGAGGTAGAGGCCGCCGGCCAGGGACATGAGGGTGGCGACGGTGAGGCCGCCGAGGCCGTCGACGAGGATGCGCGCGAGCGCTGAGCCTTCCCGGGGCGGACTGCTCCGCCAGCGGTCGAGCTGCCAGGTCATGGCGAGGGTGGGGAAGAGTACGGCCGCGGCGAGGGCGGTGGCCTGGCGGGCCAGGGTGCCGCCGCCGGCGAGGACGGGGATGGCGAGGGCCAGGGCGATGACGATGAGGAGGATGTATTGCCAGCGGACGGGAAACGGCCAGACGAGGGTGAGGAAGAGGACGCCGGCCGCGGTGACGCCGAGGATGACGACGGCGAGCAGCCAGGGGGCCGGGAAGTAGGGCTGGAAGACGCCGGCCCGGCCGAGGGTGAAGCCTTTGGCTTCGACGGCCTTTTTGACGCCGCTGATGTAGCGGAGATTGGTTTCGGTGAGGCTCTGACCGGGGTCGGTGCGTTCGAATTTGCGCAGCAGGTTGACCCTGATGTTGCGTTCGCGGTCGGAAAGCGCCCAGCGGTTGATGGCGGTGTTGACGGCGATTCTGGGCTGTTCGTCTTTGGGGATGACGTAGACGCGGGCGGCCCGGTAGCCGGCCGCGGCGGCGATGGCGGTGAGGCCCTCCTGCTTGATGAACTGAAGTTGGACGGGATGCTCGATCATGTAGAGGGTGTAGCCGCTTTCGGCGATGAGGCGGGCGGTGAGCGGCAGGAGGTCGGGGAAGCCGAGGGCTTCCTCGCCGACGAACATCAGGCCGCTGATGTGGGCGGCGAAGGGGCTGAGGCGCGCGAAGACGGCGCTCACGTCGTCGGGTTTGACTTTGGTGTAGTTGCTGGGCCGGGCGACGATGGCGAAGCCGTTGTCGGCGGCGTCCTGCATCTGATGGCTGGGAAGGCCGAGGTTCCATTTGAGGGTTTTGTCGAAGCTGGTGTCGACGGCTACGGCCAGGCGGTTGTCGAGCGGGGTGAGGGAATGGACGCGGCCTGCGCCGAGGCGCCGGGAGAGGTCGGCGGTGAGTTCCTCGAAGAAGCTTTGGTCGCCGGGGTTCTGCCTGTCGGCGAATATGTATACCTGTGCGGGATCGATGCGGCCGCCACTTTCCTGGAAGAGCGGCTTGTCGATTTCGCCGGAGCGGTAATGGGCGAGAAGCTCGGCGCCGGGGACGACGGTGAGTTTGCCGCTTTTCTGCAGTTTTTCGAGGGTCATTTCGTAAACGGCGAGGGAGGTGAGGCCCGCTTCTTTGAGCATGCGCATCATTTCGGGCACCGGCACGCCTTCCATCTGTGCGAGTTCGACGACCTCCTCGTAGTCCATGACGGTTTCGACCCGGGAGTTGCCGACTTCGACGGTATGACGCTGCCAGCCGATCGCCAGGGCGGCGAGGAGACCGGCAAAGATGAGGGCGACCAGGAACCGGTTGTATCTGAAGTGTGTCAAGTTTCTCCCACCTTGTTTATGATTGGCGCGGCTGCGGCAGGGAGCGCGGCACTATATTTTTCCTTATTTAACCATCATTTATGCAGTGGTCTGGCAAAGATGCGAAACATTACATTATTCTGCCACTCGGCAAAAATGTCCTGCCTGGTATCGGGAAAACAAGCTGTGGCTGCTCTTAAAAAGTCAATCTGCGGCGTTGCTCCCCGGCGGGCAGCGCGTGAAGCACGGGAACGTCGGGGATGGAGAACGGAAAACCCGGCGGAGTTGCCGGGTCAAACATTCACGGGGTTCGGTTGTCGGCGGTGATGGTTATCTTCCCCGCGTCCATGACGACTTTTTTGGCTTTGACGCCGAAGGGCAGCTTCCGAAGGTCGACGAGGGGGATTTCGGTGAGGACGGAGCCGCCGATGTTGCCTACGGCGGTGTTGTTGATGAGGAAACGGTCGGTGACGAATTTGATCCGGTGGCCGTCGCCGACGACTTTGCCGTCGAGGGCGATGGCGATGCTGGCAATCTGGCCAAGGATAAAGTTGGCGCTGACGTTGATCTTGTCGGGCTCGATTCTGACCTTGGCGTTCTTGACGCCTTTGACGGTCTGGTTGAGGAAGCGGCTGAGTTCGTCCTGGGTGATGACGGCGGTGAGGTCGACGTCGCGCACCCCGCGGAAGGCGACTTTGCCCTGGGTAATGAGGGCGGGCATGTCGAGGGCGACGTCCTTGAGGGTGGCGTCGAGTTCGGCGAAGGTGATTTTGTCGACTTTGGAGTCGTTGGCGTGGATGCGGACGCTGTCGAAGCGGCCGTCGAACATCAGGAAGGCCGGGCGCTTGGCGACCTGGGCGGAGACGGAGCTGCTGCCGGTGGCGCCGGTCATGCCCCGGGCTATGAGGTTGCCGACGAGCGAGGGTATGGCTACCTCGCCGGCGACGATGACGGCTATTATCAGCAAGAGGATTGTGGTCAGGCGTTTCAGAAGGCAACGCCTCCTATTCCGCGGCGCTTTTGCCGCCGCTCTTGAGGTAGGCTTCGATGAAGGCGTCTATTTCGCCGTCCATGACTGCCTGAACATTGCCGGTTTCGGCGCCGGTGCGGTGGTCTTTCACGAGGCTGTAGGGGTGGAAGACGTAGGAGCGGATCTGGCTGCCCCATTCGATGGCCTGGTAGTCGCCGCCGATCTCTTCTTTCTTTTCCTCGCGTTTTTGGCGTTCGAGTTCGAAGAGTTTGGCGCGTAAAAGACGCATGCACTGTTCGCGGTTCTGGATCTGGGAGCGTTCGCTCTGGCACTGGACGACGACGCCGGTGGGAAGGTGGGTCATGCGGACGGCGGAGTCGGTTTTGTTGATGTGCTGCCCGCCCGCGCCGCCGGCCCGGAAGGTGTCGACCCTGAGGTCGGCGGGGTTGACGGTGACTTCGATGCTGTCGTCGACCTCGGGCATGACGTCGACGGCGGCGAAGGAGGTGTGCCGCCGCCCGGAGGCGTCGAAGGGCGAGATGCGGACGAGGCGGTGGACGCCTTTTTCGGACCGCAGGTAGCCGTAGGCGCTCTGGCCGGATACGAGGAGGGTGGCGCTTTTGACGCCGGCCTCGTCGCCGGCGAGGAAGTCGAGGGTTTCGACTTTGAAGTTGTTTTTTTCGGCCCAGCGGACGTACATCCTAAGAAGCATCTGGACCCAGTCCTGGGCTTCGGTGCCGCCGGCGCCGGCGTGGAGGGTGACGATGGCGTTCGAAGCGTCGTATTCGCCGGAGAGCATGAGGGTGATGTCGAGGTGGTCGAGTTCTTTGTTCATGGCGGCGAGGGCTTCGGCGACTTCGGGGTAGACGCTTTCGTCGTGTTCGTCCATGCCGAGCTGCCACAAGGTGGCGGTGTCGCTGTAGCGGCTCGCGAGGTCGGCGTACTGGCCGACGCTGTCTTTGAGGCGGGTGAGTTCCTGCATTGTTTTCTGAGCGGAGGCCGGGTCGTCCCAGAAGTCGGGGGCGGCGAGCTTGTGCTCGAGGGCGGCTATCTGACTCTCTTTGCCGGCAACGTCAAAGAGAAGCCCTCGTTTCTTCCAGCCTCACGGCCAGTTGATCCACTTCCCGTCGCAAATCTTCCAATAGCAATTCGATCTCTCCCTAAAGTATATTGTTTGTAGTGATAAAGTAGTCCAAAATGTTGCCAAACCAAAGGCTGTTCAGAAGCAAGCATAGCAAGGCGCACCGGAGGAGCACGTGCGCAGTTCTTAGCGCTTTAGCGCTTAGTACCGCGGCCTCCCCCCTGCGGGCACATCGCTGGGCGCGATTTTTCAACAGCCTATTTGGCGGCGCCGCAGCATTTTTTGTATTTCTTCCCGGAACCGCACGGACACGGGTCGTTCCTGCCGACCTGGTCCTTGTTGACGACCGGCTGGCGGGTGGCGGCTTCTTCGCCGCCGTGGGCGGCTTGGGCGTGCTGGAGGTGGTCTTCGGGCTGGGTGACGATGTTGACGCGGTACATGTAGCGGACGATGTCTTCCTGGATGGCGTCGATCATGGCCTGGAACATGTCGAAGGCTTCGATTTTGTATTCGATGAGGGGATTTTTCTGGCCGTAGGCGCGGAGGCCGATGCCTTCGCGGAGCATATCCATGGCGTCGAGGTGGTCCATCCATTTGTTGTCGACGACCTTGAGCATGACGACTTTTTCGAGTTCGCGCATGTTTTCGGCGCCGAAGAGGGCTTCGCGCGCTTCGTAGCCGACGCGGGCGGCGTCCATGAGGGCGTCTTTGAGTTCTTCGCGGCTCAGGCGGGCGAGCTCGTCCTTTTTGAGGTGGCCGACGGGGGTGAAGATGTTGTCGCAGTATTCGATGAGGCCGTCGTAGTCCCATTCTTCGGGGTAGACCTTTTCGTTGGCGTAGAGTTCCATGCCGCGGTCGGCGAGTTTGTCGATCATGTGGAAGATGTTTTCTTTGAGGTCTTCGCCCATGAGGATTTTGCGGCGCTGGCCGTAGATGATTTCGCGCTGCTGGTTCATGACGTCGTCGTATTCGAGGACGTGTTTGCGGATTTCGAAGTTGCGGGCTTCGACTTTCTTCTGGGCGGTCTCAATGGAGCGGGTGATGAGGGCGTGTTCGATGGGTTCGTCTTCCTCCATGCCGAGTTTGTCCATGATGGAGGAGATATTTTCGGAGCCGAACAGGCGCATGAGGTCGTCTTCGAGGGAGAGGTAGAAGCGCGAGGAGCCGGGGTCGCCCTGACGGCCGCTGCGGCCGCGGAGCTGGTTGTCGATGCGGCGGCTTTCGTGCCGCTCGGTGCCGATGATGTGGAGGCCGCCGAGTTCGGGAACGCTTTCGCCGAGGACGATGTCGGTGCCGCGGCCGGCCATGTTGGTGGCGATGGTGACGGCGCCGCGCTGTCCGGCCTGGGCGATGATTTCCGCTTCCATCTCATGGAATTTGGCGTTGAGGACGTTGTGCTCGACGCCTTGTTTTTTGAGAAGGTTGCTGAGTTCTTCGGACTGGGCGATGGAGGTGGTGCCGACGAGGGCGGGCTGGCCCTGGGAGTGGCATTTGATGATGTCGTTTATGACCGCTTTGTATTTGGCCCGCTTGGTTTTGTAGATGACGTCGGGCAGGTCTTCGCGGACCATCGGCCGGTGGGTGGGGATGACGATGACGTCGAGGCCGTAGATTTTGCGGAATTCGTCTTCTTCGGTCTTGGCGGTGCCGGTCATGCCGGCGAGTTTTTTGTACATGCGGAAGTAGTTCTGGAAGGTGATGGAGGCGAGGGTCTGGCTTTCGCGCTCGATTTTGACGCCTTCCTTGGCTTCGATGGCCTGGTGAAGGCCGTCGGAGTAGCGGCGGCCGAACATGAGCCGGCCGGTGAATTCGTCGACGATGATGACTTCGCCGTCTTTGACGACGTAGTCGCGGTCGCGTTTCATGAGGGCGTGAGCTTTCAGGGCCTGGTTGAAGTGGTGGGAGAGCTGCATGTTTTCGTTTTCGTAGAGGTTCTTGACGCCGAGGGCTTTTTCGACTTTGGCGATGCCGCTTTCGCCGGGGGCGACGGTGTGGGCCTTTTCGTCGATGGTGTAGTCTTCGCCTTCTTTGAGGCGGGGAACGACTTTGGCGAGGACGTAGTAGAGGTCGGTGGATTTTTCGCCCGGCCCGGAGATGATGAGCGGGGTGCGGGCTTCGTCGACGAGGATGGAGTCTACTTCGTCGACGATGGCGTAGTTGAGGGGACGCTGGACCATTTGGTCGGGGTGGACGACCATGTTGTCGCGGAGGTAGTCGAAGCCGAATTCGTTGTTGGTGCCGTAGGTGATGTCGGCGGCGTAGGCGGCGCGGCGCTCGGCGAAGTCGAGGCCGTGGACGACGAGGCCGACGGTGAGGCCGAGGAAGCGGTATACCTTGCCCATCCATTCGCTGTCGCGGCGAGCGAGGTAGTCGTTGACGGTGACGACGTGGACGCCTGCGCCGGACAGGGCGTTAAGGTAGACGGGGAGGGTGGCGACGAGGGTTTTGCCTTCGCCGGTGCGCATTTCGGCGATGTTGCCGGCGTGGAGGACCATGCCACCGAGAAGCTGTTCGTCGAAGTGGCGCATGCCGGTGGCCCGCCGCGAGGCTTCGCGCACGACGGCGAAGGCTTCGGGCAGGAGGTCGTCGAGGGTTTCGCCGGCTGCGAGGCGGTTTTTGAACTGGCCGGTTTTGGCGGCCAGGGAGGTGTCGCTGAGGCGTTCGATTTCAGGCTCGAAGGCGTTGATCTGATCGACGTATTTCATCAAGCGCTTTATTTCCCGCTCGTTGTCGTCGCCGAGAAGGCTCTTGAGGAATTTAAGCAATGGGTCTCATCTCCTTTACAACCTATCTTAGAAATTTTATCAGAATATCCATGATTAGTCAAAAGGACGGCATCCAAGGCCGACGCCTTCTCCCCTGGCGCGGCGGAACGAAAGCCGGCGACCAGTGATAGTATATGCGGCTTGGACGGCAAGTAAGCATCGGCGGTGGGAAAGAAAGGCGGCCCGGATGGCCGGGCCGCCTTTCCTGTTCGCACGCTTGCCTTATTTCGGTTTTATTTGTCGAGGAAGGTTTTGTCGTTGCCGCCGGCCTGCGGCGGGGCGAAGATGCAGAAGACGTTGAGGTCTTCGCCGGTGACGCGGGTGGAGTGGTAGATGCCGCGCGGGTTGATGTGGAGGTCGCCGCCTTTGACGGGTACCCATTCGCCGCCGATGTACATTTCGCCCTGGCCTTTGTGGATATAGACGATTTCTTCGGCGGAGGAGTGGTAGTGCCTGCCGATGAGGGGGCCGTGGTTGGTGACGAGAACGATTTCGGCGCGGGGCGATTTGAAGACGGTGTCGCCGCGGGTGGCCTCGCCCGGTTTAAGGGGATGCTCGGCGTAGAATTGGTCGAGGTTAAGGACGAAGTTCTTTGTGAATTGGGTGTCGAGGAGGGTGGGAGCGCCGATGCCGGTGCCTTCGTATTTGCCGGGGTTGGGGATGAAGGCTTTGTCGTTGCCGCTGGCCTGGGGCGCGGTGAAGAAGCAGACGACGTTCATGTCTTCGTCGCCGGTGACGCGGGTGGCGTGGATGGCGCCGCGCGGGTTGACATGGAGGTCGCCGGTTTTGACGGGTGTCCATTTGCCGTCGATGAACATTTCTCCCTGGCCCTTGTAGACGAAGACGGTTTCTTCGCAGGTGGCGTGGTAGTGGAGGTCGATCAGCGGGCCGCGGTTGGTGACGAGGACGACTTCGACCCGCGGCGATTTGAAGACGGTGTCGCCGCGGGTGGCGTCGCCCGCTTTGAGGGGATGCTCGGCGAAGAAGGCGTCGAGACTGATGACGACGCCTTTGTCGAACGAGGTGTCGAGGAGTTTGGCGTCGCCTACCACCGGGCCGGGGGCGGCCAAAGCCGAGCCGGCAATGAGGAGCATGCATGCCAGGGTAAGGATGAGACCTTTTTTCATTGCAATCCTCCTTTTGCTTTGTCCGTGCGAACAGGGCGCAGGCGTCGGCGCTGTGTTGCGGGGCCGGGGCCTTTGCTGTGTTGTTTGTTCCCTATAAATGGAAGAATGCCTCTTGGAAGCCGTTTCATACGATGAGTTTTTCATATGCCGCAACATGGCCGGCGGGAGGAAAAAAGCGGCAATCTGCGCCGGTTTGGGCATATGTATAGAATGTGTCCGTTTGGGGCATGAATGTGGGGAGGAAAGTTTCATGCCCGGGAGGGGGTTGCCGATGAGTTTGAGCGTGCTGGAGATCGCCGGCCATATCGCCGATCTGAAGGATACGGATTATAAGAATACGCTGGCGGTGGCGGTGCTGGTAGAGCTTTTGATCGACAAGGGCGTGTTCACGCGCGAGGAGTTCGCGCTGAAGGCGCGGGAGCTGGAGCAGGTAAGCCTGGCGGAGATCGTCGCCAGTCGGCGGATGAAGGTTGTGAGGACGAAGTGAACGAGAAAAGCACCCTGACGGGTGCTTTCGTTTATAAACGGCCGATTGCTATTTCTTAGTGTTCCTGAGGAACCAGACGGCGCTGCCGACGATGATGGCGATGAGGAGCGCGAAGGCGATGATCATGTTTTTGGAGATGACCGGCTGTTTTATTGTGAGGATTTCGTATATCTGGTAGGCGCCGAAGAGGATCAGGAATACGAGAAATATGCGGAAGTACTTGCGGTTTACTGTCATTGCCCTCTTCTCCCCTCCCCTTCCCTTTTTCGCGTGATAAGGCCGGCACCCGGTAGTTCCCCGGGTGCCGGCGCGCTTTGCTAGAATTCCGGCTCGATGAGGCCGTAGCCGCCGTCTTTCCTGCGGTAGATGACGTTGACCTCTTCGGTGTCGGCGTTGGAAAAGACGTAGAAGTCGTGGTTGATGAGGTTCATCTGCATGATGGCCTCTTCGGTTGTCATGGGTTTGATGGCGAAGCGCTTGGTTTTTACGACCCGGAATTCTTCGTCGTCGAGGTCGCGCGGAGCGGGACCGGGTTCGCCCTTGAAGGTGCCTGTTTTGAGTTTGCGGGCGAGCTTGGTTTTGTATTTTTCAATCTGCCGCTCCAGCTTTTCGATGACAAGGTCGATCGAGGTGTACATGTCGGTGGTGGATTCCTCGCCCCGCAGCAGCATGCCGTTCAGGGGCGCGGTCACTTCGACGATGTGCCGGCCTTTGGCGACGGTGAGGACTACGGTTATCTCGCCAAGGTTTTCGAAGTATTTGGCGATTTTCCCTACGCGCTTTTCGACGTAGTCCTTCAGCGGTGGTGTGATGTCGATGTTTTTGCCTCGTACAGTAATTGCCACAGACCCCATCTCCCTTCCGGAAATCTTACTAATATTATTCCCTAGAAAGTAAAAAATTCCTGTCTAATAATTGCGGCGCCTGAAATTGTCCGGTTGCCGCCAGCCGGATAACCAAAAACCCGGCCGCGAGGGCCGGGTCGGACAAGCATTTACACTTTCAATACATTGGCGGCTTGCGGTCCGCGCGCGCCGTCGACGATTTCGAATTCCACCTTCTCGCCTTCGTTGAGGGTTTTGAAGCCTTCGGTCTGAATGGCGGAGAAGTGAACGAAGACGTCGCCGCCGTCTTCTCTTTCAAGGAAGCCGTAGCCTTTTTCCGCGCTGAACCATTTGACTTTGCCGATCATGTTGCTGAATTCCTCCTAACAGTTGTTACCGGACCACTTTTATGGCCACAGCCACTACTATAGCACACCTGGATAGATGTGTCAACGCGGCTTCCGGCCGCCTATCACGGGCATTTATGGCCATCGCGGGGGCAGTTTATGCCTTTTACAGAATTTTCGACAAAAAGGCCTTGGTGCGTTCTTCGCGACCGCCGGCGAAGAATTCTTCGGGGTTTCCCTGTTCGACGATGCGGCCTTCGTCCATGAAGATGACGCGGTCGCCGACTTCGCGGGCGAAGCCCATCTCATGGGTGACGACGACCATTGTCATGCCTTCGCGGGCGAGGGTCTTCATTACGTCGAGGACTTCTTTGATCATTTCCGGGTCGAGGGCGGAGGTGGGTTCGTCGAAGAGCATTATTTTCGGGTGCATGGCAAGCGCCCGGGCGATGGCGACCCGCTGCTGCTGGCCGCCGGAGAGCTGTTCGGGATAGGCGGCTGCTTTGTCTGACAGGCCGACTTTGGCGAGGAGGGCGAGGGCGGTTTCTTGGGCTTCGCCTTTTGCCTGTCTGCGCACGACGACGGGCGCGAGGATGATGTTTTCGAGGACGGTCATATGGGGAAAGAGGTTGAAGCGCTGGAAGACCATGCCGACTTCGGCGCGTACTTTGTTGATGTTTGCCTGGCCGCTGAGGGGGATGCCGTCGACGGTGATCTGGCCGGAGCTGGGTTCTTCAAGGTAGTTGATGCAGCGGAGGAGGGTGCTTTTGCCTGAGCCGCTGGGGCCGATGATAACGACGACTTCACCCTCGGCTACGCGGGCGTCGATGCCGCGGAGGACGTGGAGTTTGCCGAAGTATTTATGCAGGTTCTCAATGTTTATCATCGATTTTGTACCTCCTCTCAAGGTAGGCGACGAGCCGGGAGATGGTGAGGGTCATGAGGAGGTAGATGAAGGCGACGGTGAGCCAGATTTCGAAGGAGCCGTAGGTGCGGGCGATGATGAGCTGGCCGCGCCGGGTTAGTTCTTCGAAGCCGATGACGGAGACGAGCGAGGAGTCTTTGAGCATGGCGATGAATTCGTTGCCGAGGGGCGGGATGACGCGTTTGAAGGCCTGGGGAAGGATGATGTGGCGCATGGTCTGCGGCCAGGTCATGCCGAGGGAGCGGCCGGCTTCCATCTGGCCTTTGTCGATGGATTGTATGCCGGCGCGGAAGATTTCGGCGACATAGGCGCCGCTGTTGATGCTGCAGGCGGTGATGGCGGCGACGAAGGGGTCGATGCGTGTTCCCAGGACGATGGGCAGGGCGAAGTAGATGAGGAATATCTGGACGAGGAGCGGGGTGCCGCGGATGAAGTCGACGTAGACGGCGGCGGCGACCCTTACGGGCAGGATTTTGGAGAGGCGGGCGATGCCGACGAACATGCCGATGAGAAGGCCGAAGCCGACGCTGAGGGCGGTGATCTGGATGGTGACGGCGGCGCCGGCAAGCAGGAGCGGGAAGGAGCGGACGATCAGTTCGACATCGAAGTTCATGGTTTCACCTCATTACGACAGAGAATGACTAAGACCGCCAGGAGCGCTCCCCGCACCGCGGAGGTGCTTTCCGGGCGGCCTCTGAATATTAATACACCATTTATGATTATAGCACACGGGGTTGAGGTGTCAACCGTGGCGGGTTGGGGGTTATCGACCGCCGACAGGAAGGGCGCGAATTATTCGCGCCCTGAGTATCATTTGCCTTATTTGACCGGTTTTCTGCCGAACCATTTTTCGTAGATCTTGTCGTATTCGCCGCTTTTTTTGAGGTCTTCGAGAGCTTTGTCGATTTTCTGGGCCAGTTCGGTGTTTTTCTTGGCGGTGGCGATGCCGTAGTTTTCCGAATTGAGGGGCTTGCCGACAATTTTGGCGTCTTTGCTGCCAGTTTTGGCGATGTAGTATTCGTTGACAGGCAGGTCGTTGATGACGGCGTCGACGCCGCCGGCTTTGAGTTCGAGGAAGGCCTCGGGGGCGGTGTTGAATTCGCGGACTTTGGCGTCCTTGACTTTTTTGGCGAAGTTGGCGCCGGTGGTGCCGATCTGGACGGCGAGGCGCTTGCCTTCAAGGTCTTTGAATTCTTTGATGGCGGCATTGTCCTGCTTGACGACGATGGACAGGCCGGAGGTGTAGTAGGGTTTGGAGAAGTTGACCTTTTTCCCGCGCTCTTCGGTGATGGTCATGCCGGAGACGGCGGCGTCGATCTGGCCGGCTTCGAGGGCGGGTATAAGGCCGTCAAAGCCCATGCCTTGCACTTTGACTTCGTAGCCCATTTGTTTGCCGATGGCTTTGATGAGGTCGATGTCGAAGCCGATGTATTCCTTGCTTTTTTCGTCCTGGAATTCGAAGGGGGCGAAGGCGGCGTCGGTGCCAATTTTGAGGACTTTGGCCTGCTGGGGGGTCTTACCGCCGCAGCCGGCGAGGAGCAAGGAGAAGGCGAGCGCTACGGTGAGCGCGATGGCGATGGTTTTCTTGGACATGGTGGTCCCTCCCGGTATAGTGTGTTTGGCAACGATTATAATTATACGATAACATGCATAAATAATCAACACGCAATCACGCTTATTCTTGGACATTTTTCCACAGAATTCTTCATCTCGCGTCTGTGGATAATGTGGATAAATGTGTTGATAATCTTATTTGCGGCGATTTGGTCTGGGGATAAGTCTGTGGTGATCGAAAAAAGCCATCGTTTAGGCCGGGAACAAAAAAAGCCCGGATTAGCTCCGGGCGTTGTTGGGCGTCAGATTTGTTTTTTGGCGTTGAAGCACTCGCGGCAGTATATGGGGCGGTCGTTGCGCGGTTTGAAGGGCACCTGGGTGACGATGCCGCACTCGGCACAGACAGTTTCGTGCATTTCCCGCGGGGCTCTGGCTTCGCCGCCATCCCGGCTGCGCCTGCGCGCATCGCGGCATTCCCGGCAGCGGGCAGGTTCGTTCTCGAAGCCTTTCTCGGCATAGAACTCCTGCTCTCCGGCCGTAAAGATGAAGTCTCCTCCGCAGTCTTTGCACTTTAAGGTCTTGTCCTCGAAAGCCATTCCTCGAAATCCCCTCACCTTCAAATTAAAGGACCATTGCTTAGCCGACCTGGTCTTTTCCCCCACACCCGCCTGCTGGAAGGTTCGCTACTAGGAATTCAATCCCCTCACTACTACTTCTCTCGGCCGCTGCGCCTAAGCGCCCGCCGGCAGGGCTTACTTCTAAGCCGCACCATGCTCAAGACCTCTTTGGGCCCCTTACGTGGATCGTTTCGCCTGCGACTGGCATCGATTTTCAACCACAGACCTAAGCAAAAGGGTTCCTTTACCCCAAATTATAAGGAGGGTGGCAAAAAAAAGCAAGTAAAAAAATAAGGCAATTGCCGCGTGGTTATGTGCCGAAGCGGAAAAGACCCGGCATTCGCCGGGCCTTGGAAAGTGTATCCTCAATAAACTTTGTGGCCGTTCGGATAGGCCCGGATGCGTGGCGATGCCGGGAACGCGAGCGAAAACAGCGCCGCGTGGTATAGGCTAGCGAGCGCCCGCAGGAACAAGTGCGCAGATGGGGCTTTATCAACGGCCCGTTATACTGCTAGGTCGACTTGCTGAATAGTCCCCACCCCGCCCTCTTCGCTCAGGAATACGCCGCTGCGCTGCAGCTGGCCCTGAAGCTGGTTGGCGGTGTCTTTGTAGCTGAAGTCGGTGTCGACGTTGCCGAGGTAGATGGCGCCGACGCCGGTCTGCCCGAGGGCGAGGAGGCGGTCGTTGCCGTTTTCGTCTTTTGTCCAGACGCTGAGTTTGGCGTAGATAGGGTCGTTTTCGTCGATCCAGTTGTTGCCGTCGGCGTCATAGGCTGCCAGGTCGGCAAACCCGTTGCCGCTCTCGGGCCCGAAGAGTTCGCTGCCGTTGTTGACGATGCCGTCGCCGTTCTTGTCGAGGGTGAGGAAGCCGCTGCCCTGGCCGACGAAGGAGATCTGTTCCTTGTCGCCGTCGGCGTCGAGGTCGAAGGCGTATTTGGCGGCGGTGAGGCTGGCGGCGGGGGCGGCGAAGTTTATGACGAGCGGGTCGACGAGGGCGTCGCCGGCCCGGATGCTGACGTTGGTTTCGGAGGCGTATTCGCGGCTGGCGGCGAAGGCGATGTCAAAGTTTATTTCGCGGCCGTCGGCCGTTTTGACGGAGCCTGAGGCGGCGAAGGTCGTCTGCTCGGATTCGTAGTGCCGCTCGTGAAGGTCGTAGGCGAGGCCCCAGCCGTAACGCGGCCGGGCTTGGGCGGCGCTGTGGCGCAGGCCGAGCAGTTCGGCGGCGATGTCCAGCTTGATTCTGCGGGTTTCGGGGATTTGGATTTTGAGTTTTTTGCCGGTTAGTCGCTCGATGAAATCCTGAATCATCTGGATCTTCAGCTTGTCGGTGTCGCTCAGTTCGAAAACATCGGTTTCGTCGCTGGCTTCGACCGCGCCCGCGGTTTGGCCGGCAAGCAGTTGTCTGGCGGCGTCGGATATTTCGACGAGGTCTTGCCTCGCCTGTTCGGCAACCTGGCCGAGCTGCGACGCGGCGGTCTGGTTCTGACGGTCGCCGGTCCAGTAGCGCAGGTTTTCCTGCCGGAGGTCGGTTTCGGTCTGCCGGTGCTGACTGGACATGGAGATGGCGTAGCTATCGATTTTCATCGTTCTCTCCTCCGTGAGTTCGGATGATCGATTTATCCGGGCGGGTATTCCGTTACCCGCCGATGTGCGTGTCAGCCCATTCTGTTCATCCGGCTGCCGGCGGCGGGGGGCGCGTTGCCTCCGGCGTAGGCCTGGTCGACGAGGTCGATTTTTTTGTTCCGGCTGTAGCGGCCGTTGATGGCGAGAGAGATGCCGGTGTTGGTGTCGCGGATCAGGGTGAGGATTTTCCGTCCCTCGTCGGAGGCGGCAAAATGATTGTCGGCGTTGTCGTCTATCAGTTGCTGGAGGCGTTCCCGCTGGTCCATCAGGTTTTGGAACATTTCCAGATCCTCTTTCGCGAGGAATTTAGCCATTTCCCTCGTCAGGAACAGATAGTCGCACCACAGGTCTTTCGCCGACTTCACTACCATTATCTACCGACCACCTTTGCCAGTCTTACTTGTTTCATTGCTTCGGCCCAGGTGTCGCGGAGCTCCTGGAGCATCGACCGGGCCTGTTCGAGTTGGGATTTGTCTTTATGGGCGTTGCCCTGGATGAGGCAATATTCGATGTAGTCGTAGAGGGCCATGAGGTTTTTGGCGATGTCGTACCGCATGTCGAGGGTGGCCATAAATTCGCGGACGATATTCTGGGCCCGGATGTTGGCGTTGTTCGATTTCTCCAGATTGCCCGCCTCAAGGCTCTGGATGCTTTCGTTGACAAAGCGGATGGCGCCGTTATACAGCATCATGGTAAGTTCTTCCGGGGAGGCGGTCATTATTTGCTGGGTCCTGTAGGTGCTGGCGGTCGTGGAAGCATCCATGTGTATCTTCCTCCTGCGTGCTGAATTGTCGTGGCGGTATGGGCGGGCCGATGGTTTCGGGCCGGATTATGCATTGATGATGAACGAGGAGTTGAAATAGCCTTGGGTGGACCTGGCCGCAATGTCTTCAATGACTTGCTGCAGCACCGAGCCCAGGCTGTTGCGGTCGCAGAGCAGCCGTTTGACTTCGTAAGGATCGGCGGCCAGTCTGTCGGCAAAGCGATTCTCATCGAACGTCATTGTCCCGGTGGCGGCGTTCATTTCGAGCCCCATCTCCCGGAACAATTCGGCGTTTGGGCCGGCAAACAGCGCTTTCGCCTTGTCGAGCAGCGCCTTGCCTTCGTCGCTCAGCCGGTCGGAGGATGCGCTCACCTCGTTGAGCTCGTTATAGCTTTTGACCAGTCCGCGAAGGGCGTTGGCCGAGAAATCCCGGAACGCGGAGCTGTTTTTGTTGGTTATGTAGAGGTTGGTAAACATTCCGTTCGGGCTGAATGCGTCGATGCTGTCTTCGACTTTCTTGGCGGCGCTTTCCAGGTTGGCGGCCTGGTTTTTGATCGTCTCCTTTTCGGCGCTGAGCCGGGCGTAGTATTCAACACTGCTTCCGGAAAGTCCCGCGATTGCCATGTCTTTCGGCCCCCGTGTCGGTTAGTTTATCAGCTGAATTGCTGGCTCAGCCACGAGCTTTGCTTGTTGAGCTGCGCGAGCGCCGCTTCCATGGCGTCGAATTGCCGGTAATAGCGGTTTTCCATCATTGTCAGCTGGTCGTTCATGGAGACTAGCTGCTTGTCGTAGTTTTGCAGGCGCTTGGCCAAAAAGCTGGTCGTATCGGTGGTGTTGGGATAGCCGGCTTCGGTGCGCAGTTGCTTCAGCGCCTCGTCGAACTGGTCGTAGAGGCGGCCGGCGACGCCGGTTGTGCTTTCGGTGTTGCCGAAGATTTTGTATACGACGTCGGGATCTTCCTCAAGGGCGGCCCGCAGGTCGTCTTCGTCGACGTACAGTTTCCCGCCGTTGCCGTATTCCGATGTGAGGTTGCCGTCGTCGTCGATATAGGAGCCGGTCCTGACGCCGATGCTCGAAGCGGAGGTGTATTTCCCGCTCAGCCCGCTGATGGGGGTGGAAATATTGCGTCGCATTGTCGTGAGGGCGGACGAGAGAATGGAGTCGTTGCGCAGTATGCCGCTTCGCGCTTTCTTTTCCCAGGCGGCGGCTTCGCTGTCGCTCATGGCTTCTTTCTGCTCGCTGGTGAGGGGCATGTAGTCGCGGTAGCGGTCTTCGTTGACTTCTTTGTTGATGACGGAGATGAAGCTGTTGTATATGTCCACGAACGACTGGACCGCGTCGATGGTCTTTTCGATGTCCGCCTTGACGTTGACCGAGGTCGCTATAGGGGAGCCGGTGTCGGGATTTGTCAGGCTGACCGATTTGAGGTTGTACGTGACGCCGGAGACGGTGAAGGTGTTCGCGGCCTGGGTGAGATCCACGCCGTCAAGGTTGAAGACGGCGTCGTGGCCGTTCTGGACCATGGAGACAAGCCCGAGGTTGTCCTGGAGGAAGGCTTTGCCGGTGGCGTCCGCCCCGTCGAGGGTGTAGGCGTGGTCGGGATCGACGGCTTTGACGGTGATCCGGCCAGTGCCGGCGTCGTAGGTGGCGGCGCCTGCGCCCAGTTTGGCGTTGATTTTGTCGAGGGCGACGCTGAGGGTGTCGCTGGCGGCGATGTCGATGGTGTCGGCGACGCCGTTGTCGGTCATGCTTAGCTGGAAGTCGCCGCTGATGCCGTACAGTTCCTGGAGGGTTTTGGTGCCGTAGTCGGCGGCGTCCACGGTGTTGCGGCTGACCTCGCCGATGGTGTTCAGACCGGGTGAGTAACCGCCGAGTTTGAGGGTGTTGAACAGGAAGTCCATTCCCCCGTCGGTGGTGCCGTTGAAGTTGATTGTGGCGGCGGCGCCTGTTTTGTCGGTGTAAAGGAAGAATCTGTCAAGGGTGGCGTCATAGCTGGCTTTTACGCCGGCGTCCGCCTGGTTGATGCTGCTGGCGACGTTGTTGAGGGTGGTGGTATCGGTGACGTTGACTTTGATGTTTTTGCCGTTGATGGTGAAGTCGAGGGTGGTGCCGGCGGCGATACCAAACTGGGCGGTCAGCGAGCCTTTGTAGTTGCCTGTGGGGGTGATGCCGTCGCTGCTGGTCATTTTGACGCCGCCGGCCAGTTGGCTGACGACGATGGAGTGCTCGATGTTGGCCGCCGCCCCGTTGGCGGTGGCGCTCACGACCGCGTCGTTGGTGGACGATACCAGCTTCGGGGACAGGTTGCTCTGCTTGCGGAAGTTGGCGAGGTCGGTGTTGCGGAAATTCTGCGCGAGGGTGTAGATGGAGTTATAGTCTTCTTTTTTCCACTCCAACTGGGTTCTCTGCTGCTGAACTTTGTCGTACCGCGCTCTGCGGGCTTTCATCAGGTCTTTGACGAGCGAATCGATATCCATTCCCGAACCGCTCAGACCGTATGTGCGCATGACCATAAGTATCCCTCCAATCTAACCGTTGGAAGCCCTCAGACTTTTTTGTCGAGGAGCGCTCCCACGTATTCGCTGATGGCAGCCAGGGTGTCGAGCAGTTCGTGCGGCGGAAATTCCTTGAGCACTTTATGGGTTTTGACGTCGACCACCCTGACCATCATGCGGTTGGTTTTTTCGTGAATCGCGAACTGCAGGTCGGCGTTGAGCGACTCCATGAATTTGTTCATGGCGTCTGTGACGTTTTCCATCTCCTCCGGGGTCGGGTCCTCCTGGGGTGATGACTGTTTTGCGGGCATTTTCTGCTGGGCGTCGGGGTTTCCCTTGAATACCTTGGCATCAACAGCGGCGCCGGACATTCCCTGGTCCGGCAAAACGGCCGGATTGATTTTATTCACTTCCATGTGAATCACCTCGCAAAATACTACCGGTATAAATATTATCGAAGGAAACGGTCGATTTCTTTAGCATTTTCAACAATAAATGCGGCGGGATTTCCGCCGCATTTCGCCGTTTTTGCTATTTGTCTTCCATTTCCATGACCAAATCGAAGCTGACGGGGGTTCCCGCGTTTACGTCGTGGATGACTTTTTTCCCGAGGAGCAGGTTGTAGTATTTGGGCGCCAGCCCGTTGCCAGGCCTGATCGCCCGCAGGTTGCCGGCTGTGAAGGTGTCGCCGGCTTTCATGTCGCGGGCGACGTAGAGCGACCGGCGGTACTGCAACGACGCCTTTTCCCTGTCGGACGGCCCGTAGCGGACGGCGCCGAGGGCCTGCCAGGCCCGCTCGGTTTCGGCGACGAGGGCGGAGAATTCGGCTGGTTCGAGCGAGAAGGCGCTGTCGACGCCGCCGTCGGCGCGCGCGAGGGTGAAGTGTTTTTCGATTACGGTCGCCCCGAGGGCGACGGCGGCTACCGCCGTTCCCACCCCCATGGTGTGGTCGGACAGGCCTACCTCGCAGGCGAACAGCTGGCGCATGTGGGGGATGGTGAGCAGGTTGGAGTTTTCGGGGGTCGCGGGGTAGGTGCTGGTGCATTTGAGAAGGACGATGTCGCGGCAGCCGGCGGCCCGCGCGTGGCGGACGGTTTCGTCGAGTTCGGCGGCGGTGGCCATGCCGGTCGAGATTATGACCGGTTTGCCGGTGGCGGCGATTTTGCGGATCAGCGGCAGGTCGGTGTTTTCGAAGGAGGCGACTTTATAGCAGGGAACGTCGAGGGTTTCGAGGAAGTCGACGGCGGTTTCGTCGAAGGGGGTGCTGAAGCCGAGCAGGCCGTGTTCGCGGCAGCGGTCGAGGATGGGCCGGTGCCATTCCCAGGGGGTGTGGGCTTCCTGGTAGAGTTTATAGAGCGATTTGCCCTGCCAGAGGCTGTTGGCGTCGCCGATGTGGAATTCGCCCCGGTCGAGATCGAGGGTCATGGTGTCGGGGGTGTAGGTCTGGATTTTGAGGGCGTGGGCGCCCGCCCGGGCGGCGGCGTCGACGATGGCGAGGGCGCGCTCAAGGGATTGGTTGTGGTTGCCGGACATTTCGGCGATGACGAACGGGGGGCTGCCGGCGCCGATGGCGCGGTCGCCGATCAAGAATTCAGCCATTGCGACTCACCTCCCGCAGAGTTTCGAGCAGTCTGGGACGCGTTTCCTCCCATTCGGGCCGGAAGAGGCCGAAGATGATGATGTCTTCGTATTTGCCTTGTTTTATCTGATGGGCCCTGAGCCGGCCTTCCTCGCGGAAGCCGAGTTTACGGTGGTAGTTGACGCTGGCGTCGTTGAAGGCGAAGGCTTCGCTGCAGATTTTGCGCATGCCGAGGTCGCCGAAGATGTGGTCGAGCGCCAGGCAGGCCATGGCGGTGCCGCTGCCGCGCGGCGCGTCGGGGTCGCCGATGTAGAAGCCCCAGATGCAGCGGCCGTTGACGCGGTCGATGCCTCTGATGTTTACGGCGCCGAGCGGCCGGTCGCGGTGCAGGAAGAGCAGATGGCGGCTGAGCCGGGAGTTTTGGGCCCGTTCGAACCAGGCGCGGTGCTCCTCGGGGGTTATGGTGTGGTCGTTGAACATGTTGTGCCTGATGGCGGGCAAGTTGCGCCAGGCGAGCATGATGTCGAGGTCGCTTTCCGCGATGGGGCGGAGCGTGCAGTCTTCATAGCGCAGCATGATCATCCTCCATGAGTGCCTGAAGTATGGCGTCCATTCCGTCAAAGCCGGGCTCGCCCATGAGCCGCGCGGCCTGCTGCGACGCCTGGCGCACCGCCGGTTGGTCGGCGGCGGCTTTTTCCAGCGCGGCGGCGATGTCGCCGGCTGCTACGGTCGCGCTGTCGCCGAGCAGCCAGCCGGCGCCGGCGGCGTGGAGGTTGGCGGCGACTTCCGCCTGGTTGGGGGCGGCGACGACGAGAAGGGCCGGCAGACCGAGGCTGCAGCGTTCCCAGCTGGCGGTGCCGCCGGTGCCGACGGCTAGGTCGGCGTGGGCCATGAGGGCGGCGATGTTGTCGATCTGGCAGTGAAAGGTTGCCTGCGGCAGGGTTGCGCACGCCTGCCGGATTTCTTCGCGGCGCGGGTTGTCGCCGCCCACGACGATGTCGGCGGCGATGTCCGGCCGGCACCATTCGCGGAGGGCGGTGAGGGTTTTGAGGGTTTCGCCGGTGGGATCGGTGCCGCCGAAGAAGACGAACAGTCGCCGTATTTTCCCGTCACGCGGCGCGGTTCGTTTGCGCGCTTCCCGGAATTCGCGGCGCAACAGCGCAAACCGCGGCCCGAAAAAGCGCCGGCAGTGGCCCGGCAGCAGGCCGTCGTAGCGGTTTTCGGCGTCGCGGTAGTAGTTTTGGTCGAGCAGCAGGTCGCAGTCGTGGGGTCTGTCGGCGAGGTCGTCGATGACCATTATTTTCCCGGAATAGGGCCGCAGGCTAGTTTCCCAGCGGGCGTCGAGGCGGTAGTTGTCGACGATGAGCCGATCCGTCCGGAAGCTTTCGCGGCGGAGGATGTCACCGGTCAGTTCGGCGTCCTCCTCCCAGGAAAGGTCGTCAGGGAGGAGCCGCAGGCGGTGTTTGGCCCGTATCGCCGCGGCGGCGTTGTCCGGCAGCCGCCGGGAGATGAACAGTACCCGGCAGCTTTTTTCTTTCAGTTCTTCGGCCATGGTGAGACACCGCATGAGATGACCGATGCCGATGGCTGTCGACGCGTCGGCGCGAATGGCGATGTTCATGGCATTTCTCCCTTTAGCCGGCTGTCAGGCGGGCTGCCTCAGGTTGATGTTGCGCACCGGCACTCCTTTTGAGCCCAGGTATTGTTTGGCTTCGAGGGGTGTCTGCTCGGTGAAGTGGAAGATGCTGGCCGCCGCGACGGCCGAGGCGTTGCCGTGGGCGATGGCTTCGTACATGTGGTGGTAGTTGCCGGCCCCCCCCGACGCTATGACGGGTATGCTTACGAGGCCGGCGACTTGTTTGATAAGCGGGATGTCGTATCCCTGCATGGTTCCGTCGCGTTCGACGGAGGTGAGCAGTATTTCCCCTGCGCCCAGTTCTTCCATCCGGCGGGCCCATTCCTCTGGCGGACGGCCGGTGAAGCGTTTGCCCGACAGGCTGACGCATTCGTATTCGCCGGCAGGGTTTTTGGCGACATCGAGGCTGACGACCACGCATTGGGTGCCGAATTTGCCGGCCGCTTCGGCGATCAGTTCCGGGGTGTCGAAGGCGGCGCTGTTGATGCAGACTTTGTCGGCGCCGGCCCGCAGGAGATCTTTGATGTGATCGATGGTGCGGATCCCGCCGCCCACGGTGAGCGGCACGAAGCATTCGGCGGCGATTTCGTTGATGGTGTCGTAGTCCGGCTCGCGCTGTTGTTCGGTCGCCGTTATGTCGAGCAGCATCAGTTCGTCGACCTGGCGGGTGTTGTATACTTTGACCGCCGGCATGACGGTGCCGATGCGCCGCCAGCTGTCGAAGGCGACGCCTTTGACCAAGCCGACGTCTTTCCACAGGAGGGTGGGAATAATGCGTGTTTTCAGCATGCTAGGCCTCCACTTGCCAGAAGTTGAGAAAATTGCTCAACAGCCTGAACCCCATCGGGCCGCTTTTTTCGGGGTGGAACTGGACGCCGAAGACATTGTCCTTGGCGACCACCGCGTGGAAGGTGCCGCAGTAGGGTGTGGTGGCAAGCACGCAGCGCTGTTCGCCGGCGACGAAATGGTAGCTGTGAACGAAGTAGAAGTCGGTGCCGTCGCCGATGTTGTCGAGCAACGGGCTGTCCGCCGTCCGCTTGATTTCGTTCCAGCCGACATGCGGTATCCGTTCGTGATCGGCGGTCGCGACGAAGCGCCGGACTTCCCCGGGCACGAGGCCGAGTCCGGCGTGTTCGCCCCCTTCGTGGCCCTTGTCGGCCAGCAGTTGCATTCCGAGGCAAATGCCCAACAAGGGGATGCCGTCTTCGCGGACCGTTTGCCGCAGCTTCTCCGTCCAGCCTTGGTCGTTCAAGTTCCGCATGCCGTCGCCGAAGGCGCCGACGCCCGGCAGGACGATATGGGAGGCATTTTGGATATCGCGGGGGTCGTCGGAGACGACGACGGAGGCGCCGCATTCTTCGAGGGCCCGCCTTATCGAGCCGAGGTTGCTCATTCCGTAGTCGATCACTAGCACATGCATGGCGTTTCTCCTGTTTACTCGGGATGATGCTTTTTGGCGAGGTTCATGTGCCGGTCTTTGACGAGGTTGCCTTTGGCGTCAGTAAGAAATATCTTTTTGTTGGTGAACCGGTCGCAGATTTTTATGAATTCGTCGAGGGAAAGATCCAGCGGCGCCAGGATTTCCTCCAGCGGCTTGCCGAGGTACGTCCAGGGGAATTTGCCGTCATGGCGGCGGACCATTTCGATGGCGTCCTGGCGGGTGATCCGCCCGCGGCGCAGGTGGAGACAGGCGATGTCGGTCGCCCGGCCGAAGCCGAATTTAAGATATTTGAAGTAGTCGTGAATGCCGGTTTGGTAGTTGTCCAGATTTTCGTAGTTGACGACCGAGCCTTCTACGGTGGTCTGGAGGGTGGCGAAGCCGCTCGCCTGCGAGATGAGCGCGTTGGCGTAGCCGTCCCACGGCAGGTAGTGGCCGAGGAAGATCCCGGTGACTCCGACCCGCTGCAGTTCTTCGTCCGAGGGATAGGTGAAGGGGATGAGATGTCTTTTTTCGATGCCGTCGAGGCCGATGAGGTCCGATACCCTTAGCCCCAGCAGCCCCCCGAACTCCTCCAGCCAGCGCCGGGTGAGAATGTTGTTTTCCGCCGCCGCCGCCGGGCCGCCGTATTCGTTCTGGGAGTTTTCCCCCCAAATGATGAGGGGGATGTTATACTGGACGGCTGCGCGCACAGGGATGGTGAAAATGCCGCAGTGCTCGGGCCAGGAAATGTCGCCCACCTGGGTGAGGCCGATGCGGTTGAGTTTCTTCCGGACGACGGGGTTGGTGGTGAATTCGACGTAGTCGACGCCCAGGGCCTTGAGGTTTTCGATGTTGCGCCGGCCGATGTCGGAGAGGTGGCAGGTGGTGGCAGTGACGCACAGCGGGTTCATGCCCAGCTGCAGCATGCGGATTACCTGGTAGTGGCTGTCTTTGCCGCCGCTGACCGGAACGATGCAGTCCCAGTTCGTCCCGTCCTTGGAGCGGTATTTGTCCAGGATTGTCTGCAGTTCGAGTTTTCGGACGTCCCAGTCGACTTCCTTACGCTGGGCGAAGCTTTCGCAGGCGCTGCAGACGCCCTGGTCGTTAAATTTGAGGTCCGGCTTGGTATCGGGCATAACGCATTTGTTACAGTAGCGCATCGTATCACCCCAACATTACTTTTTTTCCAGCAGGAACCAGGTGAGGTCGTCCTGGGGAAAGTTCGGGTCCCGGTGGTAGACGAAGCCGTAGTCGATAAGCTTCAGGTCGGCGAACCGCTCAAGCATTTCGCCGGCGAAGTCGCGTTTGAACAGTTTGCCGCTATGGCCGCGGTAGGAGATTTCGACCGGGGCCGGGTTGTAGTATTCCGCCAGGCAGATGTAGCGCTTGCTTGTCCGGTAGAGGAGATCGTAGACCTGGGGAAGGACGTCGGGGTTGAGGTGGATGAGGACGCCTTTGATAAGGGCAAAGTCGCGCTGGTAGTCGCCGGCGAAGTCGAGGATGGACATGGGGTAGGTCTTGATGTATTCGAGGGCTGTCAGCCGGGCAACCGCTCTTTCGTTGATTTCGATGGCGGAAAGCTCGATGTCCGGATAAAGCTGGCGGATGGCGATAAGATTGAGGCCAATGTTGGCGCCGAATTCGATGAGGGATTTTACGCCGTTCGTTCGCGCCATGATCCGCGCAAACATGGCGGTGTTGCTGGCGATTATATCTCCGCCCCGGTTGCGCTCGACGTATTCGTCGCCGAATTGCCCGGCCCAGAATTTTTCCTGCTCGGTTTTGTACATCGGTTGGCTCAGCCCCTTCTAGACTTTTTTCTGTTCGATGTGGCTGTTGATTGCCAGCCATTCGGGGTGGTCCCGGTAGGCCGTCAGGCAGTCGGCCAGGGTGAATTCCGGCCGTGCCGGCCAGACGGCGGCGATGATTTTGCTGATGAGGTCAAAGTCTTCGGGGGTGTCGACTGTCCAGCGGTAGCGGCTGCAGTCGGTGTCGTTCTCGACGTTGCTCAGCCGGTAACGCGCCGGCTGGCTGTGGATGAAGGGGGTGACGTGTTCGCGGTGCGCCGGCAGCGTTGCTTCGCGATGGGCTTCGGCGAGCGCCTGCATGGAGAATACCTCGGTGTCCATGCCGCGGGGATATGTGCGGACAAGGACGTTGGCGACATAGTCGAACTGCCGCGGCTCGCGTTTGAACTTGCCGATCACGGCGGCGACGACGGCCGGGTCGATGAGCGGGCAGTCGGAGGTCACTCTGACGACGGTGTCGGCGCCGTGCTCGCGGGCGGCGTGATAGTAGCGGGCGAGCACGTCGTTCTCGGGGCCGCGGAAGCAGGGCGCTCCGAGACGGCCGCACAGCTCGGCGACAGGGTCGTCGGCGGGGTTGACGGTGGTGGCGATCACGACCGCGTCGGCATTGGCGACCCGCCGCAGGCGTTCCAGCTGATATTCGAGCAGCGGTTTGCCGAGCACCTCTTTCAGAATTTTCCCCGGCAGGCGGGTGGAGGTCATGCGGGCCTGGGAGATAATAACGGTTTTCATCGCAGCGCCTCTTTAACGCTCGCGATTACGTGGGTTTGCATGTCGTCCGTGAGACCGGGGAAGATCGGCAGGCTGAGGCAGGCGTCGTAGTAAGCGAGGGCGTTGGGGCAGATGTTCGGCTGGAATCCGAACCGCCGCCTAAAGTAGGGCTGGGTGTGAACAGGTATGTAGTGGACGTTGACGCCGATGCCCAGCGCAACGAGGCGGGCGAAGACCTCGGACCGGCTCTTTGCCGTCCGGGCGGGGTCGAGGCAAAGGACGTACAGGTGCCAGGCCGACCGGGTTTCCGGCCGCTGATAGGGAGTTATGACAGGCAGGCTGGCGAACTCACGGGTGTAGCGGGCGGCGATTTCCCGCCGCCGGGCGACGAATTGGTCGATGCGGTCCATCTGGCTGCTGCCGAGCGCGGCCTGGAGATCGGTCATCCGGTAGTTGTAGCCGAGGTCGAGTTGCTGGTAGTACCACGGGCCGTCGCTGCCGCCGGACATTTCCGCCGGGTCGCGGGTGATGCCGTGGCTCCTCAGCCTGGCAAGCCTGCCGTAAAGTTCGTCGTTGTTGGTTAGAACCATGCCGCCTTCCCCGGTGGTGATAACCTTTACGGGATGAAAGCTGAAGACGGTCATGTCGGCGTAGGCGCAGTCGCCGGTTTTGCGTTCGCCGTAGCGGCCGCCGATGGCGTGGGCGGCGTCTTCGATGACGGTGAAGCCGTAGCGGTCGGCCAGGGCGCGGATTTGTTCCATTTCGCAGGATTGGCCCGCGAAGTCCACGGGGACAACCGCCTTTGGCAGTTTGCCCGCCTTTTCGGCGGCGGCCAGTTTGCTTTCCAGGCATGCGACGCTGATGTTGTACGTGCGGGGATCAATGTCCACGAAGTCTACTTCCGCGCCGCAGTACAGGGCGGCGTTGGCTGACGCGATGAAGGTGTTGGGCGAGGTCCAAAGGGTGTCGCCGGGCGCAAGGCCGGCGGCCAGACAGGCGATGTGGAGGGCCGAGGTGGCGCTGTTGACGGCGACGGCGTGGCGGGCGCCGCAGTAGCGCGCGACTTTGTCTTCGAATTCTTTGACGTTCGGCCCGGTGGTGAGCCAGTCGGACCGCAGGACGCGGACCACGGCTTCGATGTCGTCGTCGCTGATCGATTGGCGCCCGTAGGGGATCATTTTATCATCTCCCGCAGTTGGTCGGGGGTGAGAAATTCCCGGTTGCTCCCGGAGTTGTATTCGAAGCCTTGCGGCACCGGCCGCCCCCGCTCGCCCAGTTGGTTGACGCTGTAATCCAGCGGGCTGAAGAAAGTGATGGTCGGCTTGATGACGTAGTGGTCTTCGAATTCGATCGTCAGGTGGGAGTCGTCGGCCGGGCACATGATTTCGTGGAGTTTTTCGCCGGGGCGGATGCCGATTATTTTGATCGGCAGGCCGGGCGCTATCGCTTTGGCGAGGTCGACGATCCCCATCGAGGGGATCTTGGGAACGAATATTTCCCCGCCCTGCATGCGCTGGAAGGCTTTGAGCACGAATTGCACGCCCTGGGGCAGGGTAATCCAGAAGCGGGTCATGCGGTCGTCGGTGACAGGCAGTTCGGAGGCGCCGCCGGCCGCCAGTTTCTTGAAGAACGGGATGACGGAGCCGCGCGAGCCGACGACGTTGCCGTAGCGGACGACGGAAAATCTTGTGCCGCCTTCACCCGATATGTTGTTGGCGGCTACGAAAAGTTTGTCGGAGGCCAGTTTGGTCGCGCCGTAGAGGTTGATGGGGTTGGCCGCTTTGTCGGTGGAGAGGGCGACGACTTTCCTGACGCCGTTGTCGATGGCGGCTTTGATGACGTTTTCCGCCCCGTAGATGTTGGTCTTGATGCACTCCATCGGGTTGTACTCGGCGGCGGGCACCTGCTTGAGCGCCGCGGCGTGGATGACGAAGTCGACGCCGCGCATGGCCTGCTTGAGGCGCTCCGGGTCGCGGACATCGCCGATGAAGAAGCGCATTTCGTCGCCGGCGAATTCCTGCTGCATTTCGAACTGTTTGAGTTCGTCGCGCGAATAGACGATGAGGCGCCGCGGTTTGAACTGTGCCAGGACGTCCCTGACGCATTGCTTGCCGAAAGATCCAGTCCCGCCGGTGATGAGAACTGTTTTGTCCGTGAACATGAGAACCTCCGGTTTGTTAGTTTATCGTCTGCGCCGGGGCGGAAATCCCGCCCTGCATTCCGGGAGACGCCCCTTTATTCGAAGACGATGTTGAGGCGGCGTTTTCCCTGATATTCTTCGATGAGTGCCTGGGTACGAAGCACGTATTCCTGGATCTCCTGCATTTCCAGGCGCAGCAGGCCGATCTCTCCGCTCCATTGCCGGCGCCAGTCGTCGTTCTTGTAATCCATCGCGCCGCGGCGGATTTCGAACCGTTCGGCAAAGACCGGTTTCACGACTTTGGCGTAGTACTCGACCTTGTCAAGTTTCGCGACCAGGGTGCGCAGCTTTTTCGTCTCCGCCATTACCCGGTCGCGGTTGACCCCGGTTTCCACCAATTGGTGTACTTTAATGTACTGCCGGTCGACGCTACGGCAATATTCGATGATTTTCGCCACTTCACCGGCGATTCCTTCGACTGATGCGGCGATTTTTTCGGCTTTCGCCGGCAGGTTGGCGTTTTCGGCGGCCAAGATGGTTTCGATGGTGGAGGTGACCGGCCGGGGCTCGGCCAGCGGGCCGGCCAGAAGGTCGGCGAGGGCGACGTTTTCGGCGCCTTCGATGGCGAGGCCGCCTTCGGTGGCGTTGAAGTATTTGACTTCCGGACTGTCGGCAATGATGCTTTCGAAGATCTTTTTCATGCCGATGAACGTTTTGTCGGTATAGACTTGATTGCCGAGGATATCGACGGTTTCGATCTGCTTGCGGATGTAGCGGTCTTCGATTTCCTCGTCCCACGAGCCTTCGGCGTGAAGCTTGCCGCGGGTGTAGCAGAGATCCTGGCCCATGAGGACGATGGTCGAGCACCGCAGCTGAACCAGCAGGTAAAGGGCGATGTTGGCGACCGAAAAGCCGCTGCGCACCGGCAAGGAACTGATTTTGGCCCGTGAAAATATCAGCGGCACGAGGGTGTCGTTGTTGGTCGTCGTCATCTGCACTCTGGCGCCCTTGTAGCCGGGAAGGATTTCGTGGAAGAGGTGGTCGTTGTAGAGCAGCGGGCAGGCGGCAGTGTCGATTTTTTCGAATAGCGGCCGATTTTCGACCGTAGCATCGACGGCGATGCGGAAATGGGGCACGATGCCGTGGGCGTCGAGGATGCTGATGGCGCTGCCGACGGCGATGACAAGCGCCCGTTTTTTGACCTCGGGCAGCAGGTGCATGTTTTTCTTGAGCGACGGGCCGGCGGAGACGATGACGGCCGGCCAACCGGCAAAGGTATCGCGGAATACGCCGACATCGGGGGAGACGTGTCTGAGGTTGCGCCAGTCGTTGATCAGCCAGTGCAGCCGGAAGGATTCCAGGGTATTCTTGTTGACGCGGTGAAAGCGGATGGCCTCCAGGGTTCCTTGAACAAGCAGGCCGTGGTAGTCTGCGTACAGCGTCCGGTAGGCGATCGGAGCGATGAAGGCCATTTTTTTCTCGGCGAAGGTCAGCGACAATACAAGGCCTTCGAGCATTTTTCTGGCCTCTTCCGGACTTTGGCCCACGACGAACGATACTTTATTGAAGACGCTGAAGCTTTCCACGAAGTCGTGCTTTGCGAGGAAAGAGCGCATGATTTCGACGTTAGGTTCGATGACGACGAGGTGTTCGACGGCGGGATGCCGCCGGCGGAGGGCCTGCAGGACCTGGCCGTTGCCGAGGCCGAATATGACGACGGTCTTGTCGGCCTCACCGACCGGCTGAAGCAGGCGGTCGAATTCTCGTTCGCGGTCGAATTCGCTGTGAAGGAGGATTTGCATGCCGTTGCGGCGGACGATAAAATTGTCGGATTCAGGCAGGTAATCTGCGGAGTCGGCGCCGTCGCCGGCGTCGGCGGCCAGGGCCCGGTAGACGGCGGGGTTGTGCTTGGCGATGAAGGCGAGGTTGTCAGCATACAGTGACATTGTCGGCGCTCCTCTTCCGGGCGGCTGCGGCCATCGGCCTGAGTTCGTACTCGGCGAGGTCGGCGGCCAGCAGGTAGTCTTTGTTGTCGAAGGCAGTGAGCATGAGTTCCAGCAGACGGTTGAGGGCGGGGCGCTCCTCCGCCCGGAAAACGTTGTTTACCCAGTATTCCAGGGCGTCGACCAGCGCCAGGAAGGCGGCGTTGATTCCAGCCGGCCGATAGGCGAAGACTTCCTCCTGCAATTGGTCGATGGCGGCGAACAGTTTGTCGTCCATGAAAAATCCTCCAGTCGCCTGATGCTATGGACAGGGCCAGCAGGCTTGCGCCTCTGGCCCCGTCACCATGTTTATAGTATTTGTCTTTACCGGTTGTTACCGAAGGAGCTGGAGAACGCCCTGCGGCTGCTGGTTGGCTTGGGCGAGCATCGCGGTCGCGGCCTGGCTGATGATGTTGGACTTGGTGAAGTTCATCATTTCCTTGGCCATGTCGACGTCGCGGATGCGGCTTTCGGCGGCGGTCAGGTTCTCGGAGGCCGCGCCGAGGTTGTTGATGGTGTGCTCGAGGCGGTTCTGCATGGCGCCGAGGGAGCTTCTCTGCGAAGAGACCTTGGTGATCGCCAGGTTGACCGTCTCGATGGCGGTCTGGGCGCCGAACTTGCTGGAGATGTCGATGACGTCGACGCCGATGGCCTTGGCGCGCATGTCGCCGATGGCGATGAACATCGTCTGGCCGGCGTTGGCGCCGATCTGGGTCATGATCGAGCCGCCGAGGTCGTTGGACTCGGCTTCGTGCTTGCCGAACACGAAGGTGAGGCTTTCGCCGACCTTCATCTGGGCGTCCATGCTGCCGCCGGTTACGGCCCAGCCGCCGGTACCGGTGCCGGCGATTTCGCTGCCGATGGTGATGACGTCGGAGGTAAGAACGATACCAGCGGCGGAGGCGTCGGAGAGGCTCAGTTCGCTGCCGGCGTTGGAGATGACTTTCCAGTCGGACGTTGCAAAACCAGCGGTGGCGTGGTCGGCGACGCGGACGATCATGAAGGCGCCGTCTTTCAGGCCGGTGTCGGCGATGCCGGAGGCCAGGCCGGCCATGTCGGTGGCGTTGAGGGTGATCGAGGAGTTGTTGTTGACATGGACGGTGCCGTCAACCGCTTCCTTGACGCCTTTGGCCGAGCCGTCGAGCAGTTTCTTGGTGTTGAATTCGGTGGTGTTGCCGATACGGTCGAGCTCGCTGATGAGGTTCTTGACCTCAGCCTGCAGCTCGAGGCGGTCCTGGTCAGTGTTCGAGTCGTTAGCCGACTGGACGGCCAGTTCGCGCATACGCTGCAGGATGCTGTGCGATTCGGTCAGCGCGCCTTCAGCGGTCTGGATGAGCGAGATGCTGTCCTGGGCGTTTTTCGAAGCCATGTCGAGGCCGCGGATCTGGCCGCGCATTTTTTCCGAAATCGCCAGGCCGGCGGCGTCGTCGCCGGCGCGGTTGATCCTGAGGCCGGACGACAGTTTTTCGAGGGCCTTGTTGGTCTGGTTGTTGGTGGCAGCCAGACGGTTGTAGGTGTTGAGGGCTGCGATGTTGTGGTTGATAATCACGGGTTCATTCCTCCTTGAATTTTGCTGCGGGCTTCCTTGCCCGTTTTTTGGTGTAAACCAGCCCGCCGGACCGTCGGCCGACCGGCGGCGGGGCTGATAAACATCTCATTCAATATATCGCCTTGCCGCGAACTATTTTTAAGAGACATTTATGGCGATTTTGGAGCTGTTTGGCGTATTTTTACGCGTTTATGTCGCTCATGTTCCCCTGTTCGCCAGTTTTTGAGGAATAAGTCATTTGTCGCAATATTTTTTGGCGGCGGCCGCAAAATGACGGAGGACTGCTCTGGAAGGGCAGTCCTCCGGAAATGGCTATTTTTTGCGGATGGTTTTCAAGAGGTCGAGGCCGGCGTCCGGCGGCGGCGCGGCGGCCTGCCTGTTCTCGGCGGCGATGGCCTCGTAGAGCTCGCCGCGGAATATCTTTACTTCACGCGGCGCCTGGATGGCGAGCCGGACGCTGTCGCCCTTGATGTCGACGACGGTGACGACGATGTTGTCGTTGATTACTATCTTTTCGCCGCATTTGCGGGTGAGGGCCAGCATGGTTATTTGCCCTCCTTGGGCTTTGTGGGAAACCCGTCCGGGAAGAGCCGGTGGCGGGTGGTGTAGCCTTTCCTGTCGAGGACGGCCTGGACGGCGCTGCGCTCCCGCCAGTTGACGACAACCGGCGCGAGCAGGTTGGCGGTCATTTCTTCGAGCTTATCGGCGACGGTGACGATGCAGAAGACCTGCAGGGGGCAGTCGGCGGTAAGGCCGATCTGGCCGGCAAGGTCGTCGTCGAGTTCGAATTCGTAGTCGGCGAAGAACTGAAATGGGTCGGCGATGAAGAAGGTGAGCTCGGGCTGGCTGACCGACTGCAGGAAGGCGAACGGGCTGTCCTGGCCGTGCGGGAGAAAAACGAAGGCTTTTTCTTCGCCGAAGCCTAGCAGACCCTGGGGGAAACGGATGATGTCATGTTCGTCGACTTCGAGGGATCCGAAGCGGATTGATTCTATAACCATTATCTCACCTCTCAACGAGTATGGGGTGCGGCTCAGATGACCATGTCGATGACGCTGACTTCGGCGAGGCCGATGACCGGCCGTTCGACCGGCACGAGGGCGACCTGGGGGACGGGCTTGCTGAGATAGAGCTCGGCGGCAAGGTCGGGGATGCTGTTGCCGGGCGCGGCCTTGGACAGACGGTCGCCGCGGCTGACGTAGTTGGCGATGGCTTCCTGGACGACGCCGCGCTGCTTGGCGACGAGGTCGCGGCGGAAAGCCTCGTGGCCCAGGATGCCGTAAGACGCCCGGCAGGGCGTCTGGTCGATGGTGAGGAGCAGTCGGCTCATGAGGTTTTACCCCGCTATCTGAGGAAGTCGACCAGCGACTGGGGCATGATCTTCGCCCCGACCGCCAGAGCCGCGTTGTAGATGTTCTCGCCGTTTTTGAAGTCGATGGTCAGCCGGGCGATGTCGATGTCGTCGTTGGCGGCGACGTTTTCGCCGATGGTGACATAGTTGTTTTCCAGCAGGTTCTGACCCATCTCGTAAGTCGCCATGCGCGTGCCGATCTGGGTCCGGGCGAGCAGCACCCGGTCGGTGACTTTGTCGACGTTGGTCAGGGCTGTTGTCGACATGTAGCTGAGATCGGGAGTGCCGGACGCCAGTTGGTCTTTGATCGCCAGCAGGTCGCGGAAGGCGGTGGATACGGTGTAGATTTCGCCGGTTACGCTGTCCTGAACGGTGGTCATGGGACCGAAGACGTCCTCGCCGGTGACGTTGACGCTGTCCTGGTTGGGGTTGGCTGCCCCGGGCTGGATGCGCATGGAGATTTTGTTGTCGTCGCCTTTGTATACGACGACTTCGGTCGGGGTGTCAACACCGGCGATATTGACGGTGATGGTTTTGCGTTCGAACGGGCCGCCGGCCACTTTGTCCTGCTGACCGGCGAAGATGTAGCGGTCGCCGCTCTGGGCGTTGGCCTGGGAGACGGCCTGGTTGATGAGGCCGTTGATTTCGGTGGCGGCGGTGGTGTAAGCGATTTCGGGATTGGCGCTGACGGCGTCGATCACCAATTCCCTGGCTCTTTCCAGGACGCTGACAACGCCGTCGAGGGAGGAGTCGGACTGGTTCATCCACGATTGGGCGTCTTTGGCGTTCTGGGTGTATTGTTCGTTGGTCATGAGGTCGGTATTGAGCCGCAGGCTGCGGATGGCCCGCACGGGGTCGTCGGAGGGCCGGTGGACGATTTTGCCGTCCGACAGCTGTTCCTGGTATTTGTTCATCCGCTGCTGGGATTTGTTGAGGCTGGAAAGGAAGTTGTAGATTATCGTGCTGTTAGCGATCCGCATCGCGTTCTACCCCCTAGCGACCGACTACGCCGGTCCCGTTGATGAGTTTGTCGAGCATTTCGTCGAGGGACGTGAGGATCCGCGCCGCGGCGTTGTAGCCCTTTTGGAAGCGGATCATGTTGGTCATTTCTTCGTCGATGTTGACGCCGGCGGTGGCCTGGCGCCAATTTTCGATCTGATCGACGAGGGTCTGCTGGTTTTCTTCGAGCCGCTGGCTGGTCTGGGCCTGGACGCCGAGCTCGCCGATCATGGAGTTGTAGAAGCCGTCGAGGGAGGCGCCTTTAAGTCCCGAGGCGGCCGCTGTGGGGTCTTTTAGCTTGCTGTTGAGCAGCTTGGCGTTGTCGCCCGAGGCGTTGCCCTGGGGGACGCTGAAGTTGTAGGTGTCAAGGGCGGTGTTCTGGGCGTCGGTGTTAACGGTGAGGCTGAGGCCGTTGGGCAGGTTGTTGACGACGGTGAAGTTGGCGTTGGAGGTGTCGAGGTCGGCCGCGGCGACTGCCGTCCAGGTTATGCCGCCGTCGAGGGAATAACTTGCTTGGTCAACCTGGCCTGTGCCGGTAACATTGTCGATTCTGACCTGGTAGGCGTTGGCGGCGGGAGCGGCGGTGTATGTGCCGCCGACCGATGCCTGTCCGCCGGAAGCGTTGCTTTGGTTTACGGGGTTGCTGATAAGGGTTTTGGCGGCGATTTTGGCGATGCCGCCGTCGTTGTAAAGGTCGCTGTTGATGCTGAGGGCGTTGATCCAGCCGCCTTTCGACAGGACCGGCCCGGCTACCGGCGGGATGGCGGTAGGGTCGCCGTAGTTGACGGACGGGTTGCCGAAGAAGTTGTTGTTAGTGGAGTTGTCGGTGCCAAAGCCGGCACGGTGGACGGCGTTGAATTCCTGGAGCAGGTATTTGCTGATGGTGGAGAGTTTGTCGAGGTAGTTTTTGGGGATGGTGGAGTTGGCTTCCTGCAGGGCTTTCATTTCGCCGTTGGTGAAGTTGACCCGCTGGTTGGCGCCGCCGGCGACGACGACGTATCTGGCCTCGAAGCCGTAATCGGCGTCCATGGAGGTGGCGGGGTTATTGAGGGCCAGCGGCGTGTAGCCGCCGCCGTCGACGAGGACGACGTCCGATACCTGGATGACGTAGTTGCGCTCGGAGTCTTCGAAGACGCGGACGTTCATCATTTTCGACAGTTTGTCGGTAAGATAGTCGCGCCGGTCGCGCAGGTCGTTGGCGTTGTCGCGGCCGCCAACCTCGATGTTGGATATCTGTTTGTTGAGGGTGTATATCTCGGACGACATTTCGTTGATTTCCTTGACTTTGGCGGACAGGGTGTCGTTGATGTTGGCGACCATGTCCTTGAGCTGACCGGCGGCGTGCTGGATGGCGTCGACGAGTTCGGCCCCCCGCTCCCGGACGGCGGTGCGGGCGCTGTCGTTGGAAGCGCTCGTGGACAGCGTTTCCCAGGACTGCCAGAAGTTGTTGAGAACGGTCTGGATGCCGAGGTCGGGCAGTTCGTCGTTGAAGATGTCTTCGACCTGGCTGTAGGTGCTGACCGAGGTCGCCCCGTAGCCGAGGGACGAGGATTCTTTCCAGTACTGCCTGTCCATGAAGATGTCGCGGGCGCGGGTGACGGACTCGATGGCGACGCCGGTGCCGACCTGTAACGCCCCCGACCCGCCGTAGACTACCTCGGGCAGGGTGGTGGCCAGGTTGACGCGCTGGCGGGAATATCCTTCCGTATTGGCGTTGGCGATATTGTGGCCGACGGTGTCGAGCGACAGCTGCTGGGCGTATATGCCGCGGACGACCGTGTTTAGGCCGCTGAAGGTCGAGCGCATGTTCGTTTACCCCGTTATTCTTAAGGTTGCGGATTATATCTTTCTGTCGACCAGCTTCCGGACCTGATTGTCCTGGGGGGTTTTGCCCTGCGGGGCGTAGGTGGGTCCGGCCGAGCTCTGCGTCAGGAGGTTTATGTTGTAGTTGATGAAGCCGAGCGCCTGTTGAATAAGTTCGGCGTTGAGCTTATTGACCGGGGCGAGTTCGGCCATGATGCGTTCGAATTCGGCCGCGATTTTGTCGAGGCGCACGCCCGCTTCCGGGCCGGCCAGCTCTTTCATTTTGGCCAGGGTGATATCCTGGGCGGTGACGCCGCCCGCCGCCGCAAGCTGCTGGACGAGTTTGCCGCGGGCCGCTTCCAGTTTCCCGACCTGCAGGATGAGGAGCTCTTCCTGCTTGGTGACCGCTTCGAGGTCTTGCGGTTTGACGGCTATGAGTATGTCGCGCTTCTGCCGGCTAAGTTCGAGGATGGCCTCATAGAGACTGACCATTTCTTCGAGCAGATTGATTAGCTTGTCCCAATTGGCCACATTGTCCTCCTTAGCGTATGCTGTCGGCCATCAGACGGCCGAGCATTTTTTCCGCCACTTCCTTCGCGTCGACGCTGTAGTTGCCCTGGGCGATCTTTTCGGACAACTCTCTGACCTTGTCTTCGCGCACTTCGGGCAGGGCCTTGATGGCCTGATAAATCTGGCCGAATTCCTGGGCCTGCGTGGAAAGGATTACTTCGTCTTTCTTGGAAGCCGGAGCGACGTCGCCTGCTTTGGAGCTTTTGGCGACTTTGTTCTGGTCTGTATATACTTTCATGATGCTTTGGATCTGTTTGCCGGAAATAATCACGGCGCGACACCTCACTTACATAGCAGTCTCCTGTTATAGTATCGTCAAAAATGGCGGGGGTTTTAACCGCCGCCACTTGCCGTTTAGGAAACTTATTGAGCTTTATGTCCGCTTTTTGCCCGTTTTTCTCGTCCTAGGGGCTGATTCCGTGGTTATTTTCTCTGGATGATGTCTTTGGTGTACATTTTCTCGTCTTTGCGTACCGATTCCTGCGGTTTGACGGGCTTCCACTCCTCGTGCTTTACCTGGCCGACGATGTTGCTGCTGCAGCTGGCGCATACCCGGCCTTCGTTGATGGGCGCGCCGCAGGTCTCGCACGGATAGCTGATGATGGCGTCGCTGAAGATCCGGCCGCGTTTGAGCATGCGAAGGATGACTTTGTGTTTTACGCCGGTGGCTTTGTGGATGTCTTCGAGGGTTGCCTTGTCGGTGTTGCGCAGGTATTCGGCCACCTTGTCCTCGGCTTCTTCCTCGGCACGGATACAGTCGTTGCAAAGCTTGGAGGGATTCTCGACGCAAAGGTTGCCACACTCGATACAATTGGTGAGCTTCATGGTCCGCTCCCCCTTTCTAAGGAAATTATAGCATATTCGACAAAATGCGCTAGGTCTTTGGCCCCAATTTGCTTCACTTCCGGTTTTTTTTCTGCGCCCGGCAGGATAATCTACGTTTATAGCCAAATCTAATTTATACTTGACTAGACTCTGAAGCGGGAAGGTCGTTCCTCTGTGTATATGCTTTCTCTTATGCAGGCTGTGGAAAACGGCGCCAACGCCGCCGAGACGCTTCAGGAGATCGTGCCCATCCTGATGCGCCTCATCGAACTGAAGAATCTCAAGCTTTACCTGCACAGCCAGCAAGTGGCGAACTATGCCGTGAGCATAGCGGCCAAGATGCGTCTGCCGCGGGACGAGATCGAGCGCATCAGGGTCGCCGCCATTCTTCACGATGTCGGTCAGTTGACCGTGCCCAACGCCGTGCTTGCCAAGCTGCCGTATCTGTCGACGCGGGAGCAGAGCGTGTATAAGAACCACTGCAACGCGGGCAGCGCGATGCTGGAGAATATCCCCGCCTGCCAGGAGATCATCCCTTATATCAGGTACCATCACGAGCGCTGGGACGGCAAGGGGTACCCGAAACGCCTCAAGGGCGTGAATATTCCCCTCGGCGCCCGCATCATCGCGGTGGCCAACCATTACGACCGGTTCATCAACCCCTGCACCCAGCACTGGGTGAAGACGAAGAAGGAAGCGGTGCGTGAGCTGAACGACCATTCCGGTACGGCCTTCGACCACGAGGTTGTGAAGGCGTTCGTCGATTCACTGGGATAAAAGAAGAGAGATATGCCCCGACTGCATTTGCAGCCGGGTTTTTTGTTTTTAATTACTCAACACGGTATCGCCGACATGAGGCCGCTCAGAAGGCCCCGGATGCTAGGCGCACCGGAGGAGCGAGCCGCGCCGCGTACTCGGATGTACGCAAGCAATCGCTCCGAGGAGCAACGCCGCAGATGGCGGCTTATCAACGGCCGTAATCTCCGCCGGCGAGGGCGAGGGCATGGACGGCCTTGGCCCCGCCCCTCTTCAATACCTTGGCGCATTCGTTGACGGTGGCGCCGGTGGTGACGATGTCGTCGACGAGCAGGACGATTTTCCCGCGGATGGCTTCCGGGTGCGCGAGGGCGAAGGCGCCTCTTACGTTGCGGCGGCGTTCGGCGGGAACGAGTTCCCACTGGGGCGCGGTTGGGCGGGTGCGGACGAGGGCGTCGAGCCACGGCAGTCCCTGGCGCTCGCTCCAGCGGCGGAAGATGAGTTCGGTCTGGTTGTAGCCGCGCTCGGCATGACGGCCGGGGTGCAGGGGAACGGGCACAACGACCTGGATGCCGGCGAGGCGGAGGCCGTCGCGCCGGGCGGTGAGCAGCCAGGCGAGCGAGGCGGCGGCGCGGGTGTCGCCGCGGAATTTTAGCCGGTGGAGAAGGGTTTTGACGCCGGCGACGTAGTCGCACCGCACCCGGCAGGAGTCGAGGGCGGCGAGGCGGCGACCGGCGAGGTTCAGTTCGTGCCCGGCGAGGACGGGGGCGAGACAAACGGGGCACCAGGCGCCGTGGATGGCGACCGGGCTCCGGCAGACGGGACAGCGGGGCGGGTAGATTAGGTCGAGGAGGGCCGCCCACCAGTCGCTCAGCACAAGCTCTCACCCCTGAGGCGCTCGGCGAGCAGCGAGTAGCGCCGCCGGGTGCGGTCGTTGGCGAGGGCGGTGTTGAGGGCGGCTTTGGTGCCGAGAAGGATGACGCTCTGTTTGGCGCGTGTGACGGCGGTGTAGAGGAGGTTGCGCTGGAGCATGATGTAGTGGCCGGCGACGAGGGGCATCACGACGGCGGGGTATTCGCTGCCCTGGCTTTTGTGGACGCTCATGGCGTAGGCGAGGATGAGTTCGTCGATTTCGGCTTTTTCGTAGAGGACGTCGCCGTCGGGGTAACGGACGAGGGCGATGCCGCTGTCGGCGCCGACGATGTAGCCAATGTCGCCGTTGAAGACGCCTTTGCCGTAGTTGTTGCGGGTTTGCATGACTTTGTCGCCGAGGCGCAGCGCTCCGCCGCCCACGGATGGGCGCGCGGGCGTAGAGGGATTGAGGGCTGCCTGGAGGAGGCGGTTGAGGTTTTCGACGCCGCACTGCTGGCGGTGCATGGGCGACAGGACCTGGACGTCGGCGAGGGGGTCGAGGCCGGCGGCCGGCAGTTCCTCGCCGCACAGCCGGACGATGGCGGCGGCTACGGCCGCTTCGTCGGCGACTTCGCGGAACTGGAAGTCGGCGCTGGAGCGGGTGTCGGGGAAGAGGCCGCGGTTGATGCGGTGAGCGTTGACGACGATGACGCTTTCGCCGGCCTGGCGGAATACTTCGCTGAGGCGCACGACGGGGACGGTGCCGGAGCGGATGATGTCTTTGAGGACGGAGCCGGGCCCGACGGCGGGAAGCTGGTCGACGTCGCCGACGAGGACGAAGCGGCAGCCTTCGGGAACGGCCCTGAGGAGGTAATACATAAGGGTGATGTCGATCATGGAGGCTTCGTCGATGATGACGACGTCGGCGTCGAGGGGAGTGCGCTCGTCGCGCAGGAATTGGGGGGCGCCTTCACGGCCGCCGGTAGCTTCGAGGAGGCGGTGAATGGTGGCGGCTTCGCGGCCGCAGGCTTCGCTAAGGCGCTTGGCGGCCCGGCCGGTGGGCGCGCCGAGGAGGATTTTGAACCCCTGTTCGGCGAGGACGGCGAGGATGCCTTTGACGGTGACGGTTTTGCCGGTGCCGGGACCGCCGGTGAGGACGAGGACGCCGTGGCGGAGGGCGGCGGCAACCGCTTCGCGCTGGGCGGCGGCGAGGGTGATCCCCTCCCGCTCCTCCCAGGCGTCCACCGCCCGGACCGCATCGCCGCTTTCGGCGGGGAAGGCCCGTTCCTGCAGGCGTTTGAGCCTGGCGGCGACCTGGGTTTCGGCGTGGTAGAGGAGGCCGGGGTAGATGAGGGTGGTGCCCTGGCTGTCTTCGGTGTGGAGGTTGTTGTCGCGCACGAGGCCGGCTAGGCAGACGGCTATATCGATGGCGTCCGCGCCGAGGAGTTTGGCGCTCTCCTGTACGAGTACTTCTTCGGGAAGGCAGCAGTGGCCGGTCTGGGCGGTCTGCAGGAGGGCGTATTCGATGCCGGCGGTCAGCCGGGCGGGGTCGCTTTTGTCGTGGCCGAGGGCAAGGGCGATGTGGTCGGCGATGCGGAAGCCGATGCCATCGACCTCGGCGGCCAGCCGGTAGGGGTTTTCCTTGAGGACGGCGAGGGCCGCCGCGCCGTAGTGTTTATATATTCTGCCGGCATACGCGCCGGTGACGCCGTGGGTTTCGAGGAAGAGCATTATTTCCCTGAGGTCGGAGTGTTCGGCGAAGGAGGCGCGGATGACGGCGGCTTTTTTGGCGCCGATGCCTTCTATTTCGGTGAGGCGGTGGGGATAGTTCTCAAGCATTTCCAGGGTGCGGTCGCCGAAACGGGCGACCATGCGGGCGGCGGTGGCCGGACCGATGCCTTTGATGGCGCCGGAGGCCAGGAAGCGTTCGATGCCCTTGACGGTGGTGGGCGCCAGGCGGCGGCAGGAGGCGGCTTTGAACTGCCGGCCGAAACGGCTGTGCTCGACCCAGTCGCCGGTGAGGTCCAGTTCTTCGCCGACGAGCGGCGCAGGAAAGTTGCCGACGACGCTGACAGGGACATTTTCCCGCGCGGGCACGAGGCGGAAGACGGTGAAGTCGTCGCCGTCGCTGCGGTATACTATGCTTTCGACCGTACCTGTTAGTGACTGCATGGCTCCTCCTCGGCGTCCCAAACAATTGTTCTATAGATTCGCAGCAACTTTCCATAATTCCTGCAGATTTTTTTCTTATTCCGGCAGGAATATTGCCAATTGCGTGGAAGGTTTACAGTAATTTACATCAAGAGGTGATGCTGCATGAAAGAGGATATGTACAGCTATCACTATTACAAGCGCCGCTCGGTCATGAGGCCGGCCCGGACTTCGGATTATCTCGTCCAGGCTGCCCTGTTCTGCGGGATGGCTTACGCGGTGGTAACGGTCGTCGTGATGTTCCGCTGATTTCCGGAACCTGAAAAACAGCCCTGACTGACGTCAGGGCTGTTTTTATTTGGTAAACTCGATGTTGATTTTGCGCAGGTGCTTGAGGCTGGCTTTGACTTTGGACGCCGGGCTGCGCCCGCCGGGAAATTCCAGTGCGTAGAGGCCCCGGTACCCTGTTTGCTCAATTTTGTCGATGACGGCCGCGAGGTCCATGTCGCCTTCGCCCGGGTAGGCGGGCACGAAGCCGTCCGGCCGTTTGATCATGTCTTTGAGGTGAACGTAGCCGATGTGGCCGGCGAGGATGTCGGCGGCCTGCAGCGGGTCCCAGCCGGCGGGCAGCCAGTTGCCGGTGTCGAAGGTGACTTTGAACCACGGCGAGGCGAACGGGGCGACGAGGTCGCGCAGGAGTCCGGCGTCGCCGGTAGTGGGGTTGGGGGCGTTCTCGACGGCGATGATAATGCCTTTGGCCGCCGCGGCGTCGATAAGCAGCCCGATCTCCCGCCGCCACCAGGCGGCTTCGAGCTGCGCCCCGGCGACCGGCCCGACGGCTACCAGGACCCGCAATACCTTGGCTCCCAGCCGTTCGGCTTTGGCGAGGCTTTTTTCCACCCGCAGCAGTGACTGGCGGGTGCCTTCCTCGGTGGCGGCCAGCAGACAATCGTTGGCCGCATAGGTGCATTCAAGGTTATATTCGGCCAGGAAGTCCTGGATTTCGTAGAGTTCTTCCATGGAGCTTCGCCAGTAGGGGCGGAATTCGATGCCGGCACAGCCGTATTTGTCCGCCACCGGCACAAGCTCAAGCTGGCACATCCCCGAGCGCAGGTATTGGTCCCAGGTGACGGCGCTGATGATGAGCCGCATTGCCCATCTCCTCTCTCCTCGATACCGGCCGTTGATAACCGCTTGTTTATCTGCTTGCGTCCCGCGCAGATGCCCGCTTTTATTTGCTATATTTTTCTATTCGCCGGGAGAAGTATTTTTCCCTCCCTTGATTAGTATTCCTCGTTGCTGAAATCGACCACCCGGCAGCTTGTCTCTTCACAGAGCATGCTGCAGAACGGGCAGCGGACCACGTCGGCGGCGTGGCTGCCGAACATGCCGCCGCACCGGCTGCATTTGTATCCTGTCTCGGCGTTGTCTGTTCGCTTGTCCATGGTGCACCCCCTTATCGCTTGCTATGCAGTATTTCCTCCGCCAACGTAATTATGCAGGTCCCTGCTAGCGGCGCATGAGCCTGCTGACGGCCGCGTCCCAGTCGGCGCTGCCCAGGCGGCTTTCGAGGTCGATTATTTCGAGGACTTCACCCTGGCAGAAGGGGATGGCGTCGGCGACCGGCCTGGCGCCGGGCGGCAGATGGACGATTTTAAGGAGCGGGTAGGCGGCGGCCAGCCGGTCGAGGATGGCGGGGGTAAGGTCGTGGGAACCGTGATCGACGACGATTATTTCCTGCCACGCCGGCTCGAGGGCGGTTTCGTACAGCAGGCGGCGCAGATTGTCCTCGATGCTGTCTTCGGCGTTGCGGACGACTACGAGCAGGCTGGCGCTGAGGGCCCTGCCCGGCCGGCCGCCGGCCCACAGGCCGAGCAGGTCGCGGAAGACGTGCCATAGCCCGTAGAGGGCGAGGGAGACGGTGACGACAGTCAGCCAGTAAGGGAAAAGCAAAATATCCTACCCCCTTTTCCGGGATAGGATATTATATGTGGCGGCGGTTCGGTGGTGCCTGCCCGTTCAGTCGAGGACGACTATCTTGTTTTTGATGGCGTAGAGGACGGCCTGGGTGCGGTCGGCGACGTCGATTTTACGGAAGATGTTGGTGAGGTGGTTTTTGACGGTTTTTTCGCTGAGGAAGAGTTTGTGGGCGATTTCCTGGTTGCTGAGGCCTTTGGCGATGAGCTGCAGGACTTCGAGCTCGCGCAGGGTAAGGCGTTCGTCGCGGCCGTGCTGGAGGATGCTGGCGGGGCCGTGACGCCGTTCTTCCTCGAGGCGGGTGATTTCGCCGAAAAGTTTTCTGGCGAGGGTGGGATAGATGAACGATTCTCCCTCGTAGACGGTCCGGATGGCTTTGATGAGCATGCCGGGCTCGACGTCCTTGAGGAGGTAGCCGGCGGCGCCCGCTTTGACGACTTCGACCACATAGCTTTCGTCGTCATGAATGGTGAGGATGATGACTTTGACGCCAGGCTGGGCGGCGCGGATGCGTTTGGTGACTTCCAGGCCGTTGAGGCGCGGCATGTTGATGTCCAGGAGGGCTATGTCGGGAACCGCTTCGTCGGCCTTGCGCACCGCTTCCTCGCCGTCGCCGGCTTCGGCGACGATGGAGAAATCGCTTTCGAGTTCGAGCACGTTTTTGATGCCTTGCCGAAGCAGGGCGTGGTCGTCGGCGATCAGAATCCGGATCGGCATCGATCCTCACATCCCTTCGCTATTTAACTATCCGGGCCGTCAGGAAAATCATGACTTCGGTTTCCGATTTGGATTTGGAGTTGCTTTCGAACAGTTTGCCGAGGATGGGCAGGTCGGCCAGCCCCGGGATGCGGTTTTTGCCTCCCGATTCCTCGGTGTTGATCAGGCCGCCGATGACCATGGTCTCGCCGTCTTTCATGCGGACGTTGGTTTCGGCTTCACGGGTGCTGATGCGGTAGGCTTTCATCTCGGTGACGAGGGTGGGGGTGCTGACTTCGGTATGGACGACGGCGGTTATCAGGCCGTCGGCGTTGATGCGGGGGGTGTATTTGAGCCTTATGCCGGCTTCGACGTATTCGATGGTGTTGGTCGTTTTGCCGTTTTCGGTTTTCTCCACGAGGACGGGGATGCGGTCGCCGATGAGGATGTTGGCTTGCTTGCCGTCGAGGGTGGTGATGTTGGGCTTGGCGAGGATTTTGGCGTCGCCTTTGGTGAGTAGGGCGTTCAGGGTGGCCTGGAAGGTGAATTCGTACTTCCGGCCCTCGGGGGTGCGGCCGAAGCTGATGACGCCGGGGTATTCGCGGGTGACGGTGGTTTGGGTGGTGGTGGAGCCGGAGGTTGTCGATGTATCGTATTCGGTCTTGGCGGGCAGGCCCGACCATTTCCAGTCGATGCCGAGGTTCTTGCTGGCGGTTTTGTTGATGGATACCACCTGGGCTTCGAGGGATATCTGCCGGTAGGGGACGTCGAGTTCTTCGAGCGTCTCGCGGATGCTGGCCGCTTCGGCCGGCGAGCCGCTGAAGATGATGGAGTTGGTCGCCTGGTCGACCTTGAGCCGCTCTTCGGGGATGATGAGAGCGAGGGTTTTTTTGATTTCGGCGGCCTGGGCGTAGTTGATCTTGATGATCTGGACGTTGCCGAAGCCTTTGCTGAGTTTTTCGGGGGTGGCGACGACGATTACGTTACCCATCCGCTGGTAGACGAGTCCCTTGGTCTTGGTGACCAAATCGAGGGCGGTTTCGAAGGGGACATTGGTGAGTTGGATGGTAATCTTTCCGGAAGCCGAGTCGTCGGCGACGATGCTGACGCCGCCGACGCTGGCCAGGGCGGTGAGCACGTCGCGCACTTCGGTGTTGACGACATTCATGTTGACGAGCGGCCCGGCGGCCGCCCGGCCGGCGAACAGTAGCAGCAGCAGGCTGACAAGCGCGATGTATCTTTTAGTCCGCATTTATGTATTCACCTTCCCAGGCCGAGAGTCAGTCGGCCTCCCGGGCCGTGCAGCGTTACGTAGTGGTTGCTGATGGCGACGATCTGGTAAGGGCCCACGTAGTCGCCTCGGCGGTAGGAGCGGCTGTCGGCGCCGTATTGGATGATGGCCGAGCCGACATCGCCGGACATGATGACGCCGGTGAGAACAGGCATTATTTCCGCCTGGCGGATCTGCCGCTCGTCGGTCTGTTTGGCCTTTGGCGCGCCGGGGATAGGCTGCTGCCTGGAGAGGAATTCGGCCGGGACGGCGAAGGGGTCGCGCACGGCGAGTTCGGGCTGGTAGCCTTTGGGCATGACCGGCTTGCCGGGCTGGAACGGCACGGCAACCTTGGTTATGACGCCGGACGGCGCCAAGGGTGTATCCGGCAGGCTGCGGTAATACATGGTGGCGGTCAGGGCGGCGACGACGGCCAGTAGCGTGAGCAGGCGCCAGCGGGAAGCGAAAGCCGCAAAAATCGGCGACATCTTTCGGACACTCCACTCTACGTTATTATTTTCGGTAGCCTTACGGCGGAAGTTAAACGTTTTATTCGACATAATATTCGACGCCGTGCGGAGAAATCCTGTAAGAAATAGTGGTTCCGCGCATGATAAGGCAACGAAAAGATAAATATTATCCCTTAACAGAAAAATCCTGTGAATAGTCACAGGATTTTTTGTCGTCTGCCGTCTTAAAGAAGGCGGTCCGCAGCGGTATGCGGCCCGGACATCCGCCAGGCTGCCTTGCCGCACAGGCAGCGGCAGGCCGGCTGCGTGGTCAGGCGCCCGCAGTATATTTTGGCGCCGCAGTGGCCGCAGCGCCATATCCGGGAAAGGTTTTCGACCCCGTCGCCCCATAGGCGGATGGGCTTTCGGTCCGTGTAGTGCATGGACACCTCCTGTGCGTTTTCATTTCCTGGGCGGACCGGGGTAGCGGCGCATGTCGCCCCCGCCGCCGTGCCGGGCTTTGATGGCGAAGTAGGCGTATTTCTCGAGGGCATCAATGACCTGCCGCCGCTTTTCGGCGCCGACCTCCTCGGGGACGGCGTCACCGAGGATCTCCTTCTGCATGGCGTCGACCTGAAAAGCGTGGTAGCCCAGGTCTAGGAGCTGGGACTTGAGTTCGAATATCCGCGCGAGTTGGCTGTCCATATAGCCCTCCCGTGAACTCAATGATTGTTTATATCATACCTGTAAAATTTTACCAAATCAAGCAGATTGTTCCGACTTTTTTCGCAGCGAGGTGCGAAATGTGCCCGCAAGGACGCCCAAGGCATGAGTCTGCTTGCTTGCACGGTCTTCAGCAAGACCGGGAAAAACGACAGCGCTTGAGCGCAACAGGATGCCCCGCCGCCCCGCCGATGCCCTCCGGGCCGGCGAGGGCTTGTTTTTTTGGCGCTCGCAAGGCTATTTTGTCGTTTTTTTTCCGGGCTGGTCCGAGTAAATTAGACATACTTTGTTGGAATTTTATGGAAAAATAGTAACTAAATGGGAGTTGTTTGCGGCGGTCGGTTTATTTCCATCAGTCATGTATACTTTTTCCTCTTCTACGCATTACTACCACCGAAAACTTCACCCATCCCATTTCCCTGAAGGGGGGCGGTCTTGGCTTAACCGGAACAGTAACTGCTCTTTGAAAACTGCTTAATAAGGAGGGAAATGATGAAACCCAAGACTCAAAGGAAAATGCTGGCGCTATTGACATGCTTCTGTCTGGTGACTTTCAGCGCCACGCCGGCGTTCGCGGCGAACGTCGAATTTGGCGACAATGCAGAGGCTGGCGATCCCTGGGGCGGCCCTTGGTGGAACCCATACACCACCAACAACGACAACACGGCAATTGGCGATAGCGCAAAAGCTGGGCGAGGCCTAAGTCCCAACTCGGACAACGATTGGAACATCGCCATAGGTGCCTCCTCCCTGGCGGGTAGCTATGGCGACAACAACGACTTTAACACCGCGCTGGGCAATCAAGCCCAGGCCGGCAGCCACGGCAGTAGGAACGTGGACAATACTGCTATCGGCTATCAGGCCAAGGCCGGCACAGACGGCAGCGACAACAAGGACAACCTGGCCATCGGCGACGGCGCCAAGGCCGGGGTGGGCAACAACAACACCAATAATGCCGCCATCGGCAACGGCGCCCAGGCGGGTGTCGGCGACAACAAATCTAACAATATCGCGCTGGGCGGCAACGCGCAGGCCAACGGCGGCGACAGCACGGCCGTGGGCGTGGGCGCCAAAGCCAACGGCGCCAGCAGTAGCGCCTTCGGGCAAGCCGCCTTAGCTACGGGCGAAAACAGCACCGCCATCGGCCAGTCTGCCTGGGCTACGGGCAAAAACAGCTCAGCCTCTGGCCAGTATTCCTTTGCTGAAGGCGATAACAGTACGGCCACCGGCCAGAATGCCTACGCTATGGGCGCCAATAGCACCGCGACCGGCCAGAACGCGCTGGCGAAAGGAAACTTTAGCACGGCCACCGGTCAAGATTCGAGGGCTACAGGTGAATACAGCACGGCCACCGGCCAGTACGCTCAGGCCACCGGCGAGAACAGCACCGCGACCGGCGCCTGGAGCGAAGCTCAGGGCTACAACAGCACCGCAAACGGTGTAAAGGCCAAGGCTAGCGCTGTCGACAGCACTGCAGGAGGCGCGTGGAGCGAGGCCAGCGGCACAGCAAGTACCGCCTATGGCGCCCACGCCAAGGCTCAGGGCGCCAACAGCACCGCCACGGGCGAGTCAGCCAAGGCGAGTAAGAGCAACGCCAGCGCGTTCGGGCAGGGCGCCTGGGCAACAGGTACAAACAGCACCGCCACAGGTCAGTTCTCCTGGGCTCACGGCAATAACAGCACGGCGACTGGGCAAAACGCCCAGGCAACCGGTCAGGACAGCAGCGCCTTCGGCCAGGGTGCCGTAGCGAGCGGCAATTACAGCGCGGCGTTCGGACAGGACGCCAGGGCGACCGGTTACGAAAGCACGGCGGTCGGTGAGGATGCCCGGGCAACCGATACCCAAAGCACCGCCGTCGGCAACAATAGCTACGCCAGAGGCGAACATGCCTCAGCCATCGGCGCTTACAGCGAAGCTGCCGCCCATGGTACGGCCGTAGGCTTTGACAGCTACGCCGGCGAGCGCGGCACAGCTACCGGCGACGACAGCTACGCCGGATACCGCGGCACGGCCACCGGCTTCGACAGCTACGCCGACGAGCGCGGCACGGCCTCCGGTTACGACAGCTACGCCGGATACCGCGGCACCGCCTCCGGGTACAACAGCGAAGCGGGCGCCTACGGCACCGCGACCGGTGCGAATACCCAGGCCGGGTACATGGACACCGTGTCCGGGTACAATGCCCGTGCGTACAGCGATTACAGCACGGTCACCGGCGCCAACAGCGTCGCCCTGGGCGAACGGGCCACGGTCACCGGCGCCAACAGCGCCGCTCTGACTAGTGGGACCGCTACCGGGGAAGACAGCTTCGCCGGCATCGCCGGTACCGCCACCGGCACCGATAGCACGGCCAGATTCCTTGGCACGGCTACCGGCGCAGACAGCTATGCCAGCTTCTTCGGCACCGCCTCCGGCGCGCTGAGCGAAGCGCGGATGTTTGGTACCGCTTCAGGCTTCGGCAGCTACGCGGGCGTCCTCGGCACCGCCACCGGCGCTGGCAGCTATGCGAGCTTCGCAGGTACCGCGTACGGAGTTGCCAGCTCCGCCGGTGTGGGCGGTACCGCGGCCGGCATCGGCAGCCAGGCCGGAAATCTGGGTACGGCTGTGGGCGCAGGCAGCTACGCCGCGGACGGCTCCGTGGCGCTCGGCGCGGGCGCTCAAGCCAATGCCGCCAACAGCGTGGCACTCGGCAACAATTCGGTCGCTACTCAGGACAATACCGTATCTGTCGGTTCGCCCGGCAGCGAGCGGCGGATCACTAACGTGGCGGACGGCCTTCACAGCACCGACGCGGTTAATCTCCGCCAACTGAAAGATCTCTCTTCGCGCGTGGACCGCGTGGGCGCCTTATCGGCAGCCATGTCGGGCCTGGCCCCGCTGGACTATGATCCCGAGCAGCCGACTCAGCTTGCCGTCGGCGTCGGCACTTACGCCGGCCAGCAGGCTGTTGCCATCGGCCTCTACCATTACGGCGGCGGCAAGGACGTGCTCCTCAATCTGGGCTTCGCGATGGCCAGCAGCGAAAAGATGGCCCGCGCGGGCGTAACCTGGCGGATCGGCCACAAAAAGTCGGATAAAGCCGTCGAGAAGAGCGACGAGGCTGTCCCGGCTTCGGCCCAGCCCGCTCCCGGCTCGCGGCTCCTGAAGGTCATCGAGGACGCGAAGGCCGCAGAGGTCAAAGAGTAATAAGCCGCAGACGGAAAGTGGGGAACGCGAGTTCCCCACTTTTCTGCCTGCACCCGTAAGGGACGGAAAGGGAGGCTTCGCGCTTGAAAGAGGATTTGCAGTCGCTTTTCCCCGACAACCGCGCGATGGGGGATACGACGCTCCGCCAGGCGCAGTTGGTGATGCTGCGCATGCTGCGCATCTTGGACCATATATGCCGCAAGCACGGCATCCCCTACTGGCTGGAATCTGGCACGCTGCTTGGGGCGGTGCGCCACGGGGGGTTCATCCCCTGGGATGATGACGCGGATATAGCCATGCTCCGCGCCGACTTCGAGCGTTTCCGGAAAATCGCGGCGGAGGAGCTGCCGGAAGATCTATTTTTTCAGACCGCGGAGACGGACGCCGATTATCGGGACGTGTTGCCGCGAATCCGGGACAGAAACAGTATCTTTGTGGAGAAGGACAAGGGCTATGTTCCCCATTACCGGGGGATTTATCTGGATATCTTCCCGTACGATTCTTATCCTCACCGGGCTATCCTGGAGATGTTGACCCTCCGGCACCGGCTGCGACAGTTCCGAAGGCGGTTTCCCAAGGGATCCGTCAGCAGGGCGCTGTATATGAGCGGGCTGTTTACCGTCGGGCTGCCGCTTATCCTGCCTTTGTACGCGGCGGAGTGGAGCGCCAAGCGGTTCCGCGACAGGTTTTTCAACCGGCCCGGGCAGGATCTCCTTTCGTTCGGAGTCGAATTTTATTACAAGGTGCCGCGCGTGCGGAAGGATATCTTTCCGCTACGGGAGGTTTCCTTTGAAGGGTACAAGTTTTTCGCGCCTAACCGGCCCGATACGTACCTGCTGAAAAAATACGGCGATCTGGCGGTGCCGCCCGAAGGCCAGCGCAAGACCCACGCGCGCGAGATCATCGTCAACGTGCCGCTGGGGATGTGAAGAAAAGACCAGGGAACGCGAGTGCGTTCCCTGGTCTTTTACGCTTATCAACGTCCTGCCTGTTTCAAAGCTGCCAATTTGGGAGACATTATTCTTTTGTATGCTTCCACGCCGGGCTGGTCGAAGGCGTCGACGTCGGCCAGTTCGCCTTCGTAGGCGACGGAGAGGGCGAGCAGGTAAAGGAGTTCGCCGAGGTGGAAGGCGTCGAGGTGCGGCAGGTGGAATACGGCGCTGTAGCGGCCGTCGGCGGCGAGGGCCTGGGCGTTGGCTTCGAGGGCGGCGTCGAGAGCCTGGCTCATACGCAGGGAAGAGATTTTGGTTAGTTCGCGGGCAGACGGGAAGGCGTCGGGGATGACGGGGTCGCTGTCCCAGGCGGCGACACGGACGAACTGGACGACTTTGTCGCGGGCGCCGTCCTGGTGCTGCTGGGTTTGGGCGTGCATGTCGGTGGTGCCGACAGCGACTACGGGGGTGCGGCCGTAGAAGACCTCCCTCCCCTGCCGGTCGGTGCGTTTGCCGAGCGACTCGGCCAGGAGTTGGACATACCATTCGGCGACGGCTTTGAGCCTGTCGGCGTAGGGCATGAAGATTTCGATGTTGCGGCCATGGTTGGCGGCGGCGAGGTATTTGAGGACGGCGTTTAAAAGGGCGGGGTTGGTCCGCGGGTCGCCTTCCAGGCAGGCTTGGTCCATGGATCGCGCACCGGCAAGGAAGGCGTCAAGGTCGAAGCCGATGCAGGCGGCAGTAACAAGGCCGACTTCGGAAAATACGCTGAAGCGGCCGCCGACGCCGTCGGGGACGGCGAAGGTGGGCCAGCCGCTGTCATTGGCGAGTTTTTTGAGGAGGGTGGCTTTGTCGCCCCCGGCCGGGTCGGTGACGGCGACGACGGAGAGTTCAAGCCCCGGAACCTGGCGCAGGGCTTCGTGGACGACCATGAAGGAGCCCATGGTGTCGAGGGTGCCTCCCGATTTGGATACGACAACCAGAAGGAGTCGGTAGGGCGTTTTTTCCGCGGCGGCGGCACGGATGTGTTTTATAAGATCGTCGGTGCGCAGGGGGTCGAGGTTATTGCCGCTGAAGTAGAGTTCGGGGTAGCCGCCACGTTCTTCGGGGGAGCGGCTGTTCCAGAATTCGCCGCAGTGGGCGTCGAAGAGGACGCGGTTGCCAAGGTAGGAGCCGCCGATGCCGAAGTGGATGACGGCGTCGGTGCGGTGGCGGAGGGAGGCGCCGAAGTCCTTGAGCCGCCGGATGGATTCGGGGGAGTTGAGATTGCCGGCGGCGACGTAAGGGAGCTGGCTGAAGAGAACTTTTTCGGGGACGCCGTCTTTGGATAGGTGGCCGCGCACTTCGCCGGTGGCCCGCATATGGCCGACGGCGGCGTGGGCGGCGGCGATGCGGCCGGCGATGCCGGCGATGTCGGCGCCGGTTACTTTGCCGTCGCCGTAGAGGTTGGCGTAGTCGAACGCGAAGCCCGAGGGAAGGGTAAGCATGTCGGACGCCTCCTTCGTATCGGAAGCCGGGATACGCTACCCGGCAAGAAGTTCCTTGAGAACGGGGTCGGCGGCGAGTTTTGCGCCGAGGTCGCGGCAGGTGTTTTCGTCCGATTGGACGGTCCAGCTGGCGACTTTGGTGCCGCAGACGACGGCCTCTTTGAGAGGCAGGCCGCGCATGAGGCCCATGACGGTGCCGGAGAAGAAGGCGTCGCCGGCTCCCGAGGTGTCAATGACGGTGACGGGGAAGACGGGCTGATGGCCGGCCGTTCCTTTTACGGCGTCGTAGTAGACGCTACCTGCGCTGCCGAGGGTGATGACCATGCCGCCGAGGCCTTTGGCGGCGACGAAGCGGGCCAGTTCCCATTCGAGGGAGGCGATGTCGTCCGCCGGCAGGGGGACGCCGATCAGCCGCTCGGCTTCGATGTTGTTGCAGATGAAGCAGTCGAGCTGACCGAGGATGTCGGGGTGGCTCATTATGACGGAGAGGTTGCCGGGGATGCCGTAAACCGGGCGTCCCTGCTCGCGGGCGAGACTGAGCACCTTGTTGGTGATGTGGGCGTTGAGGTCGAGCTCAAGGACGATATGGCCGGCATTGCGGACGATTTCGGCGCCGTTTTTGCCGATATGGTTTTCGAGGTGGTGGAGGTCGGGCATCTGGGAGATGGAGCCGGCCAGGTCGCCGGTGTCGTCCATGACGGCGAGCCACAGCCCCATGCCGCGGGTATCTGTTTCGACGACAGATTGGGTGCAGACCCCGGCTTGGGCAAGGCGGGCGGTGATCTCCCGGCCGATGCCGCTGCGGTCGACGCTGGCGACGAAGCGGGTGTCGATGCCGAGGTTGGCGAGGTTTTCGGCGACGTTGCGGCCGACGCCGCCGTGGACGAATTTGACGCTGCCGAGGTTGCGGCCGGCGGGGTTGTATTTCTGTTTGGCGAAGCCTTTACAGTCCATGAAGATGGTGCCGATTACTGCTGCTATAGGTGTCATGCCTCTCCCCTACTCCCCTCTTTATTCCGGCCGGCGGCTGCAGGCAGCTTCCTGGCCGACCAGGAGGGGTTTGACTGTTTTTATAAGATACTGGAGGAATTGGTCGCGGAGATCGGGGCGCTTGAGGGCGAATTCGATGGTGGCTTCGAGGTAGCCCTGCTTGTCGCCAACGTCGTAGCGGCGGCCGTCGAAGTGGTAGGCATAGACCGGCCGGCTGGCGGCCAGGACGCGGAGGGCGTCGGTGAGCTGGATTTCGCCGCCGCGGCCGGGCGGGGTGGTTTCAAGGATTGGGAAGACTTCGGGCTCGATGATGTAGCGGCCAAGGACGGCAAGGCGCGATGGGGCCTCGGCCTGGGGCGGCTTTTCGACGAGGTCGGCGGCTTTCCAGAGGTTTTCGCCGACCGGAACGGGTTTGACGATGCCGTAGCTTGACACCCTGTCCTGAGGGACTTCCTGGACGCCGAGGATGGTGCCGGGATGGTCCTCGTAGACGTCAAGCAGTTGTTTGAGGCAGGGGACGGCGGCGTCGATGATGTCGTCGCCCAGGAGGACGGCGAACGGCTCGGGGCCGACGAATTGTTTGGCGCAGAGGACGGCGTGGCCGAGGCCGCGCGGTTCCTTTTGGCGGACATAGTGGATGGTGACATTGGATATTTCCTCGACCAGGCCGAGGAGGTCGTATTTGCCCTGGGCCTTGAGGGTGAGCTCAAGCTCGACGGCGCGGTCGAAGTGGTCTTCGATGGCCCGTTTGTTGCGGCCGGTGATGATGAGGATCTCTTCGATGCCCGACTGGATGGCTTCTTCGATGATGTATTGGATGGCTGGCTTGTCGACAATGGGCAGCATTTCCTTGGGCTGGGCCTTGGTGGCCGGGAGGAAGCGCGTGCCGAGGCCGGCCGCGGGGATGACGGCTTTTCTGATTTTACGCATTTCTGGCATAGTTCACCGCCTCGGTAAGGATGGTGGCGAGCAGTTCGGGGCTGCCGGCTTCGGCGTAGACCCTGACGATGGGCTCGGTGCCGGAGGCGCGGAACATTACCCAGCCGCCGTCGACGTAGAGTTTGCAGCCATCGGTGCAGTTCGAGGAGAGGGGTTTGAGGGTGCCCAGAGCCGCGGGCGGCGCGGGGACGAGGGACGCCATCAGGCGGTTTTTCCGCGCGTCGTCGAGGTGGAGGTCTTCGCGCCCGTAGTAGAAGTGGCCGAGCTCGGCCATCATTTCGTCGAGAAGCTGGCCGAGGGTTTTGCCGTAGGCGGCGACGACTTCGATGAGCAGGAAGCCGAGGAGGACGCCGTCGCGCTCGGGGATGTAGTTTTTGATGCCGATGCCGCCGGATTCTTCGCCGCCGATGAGGATGTCCTCGGAGAGCATGAGGTTGGCGATGTATTTGAAGCCGACAGGGGTTTCGTAGAGTTTGAGGCCGTATTTGGCGGCGACCCGCTTGACGAGTTCGGAAACGGTGAGGGTCTGGGCTATGCCGCCGGTCCAGCCGCGCTTTTCGTGGAGGTATTTGGCGAGCAGGGCGATGATCTGGTGGGCATTGATGAAGCGGCCGTCGGCGTCGATGGCGCCGATGCGGTCGCCGTCGCCGTCGGTGGCGAGGCTGACGGCCGCCTTGTGCTCGGCCATGGCGGCGCGGAGGGCGGCGAGGTTTTTATCGATGGGCTCGGGGTTGACGCCGCCGAAGGAGGGGTTGTATTCGCTTCTGACTTCGACGAGGTCGAGGCCGTGGCGGGCGGCGAGCCTGGCGGCGTACCCGCTGGCCGCGCCGTGCATGACGTCGAACAGGATCTTGCCTTTGCTGGCGGCGAGGGTTTTCGGGTCGAGGACGGCGTCGATGTGGTCGAGGTAAGGGTCATGGGGCGAGAAGGCTTCGACGCCGGCCGGCAGGGGGATTTTGGGGTACTCGCCGCCTTCTGTTTCGCGGCGGCGGACGTAGGTTTCGATGTCGGCGATGATTTCGGGCGAGGCCGAGCCGCCATAGGAGGCTTTGAATTTGAGGCCGTTGTATTCGCCGGGGTTGTGGCTGGCGGTGATCATTATGCCGCCGGCGGCCTGGCGGTCTTTGACCTGCCAGGTGAGGGCCGGGGTGGGCAGGATGGCGTCAGAGAGCCAAACGGTGACGCCGCGCGACGCCAAAACACCGGCGCAGTCTTCGGCGTAGCTGCGGGAGAGGAAACGGGCGTCGTAGCCTACGACGACCCCTTTGGCCGCTTCGCCGCGGCCGAGGATGTAGTCGGCGATGGCGTGGGCCACCAGCCTAACGTTGCTGAAGGTGTAGTCTTCGCTGATTATGCCGCGCCAGCCGTCGGTACCGAATTTTATCATGCGATCGCCCCCCATACAGTCTGCTATTATGCCCGGATTTACTGGTAAATAATTCGTTTTTCAGCCGGTTTTGTCCTGCCGTCAATAGCGGACGCGTTGAATTTCTGGATTTTTTTTACATAAACTAAGACCGTTCAGAAAGCCCCATCTGCCAGGCACGACGAGGATTGCTTGCTTGCGTGCCCGGAACGTACGCAAGCAACAAGCTGGTCGTATCAATGCAGATGGGGCTTTTCGCCAGCCGGCGCTCAGGCGCGGCCGTAGATGTCGTCGAAGCGGACGATGTCGTCTTCTTCGAGGTATTTGCCGTTTTGAACTTCGATCATTTCCAGCGGTATCTTGCCAGGGTTCTCCAGGCGGTGTTTTGTGGAGACGGGCACGAAGGCGCTTTCGTTTTCGTGGACCATCTGTTCCTGCGCGCCGATGGTGACTTTGGCCGTGCCGCCGATGACGATCCAGTGTTCGCTGCGGTGGTGGTGGAGCTGGAGACTGAGGCGCTGGCCAGGATTGACGACGATTTTTTTTAGCTTGTAGCCCGGGCCTTCGCCGAGTACGCTGTAGCGGCCCCACGGACGGTAGACGGTGGTGTGCTCGGCGGCTTCGCGCCGGCCGCGGGCCTTGAGCTCCGCGACGATTTCCTTGACCTTCTGGGATTCCCCTTTTTTAGCGACAAGGATGACATCGTCGGTTTCGACGACGAGGATGTCTTCTAGGCCGATGCCGGCGATGAGGCGGCTGTGGCCGAGGATAAGGGAGTCGCGGCAGCTGACCGGCAGACAGTCGCCGTGAATGGCGTTGCCGGCGGCGTCCTTGGGGAGGACGTCGTAGATGGCGTCCCAGGAGCCGATGTCGCTCCAGTCGGCGTCTAGGGGGATGGTGACGATACGATCGGATTTTTCGGCGATGGCGTAGTCGAGCGAGATGTCCGGCAGGTCGGCGAATCTCTCGAGCAGTGCTTCGTAAGATTGTTCAAGGCCGGCGTGGATAGCCGGTTGGTGCCGGGATAGTTCGTCGGCGAAGGTACCGACGGTGAAGGCGAACAGGCCGGAGTTCCAGTAATAGTTACCGGCCTTGAGGTAGCGTTCGGCGGTTTGGGCGTCGGGTTTTTCCTTGAAGGAATCGACGATGTATGCGTCGCCCTGTTTGGCGCCGGCCTGTATGTAGCCATAGCCGGTCTCGGGTTTGTCGGGCCGGACGCCGAAGGTGACGATACGGCTGCCAGCCGCTGTGGATGCCTGGCGAATGGCCTGCACGAATGCTGCGGGGTTGCCTACGAGGTGATCGGAGGGGGTGACGAGGAGGAGTTCGTTGTCATCTGCGCCAAGCTTATCGATGCAGTAGCGGGCCGCGAGGGCTACGGCGGGGGCGGTGTTGCGGCCGACGGGCTCGAGGATGATGTGGGCGGCAGTGGCGCTGCAGGCCGACAGCTCGGCCCGGACATGGTGAAGATGGTCGTGGTTGGTGACGATGACGATATCCTTTGCGGCCACCAACGGCAGGAAGCGGGCTACCGTTTGCGCCAGGAGGGAATGCGGGCCGCCGAGCTTGAGAAACTGTTTGGGGTAGTTGGCCCGCGACAGCGGGAAGAGCCTGGTGCCGCCGCCACCGGCAAGGATGATGATTTTCATGGGAATGCTCCTTTGCCTTTAGCAAGACTCTATTAGTTATATGATTATCTTCGTGGCTTTAAACTCTTATCCTGCCGGATAATGGCTTAGTCGAGACTTGGCCATTGCGAAAAAAGCGGATGGCGGCGCTAATGCGCCGCCGGAAAAGCGAAGTAATATCCTATTGCCTGAAAAGCGTCCTGACGGAGGCGATTATGTTCTGGTGGTTCGGGTAGTAGGCTTTCTCCAGCGCGGTGCTGGCCGGGGCGGGAGCGTCAGGGAGGTTGACCCTCTGGATGGGGCCTTTCAGTCGGCCGAAAAAGTTGCCATAGACGAGGGAGGAGATGTGGTCGCCCAGACTGCAGATAGGGTTGTCGGGGTCGGCGATTACCAGTCGGCCGGTTTTCTTTACCGAGTTCAGGATAAGATCTGTGTCAAGCGGCTTGAGGGTGCGGGGGTCGATTACTTCGACGCTGATCCCCAGCTTGGCAAGCTCAGCCGCAGCTGTGATCGCTTCTTTGACGAGGTAGGATACGGCCACGACTGTGACGTCGGTCCCCTCACGGCAGACCTTGCCTTTGCCGAGGGGTACTTCATATATTTCGTCGGGGACTTCTTCTTCGGTCTGGTATAGCCAGCGGTCGTCGATATAGAGCACCGGGTTGTCGTCTCTGACGGCGGCCACGAGCAGCCCTTTGGCGTCGTAGGGGGACGCGGGGGCGACGACTTTGAGGCCGGGGACATGGCAGTAGAGGGAGTAAGGGCTTTGCGAATGCTGGGCGGCCTGCTCGTTGCCTCGGTTGACGATCCCGCGGATGGTCACAGGGACGTTGACCGCGCCGCCGAACATGTAGTGCCAGCTGGCGCAATGGTTGATGATGGGGTCAAGGGCCAGGTACATAAAGTCCATGCGTGGGTGGAAGACGATGGGCCGCATGCCGGTCATTGCGGCGCCGATGGCCGAGCCGGTGACGGCGAGTTCGGAAATCGGCGTGTCGATAACCCGGTTGGTGCCGAATTGGTCGATGAGTCCCAGGGTAGTCGTGCCGACACACCAGGGGCTTTCCACTCCCTGGCCGATGACGAAGACCCGCTCGTCCGTCGCCAATAGCTGCCGGTGGGCTTCGTTGATCGCTTTCGCGTAGCTTATCACTGTCATTGGCCGGCCCCCCGGTAAACGTTCTTGGTGACTTCGGCGGCGTCAGGGTACGGGCTGGCGAGCGAGTAAGCAACAGCCTGCTCGACTTCGTCGCACGCTTCCTGCCAGACCTTTTCCACTTCCGCCCTTGTCATGATTTTTTCATCGACCAGGAAATTTCCGAAATGCTTTATCGGGCAGCGATCTTTCCAGGCGTCGATCTCCTGCTGGTCGCGCAGTCCGAGGTCGACGTCGTAGTTGGGGCCGACGTGACCTCGCCAGCGATAGGTGCGGCACTCGATGAGCGTGGGGCCCTCGCCTGCCCGGGCGGTCTGTACGGCTTGCCGGGCGGCAGCGAGGACTTCGAGGACATTATTACCGTCGGCGGACAGTGTTTTGAACCCGTGAGCTTTCGCCATTTCCGGGATGTTGTCGTGCACGCGGCGCTTCTCCAGCGACATGTGGGTGCAGTAGAGGTTGTTTTCGCAGACGAAGATAATCGGCAGGCGTTTGACGGCCGCCAGGTTGGCTGATTCGTGCCAACTGCCTTCCTCCGGGACGCCGTCGCCGTGAAAAACGACGGTTATCCGCTGTGAGCCGCGAATTGATTCGGCTAGCGCCGTGCCGACCGAGATGGACATGCTGCCGGAGACGATGGACGAGGTGCCCATTATGCCGACTTCGGGGGCGACGAGGTGCATCGAGCCGCCTCTGCCCTTGGAACAGCCGGTGGCCCGGCCGAAGATTTCCGCCATTGCGGCTTTGAGGTCGCCTCCTTTGGCCAGATAGTGGCCGTGGGAGCGGTGGGTGCCAAAGAGATAGTCGTCGCTGTTCAGGGCGTGGCATACGCCGGTGGCGACGGCTTCCTGACCGGTATAAAGATGGCAGGGAGTAATTATCTTCTTCTCGATCACCAGGTCGGCTATTCTTTCTTCGAAGACACGGATCCTCATCATCGTAGCCAGAAGCTTTTTCAGTTCGGCCGGCAGCAGGTCGTCATTGCGGAATTGAGGAGGTTGCGGGGGACAATTTATTGACCCGGACATTACTCCACCTCGATCATTATAATCTTTGTCGTCAAGTTCCGGACATCACTTGGCGAGTTTCTTCATGGAGTCGGCAACGGCGTGGAGGGTTTCCCACTTCTTGCAATAGCAGAAGCGGACCTGGTTTATGCCTTTGCTGCGGTCGGAGTAGAAGGACGACCCTGGTACGGTGGCGACGCCGGCGACTTCGATGAGCTTGCGGCTGAAGGCAAAGTCGTCTTCGGCACCAAGTTTCTTCTTGAGGTCGCCGATGCCGGCGAGGATGTAGTAGGCGCCTTTGGGGGGTGCGCATTCGAAGCCGGCCTGGACGAGGACGTCGTAAAGGTACTGGCGCGCCTCAGCGTAATGGCTTTGCAGGCCGGCGTAGTATTCGGGCGGGAAGGTGAGCGCGGCGGCGGCGGCGTGCTGGAACGGGGTGGGCGCGCCGACGGTGAGGAAGTCGTGGACTTTGCGGATGCGTTGGGTGATCGTCTTTTCGGCGATCGCCCAGCCGACCCGCCAGCCGGTGACGGAGTAGGTTTTAGAGATGGAGTTGATGGTGACAGTGCGGTCGGCCATGCCGGGCAGGGCGGCAAGCGAGACGTGCTCGGCGCCGTCGTAGAGAATGTGTTCGTAGATTTCGTCGGTGACGGCGTAGGCGTCCCATTTCAGGCATAGGTCGGCGATTTCCTGGAGCTCGGCGCGGGTGAAGACTTTGCCGGTTGGGTTGTTGGGGGTGTTGATTACGATTGCCTTGGTTTTTTCGTTGAAGGCGGCGGCCAGTTCCTCCGGCCGGTAGGTCCACGCGGGCGGGTAAAGGGTAACGTAACGGGGGGTGGCCCCGGAGAGGATGCCGTCCGGCCCGTAATTCTCGTAGAAGGGCTCGAAAACAATGATTTCGTCGCCGGGGTTGATGATTGCCTTGAGAGTGGCGATCATCGCCTCGGTGGCCCCGCAGGTGACGGTGATGTCGGTGACGGGGTCGCATTTTATGCCGTTGTAGGCGAGGACTTTTTTGCTGATGGCCTCGCGCAGCTCGGGTTCGCCGAAGGTGACGGGGTACTGGTTGAGGCCGCCGGTTATGGCGGCGATTGCGGCGTCTTTTATGGCCTGGGGGCTTTCGAAGTCAGGGAAGCCCTGGGAGAGGTTGTAGCCGCCGGCAGCGTCGCATATCCTGGTCATTTCCCGGATGACGGACTCCGAGAAGGTTTCGGTTATTCTCGAAAGCTGTTTCATGGTTCCTCCCTACCGCTTATAAGCATAGAACTTTTTTAATCCGGCCTGAACGGTTATGTTATTTCCCGTAGAAGGACCGGACGACTTTGATGACGTATTCGATCTCTTCGTCGTTGGTTTCGACGTTCATGGGCAAAGAGCATACTTCGCGGCTTAATGCTTCGGTTTCGGGGAAGCCGCGGTCGACGAGCTTGAGGCCCTCATGCTTATAATAGGGCTTGCGGAACTGGGTCAGGACTTCGACGCCGTTCTTTTTGAGGTAGTCGGAAAATTCGCTGCCCTGTTTGGACCTGAGGGTATAATTTTGGTAGACGTGGTCGAAGCCGGGTTTATCGTAGTGGGGCAGCAGCAGGTCCGGGAGGTCGCTGAGCGCTTCCTTGTAGCGCGCGGCGACTTGTTTTCTTCTTTTGATGCCTTCAGGCAGATGGCGGAGCTTGACGTCGAGGAAGGCTGCCTGGAGGTTGTCCAGGAGGCAGGTGAAACCGTGACCGAAGTATTCGCCGGTTTCGCGGTCTTCGCCGTTGTAGCGCATCCGACGGGCGAAAGCTGCCACTTCGGGATCGTTGGTGGTGATGGCGCCGCCGTCGCCGTAACCGCCGAGAATTTTGAAGGGGTAGAAGCTCCAGCAGCCGGTGAGGCCCCAGGCGCCGGCCATTTTGCCGTTGATGCTGGCGCCAAGACTTTGGCATGCGTCTTCGACGACGACGAGGTTATATTTGGCGGCGATGTCCATGATGCGCGGCATGTCAGCCATCCAGCCGCTGAGGTGAACGGGCATGATGCCTTTGGTTTTTTCGGTGATGACTTCTTCGATTTTATCGCAGTCGATGTTGAAGTCTTTGGTGACGTCGACGAGCACCGGGGTGGCGCCGACGTTGACGATGGCGGAACAGGAGGCGACAAAGGTGTGGGCGGGAACGATGACTTCATCGCCAGCACCGATGCCGGCGGCCCTGAGGGACATATGTAGGGAGTCGTAGCCGCTGTTGAGACCGACGGCGTATTTTGTGCCGACGAATTTCGCCAGGTTTTCTTCGAATTGCTTGAGGTGGGAACGGTCGATGTATTCGCCTTTTTCCATGACATCGAAGAAAGCGGCGTCGATTTCGTCTTTGATCATGTGGTAGTTTCTGACCGGGTTTACGAAACGGACTTTGTTAATCATTAAAATAATTCCCCTTTGTATCGTTTTTGTGTGGCGTATGAGCTGAGATTCATATTTCCGGGACTCCTACCACCCCGCCACCGGTTCGAGTGGAGAAGAGCGTCAGGATGGTGCAGACGATGATTTTGATGTCTACCCAGAGATTGTGTTCCCGCACGTACTTCAGCTGCAGCTTGAGCTTCGTTGGCCTGATCAATTTGGCATAGGCCTCGTCGGCGTCTTTTATGCCCGAGGCTTCGATGATGTCGCCCTCGTTGTGGAATTTTATCGAAGACCAGTCGGTGATGCCCGGGCGTAGTGTCAGGATGGCTTTTTCTTCTTCGGTGTACATGTCGACAAATTTCTGGACTTCCGGCCGCGGCCCGACAATGCTCATGTCGCCAAGGAAGACGTTAATAAGCTGGGAGAATTCGTCGAACTTGAATTTGCGGATAATGTGGCCGATTTTGGTTACCCGCATGTCGCTGCCGCTGGTGGAGTCGGCACCGATTTTGTCGGCGTTTGGTACCATGCTGCGGAATTTGAAGATACGGAACGGTTTTCCGTAGCGCCCTACTCGCACGCCCCGGTAGAATACAGGTCCGGGAGAGTCGAGTTTGATCGCTACAGAGAGGGCGATGAGGATTGGAGAAAGAAGAATAAGGCCGATTGATGAGCATACGAGGTCGAAGAGGCGTTTGAGCATAAGTCCCCCTGTCAATATTTATGTAACATGCTGGAGTATGTGGTCTCCCCAGCCTGCCGGACCAATAGGCGTATGATTAACGAAGGCACAGTTCTTCGCCCTGCGGCGCCGGGGACGGCGGATCCGAATTTTGCCTAGGCTTGTCACTTTTTGCATAACTACATTTATTATAATAGACGCTCAAAAAAATGCCAAATGCTTTAATTATCCAGCGGGCCGCCTCCTTCGGGATTGAGGCCTGTTCGGGCTGTTAGCATTTTTATCTGTTGGTGTTAATGCACCTACGCCAAGACATAAACGTCAATAGTCCGAGTAATGATAATCCGCTTAAAACGGCAATGATACACCCCGTGATACTATTTGCGAAAAAAAGCGCGCCAAGAATGACGCCCAGTGCAATCGAAAGATTAAGGGAGTTGTGCGGAAAACTTACCATGGCGTCGAGGGGATTGCGGAGTATGGCGTAAATAAGATAGGGGAAGGCACCGCTGATAATCCATTTTATGATTCCCGTCGCCGCCAGAAAATCGTTGCCGAAGAAGGTTCCGAGAATGTTCTTCATTAAAAAAAACAAACCCGAAACCAGTATTAGGCTGCCCAACATCGATAGGCCAAGGGTCTTTCTCACAAGAGAGGCTATTTCGGGAAAGCGCTTTTCGGCGTTCATCTTACTGATTAACGGCAACAAAATGACACCTACGTAGTCGAAGAAACCGCAAATCAACTGCAAAAAAGAAAAACCTAACGCAAAATAGCCTGCTGTTTCAACACCGGTGATATGGGCGATACTGATCACCGGAACAGAAAATAGGCCAAAGAGGGCAAACTCTCCTGGAATCCGCGGGAGGCCGAAGAAAATCAGTTTTTTCATCTGTGGAAAAAGTTCTAACCTGCGTTTAGGGATTCCCTCTTTTATAAAAAGAATAAATACGAGGTATAAGGTGGCCAAGACAAACCAGATAAGGCCTGTGTAAAGGATGCTTTGCGCCGGGCTGTTTCCGTTGGCAGCAATCGCCCCCATCGGCACCAGACCAATACTAAAAAGTTGAAACAGGTTCGCTTCCCGTATTTTAAGGCTACCGCGCAGGTGCGAATATACCAGGGTATAGAAACAAAGACCGAATACTGCGGCGTATATAGGCATAACAAACCCTTGATATTTGCTATTCCCAAAAAGCAGGTGACTTATTTCCTGCGGGAACAGAAAAACGAGCAACCCGCAAAAACCAAGGTTTACGATTATAATCAGCAGCCCGGATAGCAAATAGGCGCTCTTTTCCGTTTGTCCACTTTCCTGATTCCCGGCAATAAAACGCGGCAAGCTTATGCCGAGTCCCATTAGCAGCGGGTAAGTTACTAACGCTATCCCGCGACGAGCAATCTGGTATTCGCCGAAGCCGACACTGCCGAAAAAGTCGGCGGCGATTTTGAGGGAAGCCGCGCCCAGGGCGAAAATGCATAGTGTGGTTATAAATGTATGCGAATATAAGTTGCGAAACATTTTAGTGACCCGTCTCTTCTAGTAATCCGGCAACAAGCTTATAAACGGTCTCAGGTTTGAGAACCGCCATGCACTCGGCAGTTTCCCCGCATTTCGATGGTACCGTGCCGTCAATGCACGGTTTGCAAAAACCTTCTGCTCTGATGTGCCGGCAGTGGGCGCCGACAGGAGCGCATTTCCCCGGGTCGCTCGGTCCGAAGATGCTGAGAGTTGGCGTGCCGACAGCCGCTGCCAGATGCCCGATTCCGGAGTCGTTGGCAATCATTAGTCGGCAGCGCTGAATGAGTCCCATTACAATGCTAAGAGGCTTGTCCAGAATTAGGCTGCAATGAGTAGACTGATTGGTAATCACTCGCGCCTCTTGTTGTTCTGTGCCAGTGGCGAAAATCAGAAAAAAGGCGTCAGCGTTGTTTTGGTGTATTAGCGCCAGCAGTTGCCGGAAGTGCTCGGTTGGCCACCTTTTGTACGATTGGGTTTCTCTTGAACCGCAGTGAATACCGATGACAGTTTTGCCTGTTCCGACTATTTCTTTGATAATGGCATCATTCTGGGGGCTTGAAATGGTTACCTTCGGCTGCGCGGGTGTGGTTTCATTAATTCCGAACGCATTTTTTACCATAAGAAGGTTGCAAGTCATCCGATGGCTATTCCTGCTTCTTTTCGTCGCTTTATCAAAAAAGCTTATATTCCCCTCATAATCTCCAATAGTACAGCCGGTCTTCAGCAAGTTAGCGAACAGGCAGCTTTTCCAGGAGCTGTGCCCACTTGTGATCAAAACATAGTCGTATCGATTTTTCCTTAGTTCGTAGATTTGCCTTACGGTCTCAAACCCACCACGTTTTAAATAGATATGTCTTGTCTGCGGATAGCTCCGCACAATTTCGGCAACCGGCCGATATCCTATGAAGTAGTCGAACTTTGCTGAAGGGAAATGCTTGAAGAGCAACTCCAGCGCCGGAGTAGCCATTATCATGTCTCCCAAGCCAAACGTATGGATGATAAGGAATTTTTCTGGCTGATGCAATTTGTTCCCCTCGCATTTGTATGCAGCTTGCGATATTTTTTATTAGATCTTCTTTTGGCCGATAATCTCCAGGTGGTGAGCGAAATTACTGTAAACAACATCGGCATTAAACTGTTCGTTGTATAGTTTGCCTGCGTTGACAGCCATTATTTGTCGCTTGCCTGGGTTATTATATAAATCCATCAGCTTGTCTACCAAGTCGGTGGGATCACCATCCTGGTAAGTAAACCCGGTTTCGGTCTCCGCCAGTAGATTGCTTAGGATCCCTTGCAGGCTCGTCAGGATGGGGACGGAAGCCGAAAAGTATTCCGCAGGTTTATTTGGCAAATTGAGGGTGAAATTGTCTATGTTTACGTAGGGTGCCAAGCCTGCGGATGAGATCCGAAGCAAATACCATATTTTAGCTGAATTGACCCAGCCCGGGAAAAGAATATTGTCGCAATCCTTAGCTAGTTCTTTGTATGAGGCAAGCTTCTCGCCACTCCCACATAGAACAAAGCGAAGAGACATGCCCTTGCTTTTACATTGTCTTGCCGCCCGAATCACAGTCTCAAAGTCGAAATAACGACCCATATTTCCAAAGAAGCATACAATAAATTCTTGCCGGCTTTCTTCAATACCGAATTCCCGCCAGTATTCTTTTGCTTGTTCGATTTCTTGCTCATTTGGTACCTGACTGGAATAGCCCATGAAGAATTCTTTGTCATACTGTCCTAGCGCCCGTCTGGCTTTTTTTAAGCCCCATTCAACAAACGGGGCGGTACATCCCGAAAGGGCGGTCGCTTCTCGACACGCCTTTTCCGCCAGTAGAAAAGCCGGAAAAAGGGCGATTTTCGCCATTCCTTTCAAATAAACCGGAAACAGGTCGAGAAAAATATCCGGCCATAAATCGCGGATATCGACAACCACTGGCACCGAATTTTCGCGTCCAAACTCGGTGGCGGCGGCCGATAAGGCAATTGAAGGTAGTGAGGTCAAGATTATATCGGGACGGTCCTCATTTCGGGACAACTTGCGGAATTTCTTCGCGATTTTAATGTGATTGATGATTCTGGCTAGAGATACATTCTTGCGGTAGCCGGGAGCATAAAGCATGTAAATACGCAGGTTGTCGTTTATCGTAACGACCTCGTCTTTTAAAGTTCTGTCGCGTTTTAAGGCATGGTCAAAGGATGACGTCCACCATGTGACATCATGGCCGCGGCTTGACAGGATTTTAGCAACCTGGCCGGAACGGTGTAGCCGTTGCTTGCCCGCATCTGTCGGCAGTGGCTCGCCGATTGTGACTATCCAGATTTTCATCGCTTCTCCTTAATAGGCAGACTCTTTTTAATATAAGGCAGTGTATAGAAGTAGCCGAAGAAGATAAAAGAAGCCAGTAATATCGAATTGTAGTTAAAAATACTCGAATTGAAGTTCCACATCGTGACCCAGTAAAAAATTGATAACACCGGCATCCATCGCAATTGGCCCATTTTTAGGCGACTATATGAATATTCTCCGAGAAAGCCGGCAAGATAAAATACGAGCAATGACCCAAATAGTCCAAAATCGAGTATCAAAGGCCGGAAAACGGTGTAAACGTTCGATAAATTATAGGGGCCAGGAAAAAGAACAACAGATTCTGCAGGCGTTCGAACCGAATAACCGAGAAAATTGAAAATGCCAGCAAACGTATACCGTCCCCACCCATACCCCTCTGAAATGCTTTGTATGTAGGTCGGGAACCAGTGCGAAAAAGCTACTATATGTCCGATAACCAAGGTAAGCGTATAATTTCGAAAGCCAATCAGACCGTCAAAAGGGATTCCGCTGGCAGCCGGGGACCAAGATTTCCATCTGGCGAGAATTAGCAGGGCAAGCAAAAGGCAAATACCCACACAGACGGCCATAAACCAGAGCAACGTCTTCGTTGTAATTACGCGCCGGAAATATACCTTAGCAGCTAAATATGATCCGACCCAGAAAAGCACGGGAAATAGGAAGGAGAGTTTAGTAGTTACACAATAAGCTATCGATATTGCAGGAACGAAGGGCAAAAAAGCCAGATATCGAAGCGATGTTTTCTCGTAGGCGACATAATAAAATCCGCCGAGCATCGCCGCTAAATATACTCCCCCAGTCATACCTGAAACAATGGACGGTATTTTATTCTGGATATGCAGCGGTTGTATTTCTTGCATAATAGTAAAAATCTTTGCTGTAAAAAACACCTCAATCGGACTGTGCCCCAACATGTGGAATTGAACAAATAGCGCTCCGAGTCCCACCGAGCTACCAAATATTATCAGTACTCCCAGTCCGGGAAAGCGGCAATCTTCTGGTGTTATTTTTTGGCAATTATTGCCACTATAACGCGCAGTGGCGGCTCCGCTGTATATGCAAGTGGCACTCAAAAGTATCCAGGCAATGGCCAGCACGGATACTTTTGAAAAAGAAATAAATAATAAGGGGATACTCACCATGATAAAACAGACTAGCGCCCAAAATCGACTCGGCGATAACCAGTCGTTTCTTGCATTCCTTTGGTAAAGCCCCACTGATAATAAGGATAAAGACAACAGGATTACGCCTATTGCGTGCATGATGAAAACACCTACTCTAGAAAATGCATTTAAAACGAATTCCGTTTCACTTCGCCCTTTTATGGCTGCTGGAAATTTCCTCAAGACTGGCGACCAACTTACCGTAAACGTCGTCTACTGCGAATCGCTCCTCATACAATCGGCGAGCATTTTTCGACATTGTCTCAAGTAGTTTTGGTTGTCTATACAAATCAGCTAATGTATTGGCAAGTTCACGCGGATTCTCCTGCTTATAAGACACCCCACAACCGTGATGGGACAGTATCTCCGCCACAGTGCCTTTAAGACTCGATACTATGGGTAATCCCGCCGACAAATATTCAATCACCTTGTTAGGAATTGACATTTCGAAATCAGTAGTACTGTAATAGGGCGCTAAGCCGACGTGTGACGAGCGCATCATCGTCCATATTTCCGCCGCCCCTACCCAGCCAGGGAATATCAGACTCTTGCAGAAACCAGCAAGTTGTTTGTATTTCTCAAAGTTGTCGCCTGTACCGCACAGCACAATACGGATGCCGGCATTCTCCTCCTCAAGTATTTTGCCGACTTTTATCACCGTCTCCAGGTCGAACTGCCGACCCATTGTGCCGAAAAAGCATACCGTGAACTGGTCATCGCTGCCGCTTATGCCATATTTTCCCCAGAATTTTCCTGCCGAACGTAAAGCTTCGTCTTTCGGTTGAACCCCTGAGTAGGCCAGCGGAAAATCCCTATCCCAACAGGTCGCGGTCCGGCCGGCGTAATCTAGCCCCCATTGAACGATCTTCGGGGTTATGCCGATTATGGCTGTCGCCTGCCGACAGATGGAGCGCACCATGTGGAAATAGGGCAACAGAAGCAATCGTCCCAACGGCCGCATAGCAGTAGGAAACAGGTCGACAAAGATGTCTGGCCAAAGGTCTCGAACATCGACAACAACAGGAACATTATGCCGCTTACCGTATTCTACGGCCGCTTGGGAAAGTTCCAGCGTCGGCAACGAAACCAAAATGACGTCTGGTTTTGTTTCTTTTGGCGCAAGTTCGGAAAAATGACGGGCAATCCCGATATGGTTGAGAATCCGGCTGATTGAGACATTGGAGGCGTATGCGCATGAGTGCAGGAAAATCATGCGAAATCGTTTGTCCAAGTCGACGACGGTATCGCTTGTAAAGCGCTGTTTTTTGGCCATATGGTCAAAAGTTGATGTCCACCATATCACGTCATGACCCTGCCCGTGGAGCAAGTCCGCCAATATGCCGGCACGGTGCAACCGGACGCAGCTGCCATCGGTTGGCAGCGGTTCGCCGACAGTTATCAGCCAAACACGCATGGTCGTTACCTCTGCCTTCTTTTGTTATGCAAAAACCTGGTTAAAGACGATGCTTCCTCGGGATCAACTAAAGCGAGCAACCTATGTTGCCGCTACTTGCTTCCAAGTGGTTCTCGAAAAACAATCGTAGCCGGCCGGTCCCGAGGAATCCTAGGAAGGACAAAGCCCCTTACTTAGGAGTCGAATACGGGATGGCTGCGATAAGTTCGTACAATTTCCTTGCCGTAACCACGACATTAAAATCGCGCTCGACAACTTGGCGGGCATCTTGGGAAAGGCGGAACCAAATATGCCGATCTTCCAGCAATTTCCCTATCGCCTGAGCGAGACTGTCCGGGTCCTGCTGTGGAACAAGGATTCCACCGTCTGAGACCAACTCCGGAATACCGCCGGTGGCAGTTGCAACAACTGGAATCCCGTAGGCCATCGCCTCCATAAGAGCAACTGGAATACCTTCGTGTTCGCCGTTGCCGAGATCTACACTCGCCAGAACGGTGAAGGCAATGAGGCCTTGCGCATAATACCCCATCAAGGTATCGTGGCTCACTTGCCCCAAAAACTTTACGTGATTCTCCAGTCCCTGACTCATTACCTGTTTGGCAAGCCGGTTCCGCAACTCCCCTTCACCAGCAAGCCAGAGTTCAAAGTTAACGCCTTGCTCTATAAGTATTTTTGCCGCCGACAATAAGTTGCAGTGCCCTTTTACAGGAATTAAGCTAGCCGGCGATAGAATAACGTTTTTCTCCCGGGGTGACCGGACTGGCGCAGGTAGCTGAGGCATTTCAATCCCCATATGGATGACGTTCAGCTTACCGTCCTTATCGCCGCCGCTTAACATTTCTACCAGGGCTTTGCTTTTCAGGGATATGCACCGTCCGAAAGTAGCCTTTGTCATTTTAAGAGTCAACAGGTTATTCAACACTATGTCCCCGCGATGAGCCGTGAAGCTCCAGGGCAGGCCGGTAATCTCGGCGGCAATCATGCACAATGTCGCAGAAGTAGCCAGCCAGTGGACATGCAGATGGGTAAAATTTTGCCGGCGAATATAGTCTGCTAGCCATAAGGCCTTGGGAAAAACAGCGAAATTTTTTAAAAAGGTAAGAAGGTTGCGACTGCGAAAGATCCAGGCTAAGCATTTGCTTGACCGGCCGGGAGCCGAAAGCAAGGTCCTCAGTGCCCCCATCATTATTGCCACTGAAAAAAGCGGGGCCACAAGACTATTTATTTGTTCCGTTTCGCGATGAACAATGTGTCCCCGGGGACACATGGGAATATTCAGGATACTGTGCCCTTGCCGCTGCAATTCCTTGATTTCTGTGATGATGAAGCTTTCACCTGGACCACAGGGTAAACTGGAAGTAATAAATGCAATTTTCATTCTTTCTCATGCCGTTGCAGTGCAAGTATGGAAGCCATAAATGACAACCGCTTTTCTTCCAATTCATTGTAATCAATGAAGGATATATTTTTTTTCGGTAACACAAAGTTTTTCATTTTATATGAAAAATCTATAATCTGCATCAGATAATCGTCAATGTTATTTTCAGTATTAGGTATTTCTAGCATCCAGTTCGGCAGGCCTTCCTGCCCCATAAATGCAGTATCATTGTAGCCAATAATTACCGGTAATCCATAAGCTAAATACTCTCGAACCTTCAAGGGACAGGCCTCATTCATGTTTTTTCTATGCAAGGCAAGTGTTCCGATTCCGATGTCACTCAGTTTCATTATTGCTTCATATCCTTCTTTATGCAAATATCCATAATAGGTCATGTTAGGTGGGGCAGTTTTATCCGGACTAACTCCGATAATATGAAATGCAAGCTTCCCAATGGAGTTTCGTGCTAGCCTTATCAACTTATCAGTCCCCTGCCAAGGCTGATCATTACTACAGAGAAAAACTAGTTGCGGAATAGAATTATCCTTCGGAACTTTAAGGGTTCCGAATTGTTTCAGGTCGATTCCATTGGGTACAACGAGGGATAGTTTGCGAGATTTCCGGTTTTCCGGCAGAGTTAGCAATTCTTCCGTTACACCAATAAGCCCTGCGACCCTTTTTAAGAGTATTCTTCTTGTTAATAAGTTGTAATAATATAGTAGCTTTCCTTTAATGTTATTTTTCGCCCTTAAACGATATTCTGAAATATCATCGGAATTAATCTCAATAACTGTAGGATATTGTCGTACAAGTAAATTCATGAAGGGTTTGAAAGGTTCGAAACGGAGGTAAATAATTTCGGGTTTATAAGAGCGTATACTTTTTACAAGGTTGCGCGGTTCAGCTAACCACATAGAATTATGAAACAAACGGTGACCATTGCAATAATCACTTAACGGCTCTTTCACATTGATAATAGCAAAAACTTCTACTTCATGGCCCATTGCTCGCCAAATCTTTGCTTGCTGTGTAATTTTCTTTGTAACTCCGTCTTCTTGTCTAATATCATGAGTCAACAGGTATGCAATTTTCATTATTTTTTCACCTTTGCTACAGCATAGGATTCGTCTAAACGCTTTAAATAATTTTGATCAAGCAAATTTATGTTCTTTTAAAAAATCCTTTGTAAAATTCATACATACTTTTTATAAGTTTGTACTTAATGCTTCGTTCATCTGAGGGATAGTCTTCAAATTCTTTGTTGGGCAATTCCATCAGTCGGTAAAACTCAGTCTCTGTAATTCCAAATTTGCTATTAACGAACCGCAAATCCTCTTCCAACAAGTCCGGCGGGTAAATTGGCTTCTCCAAGTCTTGTATAGCTTCATCTCGTGATATCTCCCCCGAAACAATTAGGGAGGAAAGATGAGCCTTACGCTTGTCATAATTAAACTTGTTGGGAAGAATATATCCTTGTACAAAACGAGTATAAACAGATTCATAATGTTTCCCGCCGTAATACTGCCAGTTAAGCTCCTTTTGCAGGATCTCAATCGCCCCGCTTTTTGAGTAATCCAAATAATCCAGCAGGTTAATTATTTCTAATCTATTGGTGATTCGATAATATATTTTCTTCCAAAACGATAGGTGAGGAAACGACTTAAGTTCTTTGCCACCGAACCTTTTGTTTATAGCTTGAATATATCCCCAATCTTGGTGACCGTGCGACCATCTTCGCGGTAATATTGACTCAGTGTTTATATTAGATCCAAAGATCATATATTTGATATTATGCTTCGTTGTCATGGAGCGTAAAACCGAATTTATCGCATGGTCTGTTGGTATCTCTAAGTCAGGAACAGACGCCCGTAAAAAGGCCATTTGCAAATATTTAAACTCATTCCAATCCAATACATAGGTATAAAGATCTATATTAAGCGTCTTGAGTGCTTTTTCAATATTGCTTACACTCAGTTCCGAATTCCACCCATTATCAACATGAACGGCAAGCGGACGCAAACCTAATTCTTTTACTTTATATGCTACATAGGTACTGTCGACACCTCCACTTACACCAATAAGACAGTCGTATTCTTTCCCTTGCCCGTCTTTTTTAATTTTTTCTACGATTGTCTGCAACGCTTTTTGTTTTGCGATAGGATCAGCAATGATGTCTTTAGCGATTGCCCGTTCCGCAGATTTGCAGTGATTACATTGTCCTTTTTCGTCAAAGACGATTTCTGGATCCGTAGTATCCATGACGCAGCGTACACACTGTTGATATCCCATATTTCGCGCTCCTTCCAAATAAGACACTATAAAAAGGCCTGTTTAAGTTCCTCTTCTGAAGGGAATGTGATTAATACCGCCCGATGCTTTCCATGAAAGACAAACATGCTACCTGCGGAAACGGCCGAAGCGCCACTTTCTTTGATGGCTCTAGTGAAATCATTTACTTTACCAGCGCCACCACATGCTATAACTGGGATGTCAACAGCTTCGGCAATCATTTTGATTAGGCTATAGTCGTATCCAATACCCGTGCCGTCTCGATCCACTGAGTTGACGAATAATTCGCCGGCACCACGCCTTTCAACTTCTTGCGCCCACAATACCGGATTTAGTTTCAGCGCCTTTGTCCCCCGTTGCCCCGCAACAGAATACCTGCCCCAAAAATCCTTCTTAACGTCAATAGAGACGACGATACTTTGGCTGCCGAAGGTACTGCTGGCAGCTGAAATGAATTCCGGAGTGTATATGGCCTTGTTGTTGATGGACACTTTTTCAAAACCTACGCTGAGGATGGAACTAATGTCTTCCAATGTGGAAACTCCTCCACCGTAGCATAGGGGCATAAATGCTTCGCTACAGATTCTTGACAATTGATTAAGAGCTGGTTTACGGTTTTCCATTGATGCCGTGATATCTAGCAGTATTAGCTCGTCCACCGATTTTTCGTTAAAAATTTTCACAGCGTTGATAGGATCGCCAACATACTGGGGGTTTTGAAACTTGATCGTTTTTACCAGCCCCGAATTCATGAGCAACAGACAGGGAATTACTCTAGGTCGGAACATATCAGCAACACTCCGCAAAGTTTCTTAGCAATTGAAGCCCAAAACGATGGCTTTTTTCTGGATGGAACTGTACCCCGAAAATATTGTTCTTTTGCAATACCGATGCGAAATTGATACCGTATGATGTTTCGGCTAAAATAATCTGTGGCTCGTTAGGATGGGCATAATAGGAATGGACGAAATAATATCTAGAATCAACAGAGAGCTCTTTTAATAGCAAACTACTACGTCGAACGAAGATGTTATTCCACCCCATGTGTGGGACTTTTAGCTTTTTGTCGGATTCGACGAATTTAAAACGAACGGATGTAAAATTGAGCCACCCCAGCCCCTCGGCAATCCCTTCTTCACTACCTTTTCCTAGGAGCTGCATCCCAAGGCAAATGCCAAGTATGGGAATTTCCTTTTTCATGACTAGTTCATCAAGAAGCGGAATGAGGTTTTTCACCCGCAAATTCGCCATGCCTGTATCAAAAGCTCCTACGCCCGGCAAGATAAGCTTGTTCGCCCGGGACAATACCTTTTCATCTGCTGACAGCTCCGCCTTCGCGCCGATTTTCCTTAGCATATTCAAAATTGACCCAGGGTTGCCAACCGAATAATCAATTACGGCAATCATTTCCGTCCTCCCAAACTGCATCCCAAGGTCGGAATGCCCCTTAACCAATATTAAGCAATATTTTTACCGCTTCCAGTGCTTTACTCACCGATGGAACTATTAACTCTTTTGACCTTAGCATCTCTTTTGCCGAAATTTGGTCGGTAATAGCAGCCAATATTTTAGGTGGATTATAGGCCGGTCGTACCCAACCCTGTTCTATTTCCCTGGCAAAGTACTCTTCTGCATAGCGGTGAACTACGACCGAAGGTGTTTTCATGATTTTCGCATCAATTACGGTTGCCGACCATTCCGTTATCATGACGTCGACGTTTCGAAGCAACGCCATCAAAGGCAAAGTATTACTTATTGTTAAGTCGATATTGGCCTGACGGCACTCCCGGTCTAATTCCTTGTTAATATGATTACGTTCTTCCTGGGTCATGTAAGGATGGAACCTGATATACCACCGCCAAGATGAAGGGGCCTCTTTTATCGTTTGTACAATCACTGGCGGAATAAGGCCACCTGTTTGTAGTGTAACAAGAATTCTTTTTTCGTTTATCTTACCCGGAAACTCTTTTGCCAGTATTTTGTCATAGTAGTTACCTATCTCGTTCTTGGGGTCGAGCCATAGCTCTTCCCAAGAGTTCCCACCAACGATTGCCTGATGATATTTCATTACACCGTTGTTCCATGAATTTATCGTTGCAACGTCGTCTTCAGACCAGCACCAGAAAATTTTGGGCAATAACTCGTAGCCTGTCAGAGGAACCTTCGTCCAACGGCTGTATGAGCCGTGGAGATTTCCAGCCACGCCGTGCTGAATATCGACGGATATAATTCCCATGCGCCTGCAAGCCAAATTCATTGCTAGGCCGGCAGTGCTACAATAATCACAAACCATAGCTAAGCTAATTCTTTTGCTTTTAATTACTTTTTCAAAGTATGCAGCAGTCCTGCTAATTACAAAAACTTGCTTAAGTAGTTGTTCTGGGGAGGGAAGAGAGAAATAAATGTTCCGTTCTTCTAGGGCTCGGCGAAAGTCATCATAGCTAGGTAACTTAACCTTAGCCAAAGGCTTCCGGTTTGCCAAGAATTCTATTTCGGCTTTTATTCGAATCCAATCAAGTTGTGCTTGCGAAAAGTGGGATATACTGTATCTCGGTAGCAAGTAGTGGTTTTGCGGCGCGATTTCATATGTCAATACCCGCTTGCCTAACTTCTTTATTGCATCCGAAATATAATCACAATGGATATCATAGTATTGGCCATTCGGCAATTTTAGCAATCGGTCTTTAGTTGCTGAAATTATTAAAACGTCAGCTCTTTCGGTACAATCATTATGCTGGTTGTCTTTTAGTGAAGCCGATAACTGCCGCAATGCACCTGAACCAAAAGATATTATTTGTCGAATTTTGTTAAGAATTCGTTTATCTCCGGTGGTTTTATAACGCTTAGCTTCACTCCCCTGGGCATTGAGTGTGAAACTCAAAGGTATCCGTATTAGCGGCCATATATGAATATCGGCAATCGTCCAGTGTTGAACAGGAAATTCATTCTCTAATTCATTGATTAGGGACATATCTTGTTCGAGCTTCATAATAATCTCCTGTTAACTTACTGGATGCTCTAAGGAACAAAAACCAACTTGGGCTATCTTTTTAGACTCCGCTGTGTTCATATTGAAAACCGTTCTGCCTACATAGAATGTCTCGTTCTGACGATTGCAGATCATGGGTCACCATCATCTTGACTAATTCCGAAAAAGCAGTTCGGGGTTTCCAGTCGAGCAAATTGTTTGCCTTCGATGGATCACCGAGCAAGAAATCAACTTCCGTAGGTCGAAAATAGCGCGAGTCTATTTTTACTAGCACTTTGCCGGTTTCTGAGTCTATCCCCGTTTCGTCAATACCAATTCCCTTCCAAACTATACTTATCCCGACTTCTTTAAATGCCAGTTCAACAAACTCGCGTACTGTATGAGTTTCGCCTGTGGCTATCACATAGTCATCTGGCTCCGCTTGCTGTAACATCATCCACATTGCTTCAACGTAGTCGCCGGCATAACCCCAATCCCGACTTGCGTTAAGGTTCCCGAGGAAAAGATTCTCCTGAAGACCTAGTTTGATTCTGGCGGCGGCCCGGGTAATCTTGCGGGTGACAAATGTCTCTCCACGCTTGGGGGACTCATGGTTAAATAGTATACCGTTGCATCCAAAGATTTTATATGCTTCGCGATAATTGACCGTAATCCAGTATGAATATATCTTCGCAGCAGCATATGGGCTCCGCGGATAAAAGGGGGTTTTCTCGTTTTGGGGAGCAAAATCGGCGGTTTTCCCGAAAAGCTCGCTCGTTGATGCCTGATAGAATCTGCATTTCTGGTTCAACCCCAGAATACGTATTGCTTCTAGAATTCGCAATGTTCCAAGTGCATCGGCATTTGCGGTGTATTCTGGCGTCTCAAAAGAAATATGGACATGACTTTGCGCAGCCAGATTGTAAATCTCGTCAGGTTGAACCTGTTGAATTATGCGGATTATATTTGTCGCGTCGGTTAGGTCACCGTAGTGAAGGAAAAATTTAACGTCCGTCTCATGGATATCGCGGTAGATATGGTCGATTCTTCCGGTATTGAAAGAAGAACTTCTGCGGCGCAGTCCGTGAACGATATAGCCTTTATTTAACAGAAACTGGGCTAGGTATGCCCCATCTTGCCCTGTTATCCCGGTAATCAATGCTACTTTTTTCATAGTTGCTCCTTTTGGTATTTTTTTCCATCATATTAACAAAATATCCCCAGTTTTTCTGGCAATCGTTTTTATTACGCTACCGCGCCTCATGGAGTCGGCTATCAATGGCGTAAGCCGCTTATCAATGGTCGATAGGAGGGGCAGGGAAAACCCCAGACTAACAAACCTCGCTAATAGCTTGACGATTGCGGGATAGTGCACTGGCTCAATGCTTGTAAAGCTTGCCTCGCAAAAATGGGCCAGCAGTCTGCTGAGAGTAAAGTCCAACGATTCGTGTTTAATTTCTGCGACTTCAAACCCGCAGGTTCCTAGAATTCGCGCAAGAGATTGCGGTGACCAATAGTTCAGATGCTCAAAACCGAATACACAGACATGCTTTTCTTTAACGATTTTGTAGATCAGGCCTTCGATATTGGGAACTTCGATGTATATTACACAGCCGTCGTTAGCGATCCGGTTCATTTCATACAGCATTCTCTTCGGATCAGGTACATGTTCAAATACGTCCCGCATGTAAATGACATCGAACATCCTCGCGGAAAACCGGGCTGAATATAGATCGGCGTTAATGATGTTATCACCGAGCAAGTCTTTTACTTTCATGCAGTTGTTATAGTTAAGTTCGACCCCATAAGCATTGTAACCATGTTCTACCGCCTTGCGAATAAAAAACCCACTGCCTGTACCAATTTCGAGAAGATTGCCTCTGTTTCCATCCGTTCTTTTGTCAGCGAAGTTTTCAAGTAAGTTGAGGTTAGTTTCGTTAATGATGTCATCTAGCTTTATTGTCCTCGGTACGGCGTCGAACTTTCGTTCGTTATAGATGGCGGTCCATTCGCTATTATAAAAATCGTATGTTGCCTTTTCGTTCAGCCGTGGATTCAGAAAAACCATACCACATTCGGAGCACTTTACAAATTTGAACCAATCCTTTTGGAAATATAATTTATGCGCGGCCAAATCACAGACTGGACAATTAATCTCTTGCGCATGCTCTGGTCGTAAAGATCGCGTATTGTGGTCAAACCATTTTTTGTGCTGATTTATTAAGGCCGATTTCAGTCTATCTTCGTAATTGTCCATCAGCAACTCACCCATATTCCCATGTTATTTGCAGCTCCGGATACTTCTGTATAGTCTCGCTATTTTGCTTCTGACGAGCCTTTTCATTTGAATACGCCAATACTTGATGTGTTCAAGCCAGACGGGATTTGTTTTTTTGATCCACTTACTTATTTCCGTCCAATCCGTTCCACCTATGTCGAGCAGTATGGAAATCACCGCTTCGGCTTCAGCCACCAGGTTGGGAGAAGGATAAAGATATTTGACCAATCCCTTCAGTTGCGTTTCCGCTTGTCTTTTTCTTTCCACTTCGGACCATTCAACCTCGACCTGAACCCGCTTCAAGTTCCGTGCCCACGGGCTGTCCTTGTGCATCACTTGGTGGTAATGATAGGTATCCTCGACCCACCCATGCCTGAACCCGGACTTTTCGACCAACTCCTTCAGGACAAGATCTTCCTGGCGATATACGTAGTCGTCATCTATTTTTTTTAATCCTTCGACAAAGGCTGACCTCTTCCCCATCTGACTCCCGGCATAAGGCCGTGGTTCATCTCCTAGCTTGTCGACGTTTTTGTACTCAACCATAACTGTTATCTGCTGAGGACAACCAAACCAGTCGTAGTTTTCTTGATGTTTTTTCATGGCACAGAACCAGTTGTCAGGCAGATAAACATCGGAATGCAAATACAAAAACCATTCGGTTTCTACTTCCTCAATCAGCAGACGCAAACAATATCCCAAAGAGGTGTACTGGTGATGATCCAAGACGATAACGCGGGGAAATTCTTTCGCCACGTTAATGGAATTGTCTATGCACCCTCCGTCGGAGATAAGCAGACGATTGACCGGTACTTCCCGGTAGATGGAAAGCAGGTTGGCGCGCCACAATTCGTTGGTGTGAATGACTGGAATAATTACGTCCACGGCGTTCTCTGGCTCTGAGCGATAACGATCGCGAAATGTTTCACTGCTATAGTAACGTTCAAAAATCGAGGAAAAAGGGGTATCGCAAGTTTCTCTATTGGCCGCATCCAGTTTCAAACCAATGCCCCCTCGTCTCTCAATAGAATTTGGATCATCTGTTCAAAGCTTGTCTTCGGTTTCCAGCCGGTAGCTGCCGTTAGTTTTTGCGGATTTCCTATCCGCAGGAAGCTGGGTTTTTGGATCAGTTCGACATCTTCGATTACGTATTTCTCCCAGTTGAGCCCGAGTAACGAAAATGCCGTCACTACAAAATCGAGAACGGTATGCTTCTGTCCGGTGGCGATAATATACTCTCCCGCTACATCAATCTCCAGCAAGCTGTGCATGGCCTCAGCGTAATCGGGTGCAAAGCCCCAGTCTATTTCGGCCTTTAAATTCCCCAGCACCAACTTTTCGGTTTGGCCGTTTTTTATGTCCACAGCGCTTTTGATGATTTTCTTCGATACGAAATTGGGGCTCCGGTAGCGCGATTCATGGTTGTAAAGAATGCCGGTTGTCGCGAATACGGCGTATTTGTCGCGGTAATATCGGCAAGCGAGCAGGCCGGCAGCCTTGGTCATGCCATAAACACATACCGGGTTCAGAGGTGTCTCCTCATCCTGGCATTCACCGGTTCCATCGCCGAAAACGTGCGACGACGCGGCATAAAACAAGCGTGTTTTAGTAGCATGTTTGCGGATTGCTTCGAGAAAATGAACCAGATACTCTACATTTACTCGATAGCTCTTCTGAAAAAGCTCTATTTCGTCCAACTGAGAGTCCTGCGACGACTGATGGAAAGCAGCCAAATAGTATACTTCGTGGGGTTGAAAGTCCCTGAGCAGCGCACGCACTTGTCCGAAATCAGCGATATCGATGACTGTGCGCGGATATTCAATCTCGGTAGTAGTTACCACTTCTCTGGCTATTCCAATGATAGCGTAGCCGCGATTTTTCAATTGCTCATGTAATATCGTACCATCCTGCCCACCGGAGCCAACGATAACGGCCCTCTTCATACTTGTTCTGCCTCAGGACCGGAAAAAGGCTCCCGCGAGCGGATTGTCTCAAATACTACTTCGAGATGCGGGAGAGGAAAACACAGCTTGCCACCGGAAGCCAGCAACGCTTGCTCCCGTTGAATGATGCTGTCCCGGAAGTGCCAAGGCAATACTAGGAAGTAATCCGGTTTATAGACGCGAGCCTCTTCTTCTGGGATGATGGGTATCAAGGTACCTGGAGTAAAGCAACCGAACTTATCCCGATTAACTTCAGCTATATATGGAATATCCTCAGTTGACAGACCGCAATACTGCAGAACGACGTTACCTTTCGTCGAGGCCCCGTATCCGGCTACCGTCTTACCGGCCTTTTTCGCCCTGGCGATGAAATGGACTAGTTGCTGCCGGTGGCGTTCGACACTGTCACGAAATTTGTCGTAAATTTTGAGACCGGATAAACCAATCTTTTCCTCGGCCAAAAGAATTCTTTGGATTAATGAAGTGCTTTCCGGGTATGGAGCACCAACTTTAGCGGCGGATACTGAAAAGCTGCCACCGTTGACGTCATTGAATTCAATGTCGGTTATTTTCAGGCCGACTCTGTCGGTCATCCATTTTATCTGCTTTAAAGCATAATATTCTAGATGTTCGTGGCAGATTGTGTCGTAGGCGGTCGCCTGCAACATCGCCGGTATGTAGCTTTGCTCGAATACCCATATACCGTTGTCGGCTAGGGACTCGTGAACATCCCGCATGAAGTCTAGTGGCGATTCCAAATCGTAGAACATTGAAATGGATGTGATAACTTTCGCCTTTTGTTCGCCTACCCTTGCTTTGAGGGTCCGGGCCGAAAAGAAGTCCGGAATAAGTTGGATGTGCGCAGGATAATAGTCTTTGAACTTGACGCCTGTAGGATCAATCCCCAGCAGGTTTAAGCCGTTTGGGGAGTATCCCTGCAGCAGGGTGCTGTCGTTGCTGCCGATATCGATTACTAAATCGCCAGGCTCGAGAGTCACCGCCTGCTGTATTTTTTGCACTTTATTGTGAAGGTGTTTTACCATCGACTGGTTCAGTCCGGAGCGATAGCCGTAGTCATGACCGTACATTTCACCCAAGTCATAGGAATGCCGTAGTTGGACTAGTCCGCAGCCTTCTTGCCCGTTTAAATCCATACATTTTACCAATTCAAGCGGGCCGGACGAAATCTTTCTTTCCCTGGTTTTCGGGAAGATGCCTGTCAAGTATTGCTCTCCGAGATTAATAATGGGGATAAGATGAGAGTTGCCGCATATTCTGCATCTTTCAATCGGTTTGGTCATTGCTTCCTCCTGCCCGCTTTTTTCTAATTATTTCCGGAACGCACCATTGCTGGCCATGAGCGACGCAAATAGTTCGAGCAATCTTGCCCCGGCCCGCCCGTCAAGGTTTCCCCATTCTTTCATACAACTTCTTTGCTTGGCCGCATAGAGTTGAAAAAAAGCTTTGTCATAAGCGAGTCTGTTGGTATACTCAATATATTTTTCTTTTTCTTCGAAGGTCAATACTCCAGGCACTTTGAGATAGTCGGCATAGCGATATTTGTAAACATCATAATTTACGACCGGTTTGCCACAGGCAATTGCCCATTGTATAGTTGAAGAAACCGCTGTTACAAAGAAATCGCAGAGCGGAATTAGGTCAATGATCTTTTCTTGGGTTATTTTAACACCGTACTTTTCTATATACTCCATATCATCAATAATTACCGACGGGTGCAAACTGACGATTACGTTGTATTCCTTAAGATTGGCAAGCGTCGCCAACCAAAACTTGACCATTTCTTCGTAGGTGTCAAAGTCACAGTCCGGTCGCCAGTAACCGTACATCATGTTCGGCGGTAAAGCGGTCAATATTAGCGGTTTTGCGTTGTTTAAGCCGAGTGAAAAACACAGCGCCTCGAGTCTAATTTCTTTTTCTTTTAGTCCAACTGCCAAATCATCATGGGCGACAGTTCCGGTTAGGACAAGTTTTTCGGCTGGAAGCCCTTCCTGACGACAGTACCTTCGCATTTCCTCGCTTTCGACTGCGATTGCGTCGGAGTGTCCACTATGAATAATCCATGGTAGCTTCGGAGCCATACCAAGCAACTCTAGGGCGATAACCCTACCTGCAGGAACACGCAACAGGCTCCTCCCTTCATGTTCATAAACCCATTTGGGGAATAGTGCGCCAACAAATCGGTTAAGCCAGTTATCCATGCTGTGGTCGGGATTGTGCATTACCGAGTACACGGTTTCTAGTTTGCTACCCATCACAAACGGAGTGATTACGGTGGATATCCCGCATAAATGACCTGCTTTAATGAAAACGGCCGTATCATGACCAATAATATCCCCGGCCAGGACAACTAACTCTATGTTATGGTCTTTTATCAGCGATTTTACGGAGCGAATTCTTAGTAATAAGTGAATAAGCTGGTTTTTCGTTATGACGGACACTAAATACTGATAAACCTTCAGGTATCCATTTGCCTTGCGTAGCATCGCTTTTACCGTATTGTCAAGAAGATATGCTATTTCGTTGGTTTCGCACTCACGTAGATGAACCAGGGTGGTCGGGTAAGCCATAAGATATATTACCGGTTCATATTTCCCTGATTTTTTGAGCAATCTGGCTATTCGGAAAAGCAGGGGGAAATACGACCCGGTGTTGACGACTAGTAACACTTTTTGTTTTTTTTTACTTTTCAAACGCACAAGCCTTTAACCCTTCATTTTTTGTTAATCTTCCCATAAGATAGGGATTATTCAGTATGAGCTTTGTCAGGTATTCTTGTCCAAAATTGTTTAGGTGGTGATGGTCGGAAACGAACATATTCTCTATGAGTTCTTTCGGGGAGTTTACATATTCGTCGAGCCAAAACTGACTGTGCTTCTTTAAGACTTCGTTGTATTCAATAGCCCGCTGCCGAATTAGCGGCGTTACTTTGACATAACCATCGCATACCGGAGCAATCGGAATAAAAATACTATTAAACTGTTTAGAAATATGCCGAATGTTTTCCTGGAACGAGAATAGATCAATATTGCTTATATCTCTAACAACTGTTAATTTTTTAAAATATCTTCTAATAATCCGTCTAACCAATGACTGAATTCTTCCAGGCAGATATTTTATTAATCGCAACTCAGCCGTACTAATTGCTCTGGGCGCACAGTCACAAATCCCTATTTGGTAGACTATTAAATCTGGTTTATAATACGGCAAAAACCGCAATAAGTCATAACGTACTTGGTGCGAATCTAGACCGTAACATACTATAGAATGGGTTTCAACTCCCATATTCTTCAAATGATCGCGCACTTTATATACCCAAGTATCTTGAAAATACAATTGCTCTGGAGAAAATCTAGGCCCCCCAAGAGAGTCGGTGACAAATAAAATCATTTTTATTCCCCTTACTGTGCGCAGCATTTCAGCTGATGGTCAATGACCTGTGAAGGAATGGAGAAAAAACCCGTTGCCTCTGCCGGATTATAGTTATGGTAGTTGTAATTGTCACGATACTCTATGATGATAGGTGGTAATACATCGTCTAGTTCGTCAAAATTCGGATGCGTAGCAATAGCTTCACTAATATGGAAGTAACTTGGATATTCGCCTGCTCGCAATTGGATGTCTGGTATATCTATTGTCGCAGAGCCTATTGCTCCAGGAGGGATGATGTCTCTCGTCATTATGTGCTCTACTGAGGTGATGGCCTCGCGACCAGGGCCTGACCGAAAAGCAATAAATATCTTGATCCCACGCATGGTGTTAAACACCTCGTAATTGAGACGAATCCTCAAGGTGTCGCCCATACAAAACATGTTTTGGGGAATCCCTTCAGAATCAGTTATTTGGACATCTATAAATCTGACCCTTCCACTACCTTCCCTTCTTGCATTAGTAGTCAACTCCCTGGTTACGAACCGATCTCTGTGCAGAGATTTTACGTAGTGATTTATGGCGCCACTACTTAATCCGTCATACACCACTTTTCCCTTCTCCAAGACAATACCTCGTGTACAAAGACTTTGTATGGCACGAATATTGTGACTGACAAACAGTACTGTCCTTCCAGAATTTGCTACATTTTTCATTTTTCCTAAACATTTTTCTTGAAACCCGGCGTCGCCAACGGCGAGTACTTCATCTACTACTAATATTTCTGGTTCGAGATGAGCGGCGACTGCAAATGCAAGACGTACATACATGCCTGAAGAATATCGCTTCACTGGCGTATCCAAAAACCTATCCATATCTGCAAAGCTAACAATCTCATCGAGCTTTTTTTTTATTTCCGAGCGGGACATTCCAAGAATTGCGCCGTTGAGATATATGTTCTCCCTACCAGTCAAGTCAGGATGAAAGCCTGTTCCTACTTCAAGTAAGCTTGCAATCCGTCCTCTCATTTTAACCACACCCATAGTTGGGGCCGTAACACGACTCAAAATCTTTAACAACGTTGACTTACCTGCCCCGTTCCGGCCAATAATACCAACAATGTCTCCCTGGTTAACGTCAAATGATACATCATGTAACGCAAAGAAATTATCTTGTCGATTTTCGGCACTATGCCCCGAAAATGTTATTTTTGTGTTTGGATCTTCTTTGCCTCGTACATTTGCCCACCAGCTTTGTAAATCCCTATAAAGAAGATTATGACCGATACTTCCCAACATATATTTTTTAAATAGATTTTCGGCTCGGATAACTACACTCATATCATCATTCCTTGTCTGGTTAGATTGTATCCATAAACGTCTTCTCGACCCGGTTGAATAGAAGTATTCCTACTGCTAAGATGGTCACACTCAGGCCGAAACTCAGACAGCTTTGCCATAAATCTAGTGATCCTGCACCTATAAACCCATAACGAAAAGTCTCAATAACAGCCGCCATTGGGTTGAGAAGATATAACGATTTCCACGCCTCAGGCACTTGAGATAATGGATACACAATTGGCGTAGCATACATCCATAGTTGAATCCCAAAGCCTAGTACAAATGTTAGATCCCGATATTTTGTCGTTAAAGCGGAAATAAGAATCCCGCACCCCATCCCGAGAATAGCCATTTGGAGAAGCAAGACAGGCGTCAGAAGCAAATAGATACCAGGGTGAATGGAGGCTCCATGCAAATAATAATATAAATATATCAGTATGAATAAGAGAAATTGTATCATAAATGATAGTAGATTAGTTAAAACGATCGAAATCGGAACGCATAGTCTTGGGAAATAGACCTTACCAAAGATTGCGCTGTTAGCGCTGAAGGTAGTCGAAGTGTTGGTAAGACAGCTGGCGAAGTAATTCCATATTATCGTTCCAGATAGGTAGAATAGTAAAGGCGGGACCCCATCGGTCGGTATTTTGGCTATCCGGGAGAATATCAGGGTAAATACACCGCTCGTGAACATCGGCTGGAGAAAAAACCAAAACGGTCCAAGTATCGTTTGCTTGTAATATGTGACAAAGTCCCGTTTCACAAGCAGGTAAATCAGATCCCGGTATTGCCATATTTCTGTTAACCCAAGTTCTAGTAAGCCCTTCTTGGGACGAATTATCGTCGACCAGCTCTCTGCTATGTTTTCGCTCAAATAAGAACCCAAACTTACTTTCTCCTTCCCGAATTCGCCCGGTTAATTTGGTCAAAGTAATCAAGCATCGAAGATTGCTCTTGAATTGATGGTAGGCTTGCCTTATATTCGGACAAGAAACGCATCACCTGCCTAAACAATCCTGGCTTGAATTTCCTGTCAAGTTCGTCGTCGATCACCACTTCTTCGGTGGCGACGCTACCGATTTTTTGTATTTGCAACCTTTCCATCGGTTTAAATATCAGGCGGTGCTTCTTTGTCAATAATTCTACCGCCCAGCGGCCGGGCGCTTCCCAGTTGGCCTGATAGGAGAACAGGGCGCCCTTTTCGGTAATACCGGCGCCGGCATAGATGGAGGCTCGATTGTGCCATTCGACCCCGCCGGCCGTGAAGCAGCATATCTCCTTGGGTTTCCCCCCCAAAAAGAAGGCATGGTCAATTACGTGGGTAGAGTTTGCTAAGAACCATTCTTCCTTCACGCCGTCTTCCTTCTTGAGGCCGGCGATTATGTGTCCCCACTCGGTAAATTCGAACGAGAACGACAGAACCCCACCGTCTTCGCTTATTATCTGTTCCGCTTTTTGGGTAGAGGCGTAAAAACGGCGGTTGTAGCCCACGTAAACATTAGCGTTCTTCGCTTGCGCCGCCTCAGCAACTTCACGGATGTCCCGGCCGTCGAAACCGCCGGGTTTCTCCACCAGTATGTCGTGCACGCCCCGATTGATAAGGTGCCGGGTTGTTTGTCCAAGCCACTTTTCCCCTACGCATACGATGGCTGTTGCAGGGATGTCTGTTGCTTGTTGGAGCCATGATTCTAGGCCGCCTGTGAATACAGGAATACCCGTCGCCTCCCGGAAAGCTTCGGCCGACTCCCCCCCCCGGCCGATGACAAGAACCGGCCGCTTCATCGCCTGTAGCACTTTCGCATATTCAACGGCCATCGGCCCGGCTCCGACCAGTAAGATTTGCTCAGTCATTATCAGCCCACCTTAAGTAAAAGGATATAGCGCGGATTTTTCTTGTGTGTAGTTGTTGAGAAATGACAGCAGCGGTTCCAGCAGGTTAAGATGTACTTTCACCGAGTCCCGGTAAGGAGTCAGATTGCAGGTACCTTGGCCAAGGATGTCTTCGACGAGACCGGCTGTCATTTCGCTTTGATAGAGGATACGAGCGTCAGCTTCAGTCCACTGCCAGTCTTCGCCTGCGCGCGATACCCAGGCTTTCCCTTCCGCTTCGCGGACTATCATCCGGACATTCTGACTGAGGATTTCTACCTGGACAGGCGCATTTCCCCCAGGATAGCAGGTTATAACTCCCATACTGCCATCTGCATAACGAGCGGTCAAGTTGCCGCTTAGCTCCAGATATCCCTTTCGTTTGCTCGGTATCGGGGGATAATCGAGCATCGCGGTGTCGAGTTCGTAGTCGAGGGCGCCGGTGAGGTAGGCGATGTGGTCGAGATAATGGATGGCATTGGTGACTAGGCCATATTGGCTGCCGGTGACCTGATATAGTATTTTGTTGCCAGCGATTTCCTGCTTTGCGGCCCTGTAGAAGGGCATGACGCGCATCGAGCAGTTTACCCAGGCAGTTGTGCCGACCTCACTCAAGAGTCGGTCGGTTTCGCGGAAATCCGCGGACTTCTGAAACAGTAGCTTTTCCAGGATCATATACTTGATGCAGTTGTTTTGCAGTGCTTCCGTGACGACCTCTTTCCTGATGTTCGCATTTGTCGCCACTATGGCGAGGTCGATCTGTTCGCTGGAATGCGGTATATGCTGGGTGTATTCGATCTGATGGATATGTTGGCCGGTGGCAAATGCGTCGTAGCGCTCACGGGCAACAGCCAAGGAGTCGGCGCTGGGATCTATAACAGTGATGGCTAGAGGGAGACGAACGTGTTTTAAGGCTTGCAGGTGGCGGCTGCCAAGCTGGCCTGCCCCGATAATATATATTTTCTGCATGACCTTCTCCTATTTTCTAAATCCGCTTGTGTGGATTCTGATGAAATTGTCTACTATTTTTAAGCCTATTTGGCCACTTTTTTCAGGGTGAAACTGACAACCGTAGAGGTTGCCGGAGCGAATTGCGGCAGATATAACACGGCCGCTGTAATAGCAATCCGCTAGTCGATTGTCGTCCAGCGGCATAGCGGTAAATGAGTGGACGAAGTATACCGCCTCCCCGGGATTAATCCCGTCCAGGATGGTTTCATCCCAGTCGGAGGACGGCGCCAGGGAGTTCCAGCCAATATGCGGTATTTTATGCGCAATGCCGTCGACTCCAGTGTCGGGGATTTTGGAGACTTTACCCTTAATTAGCCCCAGGCCTTCATGAGTGCCGTATTCTTCGCCGATTTCGAGCATCATTTGCATACCCAGGCAAATACCCATGAAGGGGCGGTTTTCCTTGGCGTATCTCCTGATCGGCTCAATCAGGCTACGCTGGCGCAAACCAGCCATTCCGTCCGCAAAGGCGCCGACGCCTGGCAAAACCAGGTGTTCGGCCTTCTCAATAAGCTCGGGTGAATCGGTGAGGATTACTTCGGCGCCACAATACTCGAAAGCTCGGCGTACACTCAAGAGGTTGCCTATCCCGTAATCAATGATAGTCACTCTGGGCATACATGATATCTCCTAACATTGATGTTACTCGCAGCGGCCTCTGAACGAACGTCCATTACCGTCATTTTGCCATAGTGAAGAACATGAGCCATCGCTACCGCGTCTGCCTTGCCTGTATTCATGGCTTCGACCAAGTCAGAGGTTGAGCCCATGCCACCACTGGCGATTACCGGGATAGGCACAGCCCCCGAGACGGCTTTGATTAATTCAATGTCGAAACCCTTGGCTGTTCCTTCCTGGTCTACTGACGTTATGAGAATTTCCCCGGCACCAAGCTCGAAGCCCTTTCTTGCCCACTCGACAGCGTCGACGCCTGTTTTCTCGCGACCGTTGTCGTAATAGGCTTCCCATTTGTTTGATCCGACTCTTTTCGCCTCAATGGAGAGAACCATACACTGGGAACCAAATTTCGTGGATATTTCGGAAATTAATTGGGGCCGCTTGAGGGCCGCGGTGTTGATTGCGACTTTGTCAGCTCCAGCCCGCAGCATGTCGCGGACGTTGTCGACAGAACGAATCCCTCCGCCGACAGTAAGCGGGACGAACACATCCTGGGTCGTACGCCGGACGATGTCAAGCAAACTGTTGCGCTCGTACAGACTGGCGACGATGTCGATGTATATTATCTCATCGATGCCCTGGTCGTAGTATTTCTTGGCGAAGAGGTTAGGGTCGCCTATCTTCCTCAGACCCTCCAACTGAACACCTTTAACCAGATTAGGGCCCTTAACATCCAAGCGCGCAATAAGTCTAACGTTTCTCATTGTCGTGGCTCCATTATTATTCGTATACGGTATGGCGTAACTTCCACGTATCATTTTCTCGCTTCCACAGGTGTGGCGAGCGGAATTGGTCGGCGAGGGCCATGAAGTAGTCCCTATCCATTATAGGCTGCTCGAACATCCTGTGGGCAATGGGAAATTCTTTCTCGGTGATGCTCAGGTAGCGAAATATCTCGTCGGCAAATCGCTCTGGGAATTCGCCATCGAATTTCTTGACCAGGGCGACGCCTTCCTCTCGGGTGATTTCCTCGTTGCGGATTTCTTGGGCTGCATCGTAGGTGGCCCGCCCGATGCCGAACTTTATATGGGTGGTGTAGTAGTGGAAGTCGTCGATCCGGTCGTCGATGCTATTGTATTTGCTGTATGTGCCGGGGGTTCTCTCCGGCGAGGCCTGAAACCCACCGTGTTCAACGGCGTAGTAGTAGCACTCCTGGGGATGCCATTTTAAATAATAGCCTAGATAATGAACCTCGACCTTTTTCTTTTGGATATCCTCGGGATTGGCAGGCATATAGGGGGCGAACTCGACTGAGTCGACGCCGAAATCTTTTTCAAGAGAGTCCAAGGAAACGCCGCCCAGATAAATTTGAGTCCTGTCTTCGCTTGTGAAATACTTCCAGTCCCGTTTGGCAGTTTCCGTGTCGGAGATTGGATTACCGTACTCAGCCTCGTTTTCGCCGAAAAACACCAGGGGGATATTATGCAACAAAGCCATCTTGGGCGCTAACGCCTTTTGCCCGAACATAAATGCTTGGAAAGGATGGAAGAGGTTTTCGACAGCCAGTCTGGTGAGCAAGCGGTGGGTTTTAGCGTTGGGGGTGCAGAGGAAGTTGTCGAAGCCTGCGCCAATCCATGCCTGGAAGTTGTGCCAGCCCCAGGTGGTGTAAATATGTGGGGCCCAGGTGACTGTCAATGGGTGCATGCCATATTTGTATTTAAGCATATGGGCGGCGTAAAAGCTGTCCTTTCCACCAGATCCTGGAACAACACAATCGTATGAACCGTCATTTTTCCTGTGTTTATCGCACAGCTCCTTCAGTTCTTTTTCCCGCAACGTCCAGTCGATTGTTTTTTTCTTCTTTTCCGCCAGACGGCAGGCGTCACAGACACCCTCTTCGTCAAAGTTTATCGTCTGCTTAGTAGAATCTTTTGTGTGCTTATACTCTACACTTGAGTTAGGTCTTTGATTAGAAATAACGCACTTCTTGCAAAACTTAACCTGTGCGGGTAAGCCATACTTTGTTTCCAGACTTTCCTCTGAATCTTGAAATTTGCTCAAATCCAAATCGTATTGTGCCTTGTAGATGTTCATTTTTCTCCTCCATTATTACGTATTACTTAGCCTAGGCAATAGTTGCTTTAATCGAGATGCAACGTATTTGTGACGAAACTCCGAAAAATATGCTATGAATGCCGCAACGAAATTACAGATTAAAAATGATAGAACAAATATAAGATATGGCGAGTATATACCGTTAGTCAGATAATGTGCAAAATCCAGTATACTGTAGTGAGTCAAATACAAAGTGAAGGAGTAGTTTGCAACAAACCTTACTCTTCTATCAAAGGTTTTGCCAAAACTGAATGTACTGTTGTGTAATCCGATTAACAGAAAGAGCAAAAATAAGCCAAGAAGGCCGGCGAATAGAACGTCGTATTCAATTTTCGTCCTAACCACTCTGATTGTGGCTAAGGTTAAAAAGGCGGCGGAGAGAATAAAAGACAATTTTGGCCTAAAGGACGTTATCGACACTTTGGCCAGAATAAGGCAGACCCCCGAGCCCATAAGCCAGACAAAGGTAAGCCCGTTCCCCCGGCCGAAAACCATATTCCAGATCGGCACTATGCAAAAAAAGATGAATATTAAGTGCACATACCAGTTATTCCTATTCTGTTCCTTCTTGTAGTAGTTGTAAACAAACCAACCAAACCATAGATATATCCACCACTCAACTGCCAAAGACCAGAACGGTCTCGCAGAACCGAAAGAGGTGACGTGTAGCAGGGAGATATAACGACCTACCGGATAATCCTGGAGCATGAACAGGTTGCCGATAAATGTTTGGACGCTAAAGGCGGTTGCGAATCCGTAGTTCGAGCCGGCGAGACAGATATAGATGAAGTCGAGCAGCAGGACAAAGAGGATTGAGGGCAGATAACTCGTATAAATCCGTGAAAAGCGGTCGATAAAATACTCCGCGAAACGGTAGCCAGGGTAGTTATCCAGTTTAGTGAAAACCGAATAGGATATAAGCAGCCCCGATAAGAGAAAAAACAGCAATACTGCGACATTTTGCATGTAAGGCAAGATGGGCGGCTGGAGGAAATTGAATATGCCAAAGTAACTGATGGCGTGTCCAACCAAGACCATCTGGGCGGAAACGGCACGGATAAAATCTAAGGCGGCCGAACAGTTAGCAGGTAGAACGAAATTGCATTTTGGGCTCATGCAGAGGTCTCCTTAGCAAAACAAGTGCTCGTTGTATTGTTTTCAACAGAGCATCTTGTGTATATGTATCTTGGGATATGCCTACCACGCACTTAATCCCCCATCAACAAGGATATTCTGACCGGTAATATAACTCGATGCGTCGGAGGCCAGATACAACAGTGTACCAACCATTTCATCGGCCTTGGCCATTCTGCCTAGAGGTATCCGGGCTGAATAGCGACGTTTGAATTCTTCATTCTGGCCGCTTTCGACCCCTCCAGGAGTAATCGAATTTACTCTGATCCCCTTGTCGGCCCAATACGTGGCTAAATACCTGGTAAGACCTATAACCGCCGCCTTCGATGCGCTATAAACGGCAGGAGTGTTTATCTGCTTGCCGAGATAAAGCGAGCCTTCGTAGATCCTGTTGTCGGGAGCGAGGACTCCGTATATCGAAGCAGTCTGGATGATGCTGCCACCTCGGCCGCTCTTCACCATGTGTTTGCCTACTGCCTGGGCTACAAGAAACATGCCGTCGATATTGACCGCCATAATCTTTCGCCATTCGTCCAAACTATAATCTTCGAAGGGAGCAAAGAAGGCTTCAAGATTATCCGACTTGCTAGCGGCATTGTTATGAAGGATAGTTATCGCTCCGAGGCCACTAACTACCTCTTGCACCATCTGAGCCACAGACGCGGGGGAGGATATGTCGCAACCGACTCCGACCGTTTTCACGTTATATTCTTCCGTGAGTTGCCGGGCGTAGGCGGAAGCTAGTTTTTCGTCGAGGTCAACTACGGCCACATTGGCTCCATAGGCGGCCAAGCCGGCGCAAAAACGCTTGCCTAAAATGCCTAGACCACCGGTCACAATGGCGTTTTTGTCTTTGAGGCTGAAAAGCATAGGAAAATCTAGTTTATTCATGGCTGTCTCCCCTTATGGGCCAAGAACTCGACGAACGCGAAATCAAGCTCCGAATCTATATCTATCGAACGCTCCTCAGGCATTACATATAGCTGGGTGTCGTCATTGAAAATCGCGGCTTTGGTTAGCAAGGCGCCGCGCTTCCAGACATATATCGAGGCATTCATGTCATAACACTTCGGCGCATCCTGTCGCCTCGTCACCGATCTGTCGAGTTTCTTCGCAAGGCGGGCAACGCCGCACTCGTCCAGCTCGACCAGGTTGAAGTAGGGCGAACGTCTCGCCGGCATACCGGTTATCACATTCGAGACGTTCTTTTTCTCGAGCAAATTGACGGCAGCGACTATATCCTCCGGTAACCGTAGGGGAGACGTCGCATCAAGGTCGACGATGGTGTCATATGCCTTTTGGGTCAAGCGCTCGGTCTCCACCACGCAGTGCTGAATGACCGGAATTTTTGCGGCGGTATCGGTGGCCAATTCGTCCGGCCGTTTGATAAGGTAATCTACTCCCCATTGTCGGGCAATGGCAAGGATCTCGTCGGAATCACTGCTGACCGCTATCTCGGCGAAGAGGTTGGTTGCCTTGGCCTGCAGGATTGTGTGGGCGATCAGCGGCCGTCCCAACAGGTAACGGATATTTTTGTTTTTTACGCCTTTTGAGCCGCCCCTGGCACAGATGGTACAAAGTCTAATCATTAAAAACCCACCCTTTTGATTGAACCGCTTTTTCCGCGGCTTCGATCATTTTTAGCACTTCGACGCCGCCCGTTGCCGGACAGGTTGAAACCGCATCCCTGCCGGTAACCGCCTTATGCTGGGCAATATAGGTAAAGTCGCGGGTGATATTATAATTTTCCGATCGGTCGTCGATAGTCAGTGTGGCGTTGATGAAGTCCGCCTTGATGGTGTGTTTATCTGTGTTAAACAATATTTCCCGCCGGTAATGACGATCGAGATAGTTCAATTGGATGGTTACCACCGGACATTTGCGTGTCGTCGCCAGGATAGAAAAAATATCGTCACTGTCGGTCTCCAGGTGGCTGTAGTGACCGCCAAGCGCAGTCAGGCTCCGCCAGCCATCCAATAACCAGTTGGTATAGTCAAGTTCGTGGCTTAGGTCGCGGAGAACACCGCCGCCTAGGGCTTTGCTGGCGGAGTAGGTGTGGCGGTAGTCGGTGTTCGGCCGCCAGCCGGGCAGATATTGGCCAACATAGACATGGAACGATAGGACTTTTTCGTCGGCCACTATATCGCGCAGCTTCTGGATGACCGGGTGGAAGCGAAGATTGTAGCCCACATACAGTCCCTCGAATTCGTTTTCAGGGAGGTCTCGCTGTCGGTCGAAGAGAGGCTTTTCCACCAGAACCAGCCCCCGATAGCTGCATTCGGCAAGCGCAGCCAGAGAATTGTAATGCCTTCCAGTCTCGTTCGTGATAACGACATAATCGGGGGCATAGTCGGCAAGCGCCTCGGCAATCGTCTTATAGGGGTTGTAATCGTCTATCTGCCTTCCGCTAACAACCTTAACGGGAAAGCCCATGTTTTGAAGAAGCCTGGCGTGCCGTGAGCCAATCGATCCATACCCAATGACTAAGGCTTTCATCGAAACACCTCGGCAAATTCGCCGTTGGCCCGTTCGAAGTCTCCGATACGCCCGATATCGAGCCAGTATTCACGTACAGGGAAAACCGCAGTTTCAAGTTCCTTGCTTATTAAACGTTCAAATAAAGCCGGCATGTCTATTAGGGTACTTTTCGGGATATGTTTCAATACAACTGGGTCCAAAACATAAACACCGGCGCTGACAAAAAACTGTTGGACCGGTTTTTCAATTATCCCCTTCAGTCGGTGCTTATCCATTTGGACAACACCGTAAGGCACCTGCAGCTTGTACTCCCGTACACACATCGTGGCACAGGCTCGGTGTTGTTTGTGGAAATCGAGAAGATGGCCAAAGTTAACCTTGGTCAACAGATCGCCATTCATAACCAACAGAGGCTCGCCTGGCGGCTCAGTGATGAGGCTCAATGCGCCAGCGGTGCCGAGGGGTTCTTTCTCCCTAAGGTACCGGATCTCTACGCCCCACTGCGCCCCATCGCCAAAGTATTCCTCGATCATTTCCGCCTTATAGTTTACCGATATATAGAACCGCATGAAGCCGTGATAAACGAAGTTCTGAATTATAGTCTCCAGGATCGGCTTGTCTCCCACCTTGAGAAGCGGCTTTGGGCAGTCATTGGTTAACGGATTCAGCCTCTTCCCCATGCCGCCAGCCATCAACAGTACCCAGTTTCCCCGTTCGTCCGTCCTGATCAGGTCATTGATCATTTCCATTGAGACGACGCGACCGCTATCGTCCAGGATGGGAATCTGCTTAAGGTCCTTAAGCTTCATGCGGGTTAAAATCGTTTCCTTGTCATCATTGATTCTGGCAACTGTTGGGTGGGCGTTCATGATCAGGTTTATCGGTTCATCGAGTCGGATGCCTTTCAGGATAGCACGCCGGACATCGCCATCGGTTACTGTTCCCTGCAAGCGGTTGTCGTCGTCAACTACCAAAACGATGCCGGTGGCAACGGCGTCGATTATTTCAATAGCATCAATTATTGCTGTTGTGGGGCTGATAAGGATCCTTTTCCAGTCCTTCACCTTTTCACCGCCTTTCCGGGTACGCCCATTATTTTTTCTCCTGCAAGCACATCCTGCACTATTACCGCGCCTGCAGCTATTAGGCTGCCTTTGCCGATCTTTATTCCCTGGATGATAATCGCGCCGGTACCTATGTGTACATCATCGCCGACTTGTACCCCGCCGGACAATACCGCTCCAGGAGCAACATGAGTGTGATTGCCGATGGCGCAATCATGATCTACGGACGCCCTTGTGTTGATTATAGCGTTGCTGCCGATACGGCTGCCGGTTTGTATGACCACGCCTGCCATCACCTGGACTCCTTCGCCGACCCGGACGTCGGGCGCGACCGTTGCCGCCGGGTGGATCACGACGGAGAAACTATAACCGGCTTGTTTGAACTTATTGTAGACTTTCTCCCGCGATTCGGTAGATTGTATGGATCCAAGTCCGTTGACGAGTTCCACGTTTGCCGGCGAGTGGGCGAAAACCGCCGCGTCGTCGCCGATGACCGGGATGCCTAGTACCTTGTCGCCGTGACGCCCGACGTCGGCGTCGACTATCCCTATCACCTCACGGCCGGTTAGCACAAGAGCGTCGATCAATATCCTGGCATGCCCACCCGCGCCTATGACGATCACCGGTAGCTTCATACTCACTCCAAAATTCTCTCATCTTTACAATAATTCTTCGTTGCTTTACGTCCGAGCATGTCCCAGTAACGCAGGGGCGGCAAGCCGTCGCCCGGCCGCTTTACGGACAGATTACTTTCACTGAAAGGTTCTCCTCTGCCGATGTCCTGGGTCGCTACCAGGCTTTTCCTCGCCACCAGGCGGTTCTTGATCTCGGTTGTCGCCGGTACCTTCAGGCCGGTACCTAGCGCCTGCTCGACCTGGCGGATAGATCGCACCAAAACAGTCAATTCATCCGGTTCAAGGGACGCCTTATGGTCCGGTCCCGGAAGGCGCTTGTCCAGAGTGAGGTGCTTTTCGACAAGGACCGCGCCGCGAGCGACGGCGGCAATCGCCACAGCAATGCCGTCGGTATGGTCTGAGTACCCCACCGGCAAGCCGAATGCCTTCCTGAGCGTGTCCATCGCCTGCAGGTTGACATCCTCGAAGGGGGCGGGATACTCGGTAGTGCAGTGGAGCAGGGTCACTTTTTGCTGGAGCTTTCTGTGTCCGCCCGTCGATGCGAACGCCCTGGCAAACGCATGTGGTGATGGCTTGCTCTTACCACCGAGATAGCCGAAAGCCAATACCCCCAATGCGGTTTCGACTTCTCCGAGGGTGCTCATCCCGGTCGAAAGAATTACCTGCTTACCCGTTCTGGCTATCTTGAGCAAAAACGGGGCGTTGGTGATTTCGCCCGACGGTATTTTGATACGATTTAATCCGAGCCGATTGCTAAGAAGGTCAAGGCTGTTTTCATCGAACGGTGTAGAGAGAAATTCGATTCCGCTGTACGTGGAGTAATGCATAAGGGTATTGTGCATAGCCTCATCCATCTCCAGTTTTTTGAGCATTTTGTATTGGGATTCTTGCAGCCCGGATGCAACCCGTTGGTACTCAGCCTTGGGTGCGTCCCCGCTAACCAGGCTGTCGGCGGAAAACGTCTGAAACTTTACCGCGTCAACCCCGGCTTGGACAGCGGCGTCGATTAGCTTTTTGGCCAACTCGACTGAGCCGTTATGGTTTACTCCAGCTTCAGCAATGATAAATACATGTCTATTCACGATCAACAACCCATTCATAGAAATGTTTCTTGAGAAGCAGCTTATAGTTGTCATAGGAATTCAATATAGCCACTATCTGAGAAGCTGAATTGCCGTCGCCATAAGGGTTCTCGATATCGTAGCAGTCATAACCTAAGGCTTGGTGGATGGCATCGCGAATTTCCTCCGATTTATAGCCACTATGGATTACTGATTTGGCAGCAAGTCTGCCCTTTTGCCTGTCACCGATGTTCACGGTGGGTTTTTTAAAGCTTGGTACCTCGTATAATCCGCTGGAAGAGTTTCCTACAACAACGTCAACCTGCGCTATAGTACTCAAATATCTGAGCTGGCCGAGGGAGACAAAAGCTTTGGCATTTGTCCGCCCGGCTACATAGCTATCTATCATTTCGCTAATAATTCTTCCGTCCGTATCGGCGTTAGGTTTGGTAATAATCAGCCCCATTGTCGGTCCGAAATAATCCAGCGCCTTCAGCAGTTCTTCGATTTGCCATTTCGCTGCAGCGCTCTCCAGGGTAACCGGGTGATAGGTAATGAGTAGATTTTTCTCTAAGAAGGTGAAATCTAACTCAGTAGCCAACTCCTGTCGCGAAAGCAGGGGCGTCTCTTTTATTGCGTCAATGCCGGGACTTCCGACGCAAAAGATGTGCTGCGGGTCCTCACCCATCTGCCGCACCCGGTTTGCCGCTTGTTGGTTTGTGACAAAATGAAGATGCGCCATTTTTGTGATGCTATGTCGAATGGCCTCATCAATGGCCCCTTCGGTCGTATCACCACCAGCGATGTGGGCGACGGGAATCCGGGCTACCATGGCCGCCTGCACGGCGGCGAGTATTTCGTAACGGTCGCCAAGGACGACCAAGATATCGGAATTCAGGCGATCCAACACCTCGGCAAAACCGATAACTCCTAACCCTATCGATTTGGCTACTCCCACCGCGGTGTCACTGGATAGCAGCATCTCCACCTTGGCATCAATTGTAAAGCCGTCGCTTTCTATGCATTTATATGTAAGACCGAACTCCGGAGATAGGTGGGCTCCGGTCGCCACGATCTGTAACTCCATCGTTGGTTCGTCCTGAATTCGCTTCATAATTGGATATAACAAGCCATATTCTGCCCGCGTACCCGTAACGACACAGATCTTTCTCATAACACCGCTACTTTCATAAAAATACACTACTGGGCAAATTGATGATTCGCTGCTCCAGGTTTTCTACAGTACTCAAGTCTGCCCGCGGATTGTTCGCATACATAGGCAGCTTGTGCATCAGCGTCCATGCCGGCCGTGCGAGCAAGCCGTTTTGATGCAGCATCTCAAGGATTGTGTCGCGTTCTGCGGCAAAACCGTCGTTAAGCAATATAGCATTCAGCCAGTAATTACTTGTGGCAAACTCGGTTTCTTTGAAAAACTCAATCCCGTCAACACTGGCAAAAGCTTGCTCGTATCTTGCCGCCAGCGCGCGCTTGTTGGCGAGAAAGGCGGGCAGTTGTTCCATCTGGGCGCAACCCAAGGCGGCATTGATGTTTGGCAGTCGGTAATTGTAGCCTACCTTGTCATGGTTGAATGCCCATTTATGAGGCAGCTTGGCCGTCGTCGTGATATGTTTGGCTATTCTCCCCAGTTCTTCATCATTAGTGAGGATGGCGCCCCCGCCGCCGGTGGTGACGATTTTGTTGCCATTGAAGCTGAGTGCGGCAACCTTCCCCAAGTTTCCGGTATGACGGCCCTTATAGTACGACCCGAGTGATTCGGCGGCGTCTTCCACGAGCTCTAATCTCCATCGATTGCATATGTCTACTAGGGGGTCAAGATCCACCGGATGCCCAAAGGTGTGCATGGGAAGTACAGCTTTTAGCCGCCTCCCGGTGTGACTGTTGAAGCAACAGCTATCGCGAATCTCGGCGATTTCCGATAGGTAATCGGCAAGTTTGTAGGGGTCGATGCCCATGGTTCGTTTCTCGCTATCAACAAAATGCGGTATTGCACCACAATAAGTGATGGCATTCGTGGTGGCGATGAAGGTCATGGCGGGAGCCAACACTTCGTCTCCCTGCTCTACGCCGACCAGTTTGAGGGCAATATGGAGGGCTGCTGTTCCGTTGACAACGGCTATTGCTCTTCTTACACCCGTATATTCAGCCAGCTTCTCCTCGAAAGTGTCCACGTATTTTCCTACCGAAGAAACCCAACCTGTATCGAGGCAGTCTTTAATGTACTCCCACTCTTTGCCGGCAAAGCAGGGCTCATGTAGGCCGATGCTCTTTTCCTGAGAAGGGAGGCAGCTTTTCACAGCTGAGATAATTTCGTTTCGGCTCCTGGCGTACGTAATCATATATTGTAGGCGAAGGCTTTGTAGTTTTTTAGATTCTCCGAATCGTTAAACCAAGCCACCGTCTCCGCTAACCCCCGTTTCAGGCCTTCTTTTCCTCCGTATTGAGGTTCCCATCCCAGTAATGTTTTGGCCTTTCCGTTGTCCGCCCAGAGGCGTTCAACCTCACTTTTTTCTGGCCGCAGCCTTATTGCTTCTGTTTCTACTTCTATCTCGGCACCCATAACTTCGGCAATCGTTTGTACGGTTTCACCTATCGCTACTTCATAATTGCTGCCGATATTAATGACCTCTCCTACAGAAGAATCATTTTCGGCTATGGCAATGAAACCACGTACCGTATCTTTTACATAGTTGAAATCCCTGGTGGGATGCAAAGCACCGAGCTTTAGACGACGAGCACCGCTGGCAATTTGGGTTATGACGGTCGGGATAATAGCCCTGGCCGACTGGCGCGGTCCATAGGTATTAAAGGGCCTGATAATTGCCACTGGTGTACTGAAGGAATTGTAGAAGGATATTGCCAACTGATCAGCCGCGATCTTTGTCGCCGAGTAGGGAGACTGCCCCTGAAGCGGATGCTCTTCGGTAATAGGCACAAACTTTGCCGTGCCGTAGACCTCACTTGTTGATGTGTGGACAACTTTTTCAATGGCTAGCTCCCTTGCTGCCTGCAGGACGTTAAGCGTCCCTTTGATATTTGTGTCAATGTACGTATCGGGGGAATGATAAGAGTATGGAATAGCAATCAGGGCAGCCAGGTGAAGTATAAGATCACAGCCTTTGGCAGCTTGCTTTACCCCGTGAGGATCACGGATATCCCCGGCGAAAATTTCCATGCTATTTTTTATATCTCGCGGAAAACTGTCAAGCCACCCCCAGGAGTTAAAAGAGTTATATAGGGTGAACGCTCGAACATCGCGCCCCTGGCGTACCAGTTCTTCGGTCAAGTGTGAGCCGATAAAACCGTCCGCCCCGGTCACAAGTATCTTTTTGTGCTTAAGATTCAAAGCCATCCTCCTTAAAAAAGAGACCCCCGGCTATGCATCACTCCGGTATATCTCCAATATCCCTTTTTCTCGTCTGATTCTGTCAAGAAACCGGGGAAACTCTTCCTCACTAAGGCACAAACAGCGAATCTTTCTGTTGCTTAGGTATCTTTCGGCCTTGCGAACAAGTTCGTCGAGATAGACGCGGTCAATATTGCCGACGAGTAAAAGATCGATGATGCCGCTATCAATCCCGCGGGCGTAATCCCCAGTTACTAAGCCGACCTTAACGTCTCCGAGTCTTGTCACTATATGCTCTAACAGTTTGTCGATGCCGAGAGTTTTACGGACAATGTTATGCAAATCAAAAAACAGCGGATGGTCTTTGTTCGCCCTGTAGCACTTCGTATGTCCTTCAGAAACGCATTCAATCAGATGTGCTTTGCTGAGATGATTTAGTTCAACTCGCACCGCATTAGACGATTCGCCAAGTTCTTTTGCCAACTCTCTGAGATAGGCGGAACGGTCGGAATCAAGAAAGAACCTCAGTAGCATTTTGATGCGTGTTTTCGAGGTAATGATTGAATCAAGCATGATGTTCTCCCAATAACCATAAAAAAGAAACGCGTAAAACGAGTAATTTTTTTACTCATTTAACACATTTCGATTTTTATTGCTATTTTCCTGCATTCAAAGTAGAAAACTGCCGCGCAAATTTCGTTATGCAATTCGTAATATTACCCATTGCCTTATCGTCAAGATGGGGATGCATAGGCAAACTCACTATCCTCTTCGCGATACTTTCGGTTACCGGTAAGGTGTGCTGGGACTTACCAAATTCCGCAAAAGCAGGCTGGAGATGGAGTGGCACGGGATAGTGAACAGCAGTCGGAATCCCCGCTTGCTTTAACTCTTGCTGCATAGCGTCTCTTGCGTTTACGAGTATCGAGTATTGGGCGTAAACTGAGGTATTGAATGATTCGACAAACGGTACGACAACATTTGCGAGGCCCAGCAAATTCCCGTACTTTCCGGCAATATTCCGCCGCATCTCCGTCTCCTGTTCGAAGACGGTAAGCTTGGCGAGCAATACTGCCGCCTGAAGAGTATCAAGGCGGCTGTTCATGCCGATGCGAACGTGATGATACCGGTTGTCCTGACCATGAAGCCGGATTTGTTGCATTTTCTTCGCTAGGTTGTCATCGCTGGTGAAGCATGCGCCACCGTCGCCGTAACAACCGAGCGGCTTGGAAGGGAAGAAACTTGTGCAGGCGATGGTGGACAGGTTACACGACTTGCGCCCCTTGTAAGTGGCGCCGAAGCTTTGGGCGGCGTCTTCGATGACGGCGAGGCCATGCTTTTCTGCGATGTCGTTGATGGCATCCATGTCGGCGCATTGACCGAACAGACTTACCGGAATGATTGCCTTGGTGCGGGGCGTGATTGCCGCCTCAATGAGATTCGCGTCGATGTTGTAGGTCCGAGGGTCGATATCCACATATACGGGTATGGCGCCGATAAATACGATCATCTCGGCTGTCGCGGCGAAGGTAAAAGGGGTGGTAATCACTTCATCGCCGGTCTTGATGTCGAGCGCCATCATGGCGATCAACAAGGCGTCGGTGCCGTTGGCAACCGTAATGCAGTGTTTAGCGCCAGTGTATTCGGCCAGTTTTTTCTCGAGTTCGTAGACTTCCGGTCCCATTATGTACTGACCGTGCTCAAGCACGGCGGCGATTCTGCCGTCAAGCTCGGCTTTGATCCTCTCTTGCTGGGTTTTTAGGTCGATAAAAGGGATTTCCCGCGCGGAGTTCATTTCTTGTCCTCCTGGTTTTCCAGCAGTTCGCGGCCGGGCACGGTACGCGTTTCTTTGGCCGGTAGGCCGATAACGACTTTCCGCTCCCCAGTGTCTTTGGTGACTAGTGCTCCGGCGGCGACAAAGCTTTCTTCGCCGATTACCACCCCAGGGAGGATTATCGAGCCGCCGCCGACGCGGGCGCCGCGTTTTACGGTGGCTCCCTTTATGAATTTGAACCGTTCTTTCGTGCGGCCCATGAAGTTGTCATTGGTGAAGGTGACCATCGGGGCGATGAAGACATGGTCTTCGATGTCCATGTAGGCGGTGATGTATGCGCCCGTCTGGATTTTTGTATATTCGCCGATGGTCGTTTTGTTTTCCACCGCGACGCCGCGGCCGACGACGACGAAGTTGCCGATTTTGCAGTTTTCCCGCACCGATGCAAGATCGGCAATCAGGGCGTTTTCGCCGATAGTGGCGCCCGCGTAGATTACGGCGTTGGCGCCGATCGTAGTGTTGGCGCCGATGACGAGTGGCGGCAGGACGTCTTCGTATTTTACGGTGCTCGTTTTGCTGGGCTTCGGCTGCTTGCCGATGACGCTGCCGTCGCCGATCTGGACGTTGTCGCCGATTACCGTGCCATCCCAGATAGTGACGTTGTTGCCGATGGTGACGTTGTCGCCCACCTGAACGTCTTTCCCAATTACGGAAAAGTAGCCGACCATCACTCCCTGGCCAAGTCGGGCCTTGGGATCGATGTGATTGATCATAAGCCCACCCCTATCATGAACTTTTCCGTCAGCGGCAGCTTTACTTCCTCCCGATATTTTACTGAATGGTAGATGGCGAGGATAATTTCCAGCGCCTTGCACCCTTCCGCGCCGGGAACGGCAGGTTGGCGTCCGCCATCTACCGCGTCGATGAAGTCCTTGATGATGTCGTAATGGCCGAAGCCGTATACGTTAGGCGGTTCCTTGTCCTGGTCGGTGAGCACGGCGGCTTCGTCCACGCCTTCGAACCGCCATGCTTCGATTTTGTTGACTGCCACTCCGCCTACGCCGGCCGTGCCGGTCGTGCCGAAAATGTGCAGTGTTTCTTCCAGGTTGCGGGGATAGACGGTGGTGGAGGCTTCGATCGTGGCGAACGCGCCGTTCTTGAATCTCAGCACAGCCACCGCGGCGTCCTCGCCCTCTATTTCGCGCGCGTTGGTAGCAGTATAGGCGAATACCGATTCCACCGGTCCCATCATCCACTGCAGCAGGTCGATGTTGTGGATTGACTGGTTCATCAGGCAGCCGCCGTCCTGGGCCCAGGTACCCCGCCAGGGGGCCTGGTCGTAATAGTTCTTGTCCCGGTGCCACCTCACGGTCAACGCACCGTGGGTCAGTTTGCCGAAACGGCCTTCTTCCAATGCTTGACGCACTTTGACGATTGCTTTATTGAACCTGTTCTGGTGTACCACCCCAAGCTTCACACCGTTCTGATCCGCCGCATCGATCATCGCGTTTGCTTCATGTAGCGACATAGCCATCGGCTTTTCCACCAGTACGTGCTTGCCGGCGTTCATGGCCTCAATCGCCATTTTCGCATGCAGGCCGCTGGGGGTGCAGATGTTGACTATCTCGATCTTCGGGTCTTTGATCATCTCACGGTAGTCAATGTAGGCCGTGCTGCCGTATTGTTCCTTTACTTCCGCCAGCCTGCCCGCGTCGATGTCGCAGACCGCCGCAAGCCTGGCATATTTATGGGAAGATATCGCTTGCAGGTGGTTTTTGGCGATGCGGCCGCAGCCGATAAGTCCAAAACCATGTATTTTCATTATTTCTCCTAAATTTTGGTTATTTTGTGCTTATACTCGGCGCTCACCTTTTGACAAGCGTTCCTGGTGTCGACGATCAGCTTGGCGTATTCGGCGACATAGTCGTAATCGATGTTGGTATGATCCGTTGTGATGACGACGCAATCTGCCTGTGCTAGAATTTCAGGAGTCAGTTGGCTGCCCTGCATGCTCCAAGTATAGGGATCGTGCGTCTGCAGTTCCGGCACGTAAGGGTCATGATACTGAACCAAGGCTTGTCGCTTGAGCAACAGGTCGATGATCTTCATCGCTGGTGACTCGCGGTAGTCTTCGATGTCTTTCTTGTAGGCCACGCCCAGTATGAGAATCTTCGCGCCCGCCAGTGATTTGTGGCTGCCGCTTAGCACCCGGATGACCTTGTCGATAACGTGATATGAAGCCTGGATATTGATTTCTCCCGCCAGCTCAATAAACCGTGTATGGAAATCGAATTCTCTGGCTTTCCATGTCAGGTAGAACGGATCAATCGGTATGCAGTGGCCGCCCACGCCAGGCCCGGGATAGAAGGTCTGAATGCCGAACGGCTTGGTGCCGGCCGCCTCTACGACCTCCCATATGTCGATGCCCATCCGGTCGCACAGCAGCATCAGCTCGTTTACCAGCGCGATGTTCACCGCTCGATATGTATTCTCGAATACCTTTGTCATTTCCGCGACTTCGGTCGAAGATACAGGCACCACGTGGGAGATGGTCTGGCGGTAGAAAGTGGCGGCAACGTCGAGACATGCCGGCGTTATCCCTCCGACCACCTTAGAGGTGTTCTGGGTAGTGTAGCGCTTGTTGCCCGGGTCCACCCGTTCTGGTGAGAAGGCCAGAAAAAAGTCCTTGCCGACCTCTTTGTCGTCGGCGGCCAGCTCAGGCAGGATGACTTCCGATGTCGTGCCGGGGTAGGTGGTGCTTTCTAGAGTCACTAACTGACCGTTCCGTAGGTGCTTGGCAATGGCGTTGGTGACGTTGACGATATAGGAGATGTCCGGATCGCGGGTGATTGTAAGCGGGGTCGGTACGCATATTACGATGACGTCGACCTCTTTCAGCCTGGCGAAGTCTTCTGTCGCCACCAGTTTCTTATTAACAACCAGCGCTTTAAGTTCTTCGTCCTTCACGTCTTTGATATAGTTTTCGCCGGCGTTGACTTGGGCGACCCGTTTGGCGCTGCGGTCGAAACCTATCACCTCGAAACCGACCTTGCCTTTTTCGACCGCCAGTGGCAGTCCCACGTAGCCGAGGCCGATGACGCCAACTCTCGCTGTTCTGGTGACTATTTTTTCTTTTAGCTGGGCGGCATGATCACTGGGCTGCCGATTGGTTTCGTCCGCTTGTTTCACCGTATTCCTTCTCCCTTTGTTTATCTGTTGCGGTCTTAATGCCATGGACGCTTCTAGCCTCCCGGTAATAGGGTACGAGTTCTTCCAGGACGTTGATGATATCTTCCGCTGCCGCAAGCGTCTTGAGTTTATTTATTCCTCGGTTAAGCTTGTCCTTGCTGATCGGTCTCAGGTTGGCGACATAGATTTTTTCATGCCTGCTCGCCATCGTGCCCTCTTCGGCAGTCAGCAGTTCCTCGAACAGTTTTTCCCCCGGCCTTATGCCGGTGAAGACGATCGGGATTTCCGTCTCAGGGATGAACCCCGACAACTCGATGAGGTCTCGGGCCAGATCGACTATTCTTACAGGGTCGCCCATATCGAGGACGAATACCTCTCCGCCCTGGGCGATCGCTCCCGCCTGCAGAACTAACTGGGCTGCCTCCGGGATAGTCATGAAGTAGCGCGTCATTTCCGGGTGGGTGACAGTCACCGGGCCGCCGGCCGCTATCTGCTGACGGAACAGCGGAATGACGCTGCCTCGGCTGCCTAGCACGTTGCCGAACCTCACGGCGATAAACTTTGTTTTGCTGCTTTTACTTAAATTGTTAACAACCAGTTCGGCCAGGCGTTTACTAGCCCCCATAATGCTTGTCGGGTTGACCGCTTTGTCGGTCGAAATCATCACGAATATCGCCGTGCCGTGTCGTTCGGCGGCCTCTGCGACCGCCTTGGTGCCAAACACGTTGTTGTTGACTGCTTCTTCGGGTTGCATTTCCATCAGGGGTACATGCTTGTGGGCTGCGGCGTGAAACACTACTTCCGGTTTGTATGTATCAAATATGTTATTAATGCGGTTTGCATCCCTAATATCGGCGATTAGTGGTTTTAACGGCAAAGTTGGGTATTTCCCTCGCAGTTCGCGGTCGATCTCGTAAATGCTGTTTTCGCCTTTCCCCACAAGTATCAGACTTTGCGGTCCTATCTTGGCGATCTGGCGGCACAACTCCGACCCCACCGAGCCGCCCGCCCCCGTGACCAGCACCCTCTTGCCGGCAAGATAGTTTGCGATCTCATCCAAGTCAAGCCGCACCGGCTCGCGGCGCAATAGATCCTCTAGGTCAACATTGCGCAGTTGGTCGATCGACGCCTTACCGTCAATAAGCTCGTACAGGCCGGGAACGACTTTGATAGTGCAGTTTGTCTTTTTGCACTCTTTCATAATTTGCCGCAGCAGGCGACCGCCGATCGATGGCATCGCAATTACTATTTCCTGCACCTGGCAGTCGACCACGATCCTGGTGATGTCGTCCCGCGTCCCCAGCACCTTTGCCCCGTACAGCATCTGACTATGCTTGCCTAAATCGTCATCGATAAAGCCGATGACTTTTTTGTCGTCATATACCCGCTGCTGGATTTCACGGGCGATCATCGCCCCAGCGTCGCCCGCGCCGACGATCAGCACGTTGACGCTGCGGCTGGCCTGGCGCTGGCGGATATGATAGAGGATGCGAACTCCCAGCCGGCTGCCACCGATGAGGGCGATATTGAATAACCATGTAAGTAAATAGCTTGAACGAGGTATGCCTGAATCTGACCAGTACATCACAACAGTTAATACAACCGAGCTTGCCGTAACAGCCATGATAATCGCGACCAGTTCGTTGATGCTCGCATACCGCCACAAGCGATTATACAACCCGAATATATAAAAAGTTGCGAGTCGAACGAGGACAATGAACGGCAAAAAGCCCAGCATTGTTAGCAAATACTTTACTTCGACACTGCCCTCGAATCTAACGTATAGGGATAAGTACGGCGTTGCCATTACAATCACTGCGTCTAGCGCCATGAGAAAAAAGGCTTTGGCTATCCGGCTCACTTCTTA